>CALXFF010000004.1 GCA_944387525.1 uncultured Clostridia bacterium | reverse complement strand
TTTAGTTATATACATATTTTACCAATTGAGTCGTTTTAATAAAATTATTTTGGCAAAAAACCGAAACTTAAAAATTTTTAAATATTGCCGTAAATTCTTGATTGTGTTATACTTAACTAGAAACTATAAACAAGGAATATTCCTTAGCTTTCAATTCCCGAAGGAGGGATTACATGAAGAAAGCACTTGTAGTTTTATTTGGCTTAATTCTTGGATATTTAATATTTGATATCTATGAAGTTAAGCAATTTAGGAAGCATCATTTTCCTGGTGCTTACCAAACTTTTTCCGATATTGCAAAACATCGGAAATGGATAAAAGTGGAGCGGTGATACCTCTCCACTTTTAAATAATAACTTTTTTAGTTACTAAAAAAGTTGCGTCCCCAAACTATCCAAAAATGGTCAGTCCGAACCTGTCCCCAAACTAACCACAATTTTTTCTGCTAGTTCTTTTGTTATGCCTTTTACTTGCATTAGTTCTTCAATACTTGCTTTCTTGATTTTTTCAACACTTCCGAATTGCTTTAATAGGGCTTGTTTTTTTACTTTTCCAATTCCTTTTATTTCATCTAATTCTGATTTTGTTATGTCTTTATCTCTTAGTTTTCTATGATATGTTATCGCTGTGTCATGTACTGTGTCTTGAAATCTTGTAATTAGATGCATTAAGTTTTCAGATATTTTTAATTCTTTTCTATTTTCATCCATCAATGCTCTTGTTTGGTGTTTATCATTTTTTACCATTCCAAACACTTTGATGTCTAATATTGCATTTTTTTCTTTTCCTTCATATTCATTTGCTACTTTTTCAATTGCTTTTTTAGTTGCTCTTATTTGTGTTATTCCACCATCTGCAAAGATTACATCTGGCAAGTTTCCAAATCCTCCATTTGGATTTTCTATTGAATGTCTTAATCTTCTAGTGATTACTTCTTCCATACATCTCGGATCATCTTGTCCAAATACTGTTTTGATTCTAAATCTTCTTGATAAATTCTTTTTTATAACTCCATCTTGTAATACACACATTGCTGCTACCATGTATTCGCCTGATATGTTTGATATATCATATGTTTCTATTTTTCTTGGTAATTTATCCATTTTTAGAACTTCTTTTAGTTCCATTAGGATTTCGCTTTTGTCTTTTTCTTTATTTTCTAATGTTACTTTTGCATTGTTTTCTGCCATTTCTACAAATCTTAATTTTTCGCCTTTTTTAGGGCTTTTTATTTCCACTTTTCTTCCTAACATTGTGGATAACCACTGTTCTAAGGCTTCTTTTTCTTCTAGTTCTTCTCTTATCATTATTTTATTTGGTATGTTTGGATTGTCTAAATAGTATTGTTTTATAAATCCTGATAATATTTCGCTATCCTCCATATCTCTTAGGTCATTATAAAAATAGTGTTCTCTTCCTATCATTTTGCTTCCACGTACAAAAAATATTTCTATACATATTTCTAATTCTGATTTTGCTATTCCTATTACATCTATGTTATTTTCTGATATGTTTGATACTTTTTGTTTTTCTGATACTCTTTCAATTGCTTGTATTCTATCTCTTAAGTATGCTGCTTGTTCAAAGTCTAATTTTTCTGATGCTTTTTTCATTTCTTTTTCTAGTTCTTTTATTACTTTTTCTGTTTTTCCATCTAACAAGTCTATTATTTCATCAATTTGTTTTCTATATTCTTCTTTTGTTACATATCCCATGCATGGTGCTAAACATCTATTTATGTGGTAATTTAGACATGGTCTTGTTCTTTCTTTTAATGTTCTACATTGTCTTATTTTATATTTTTGTTTTATAAAGTCTACCATCTCTCTTGCTGCTCCGGGATTGGCATATGGTCCAAAATATTTTGAACCGTCATTTATTACTCTTCTTGTTATAAATACTCCTGGGTAATCTGATTTTAAATCTATTTTTATATATGGATATGTTTTGTCATCTTTTAATAAGACATTAAATTTTGGTCTGTTCTTTTTTATTAAGTTACATTCCAAAATTAATGCCTCTGCTTCATTATCTACTACGATATATTCAAAGTGGTCAATTAGACTAATCATCTTTTCTATTCTTGCTGTTCTATCATTTTTTCTAAAATATTGTCTAACCCTATTTCTTAGAGATACTGCTTTTCCTACATAGATGATGTTGTCCTCTTTATCTCTCATTACATATACGCCTGGTTTATTAGGCAATTTTTTTAGTTCTTCTTCAATATTAAACATCTTCTTACCTCTTGTTTTCAATTATACTAGATTTTTTTATTTTTTTCAATTAAATTTTTTTCATAAAACTTGACAAATCTGCAAATACTATGTAAAATAGAATATGTTAAATTAAATATTAATTGCGTTTGTACAATGCAAAGCTTCTAGAAGTTACTTTTAGAGAATAAGGGTCATTGGCTGTAAACCCTTTAAGGTCAACCTAGAAAAGTGAAACACATTGGAGCAAATTTTGATAAAGTGGAAAGCTAATTTAATGATTCAATTTTAAATTATTTTAGTTTTCAAGTTGGGTGGTACCGCGGAAATTATTTCGTCCCTGCATTTGCATGGACGTTTTTTGTTGCTTAAAATTGTGAATTCGAGGTTTAAATTAATTTACAATTCTATTCATCAATTATACGTTCATAGTTTAAATTAGATGAAAGGAATGATTTAAAATGATTAAAAACAAGTATAGGACTCATACTTGTAATGAAATTTCTTTAGAAGATGTTGGAAAAAAAGTAAGAATTGCAGGATTTGTTGAAACAATCCGTGATTTAGGAGGTCTTGTATTCCTTGATATTAGAGATATGTATGGAATAACACAAGTTGTAACTTCAGGAGAATCAAAAGATGTTGATTTTGCATCTCATATTCCAATCGAATCTTCTGTTACTGTATATGGAGAAGTTAAAAAAAGAGATGAAGAAACAATTAACCCTAAATTAAAAACTGGTCTTGTAGAAATTCGTATTGAAGAAATTGAGGTCTTAGGTAAAAGGACAAAAAATTTGCCTTTTGAAATAAATGCAGACCAAGATGTAAGAGAAGATTTACGACTTCAATACAGATTTTTGGATTTAAGAAATTCTAGATTAAAAGATAATTTAATATTACGTGCAAAAGTAATTCAATTTTTAAGAAATGAAATGATAAATCAAGGTTTTTTGGAAGTGCAAACTCCTATTTTAACAAGTTCTTCACCGGAAGGTGCAAGAGACTATCTTGTTCCTAGTAGATTGCATCCAGGAAAATTTTATGCATTACCTCAAGCTCCACAACAATTTAAACAATTGTTAATGGTTTCTGGTATTGATAAATATTTTCAAATTGCTCCTTGTTTTAGAGATGAGGACGCAAGAGCTGATAGAGCTCCTGGTGAGTTTTATCAATTAGATATGGAGATGTCATATGCAACTCAAGAGGATGTTTTTAGTGTTATAGAACCTGTAATGTATAATACTTTTAAAACTTTTTCTAATAAAAAAGTTTTGGAATATCCTTTCCCTAGAATTCCATATAAAGAAGCAATGCTTAAATATGGTACTGATAAACCAGATTTGAGAAATCCTTTATGTATTATTGATTTATCTGAATTCTTTAATAAATGTACATTTAAACCATTTATTAATAGAACTGTAAGAGCAATTAAAGTTGAAAAACATTTATCTAAAGGTTTTCATGAAAAATTATTGCAATATGCTTTATCTATTGGAATGGGCGGTCTTGGATATTTAGAAGTTCAAGAAGATTTAAGTTTTAAAGGACCTATTGATAAGTTTATTCCTGAAGAATTGAAAAAGACTTTACTTGAACTTGCTGATTTAAAGAAAGATGATACAATTTTCTTTATTGCTGATAGTGAAAAAAGGGCAACTGAGCTTGCTGGTCAAATTAGAACAGAACTTGGAAATCGTTTAGATTTAATTGATAAAGATGTATTTGCTTTTGCTTGGATTATTGATTTTCCAATGTTTGAATTAGATGACCAAGGGAAATTATCATTTAGCCATAATCCATTTTCTATGCCTCAAGGGGGCTTAGATGCTTTGGATTCTAAAAATCCATTAGATATTTTGGCATATCAATATGATATTGTTTGTAATGGTGTTGAGCTTTCTTCTGGAGCTGTTAGAAATCATGATATTAATATAATGTTAAAAGCATTTACTATGGCAGGTTACACAGAAGATGAAGTAAAATCTAAATTTGGTGCGTTGTATAATGCTTTCCAATATGGTGCTCCACCACATGCTGGTGTTGCTCCTGGTATCGATAGGATGCTTATGTTATTAACTGATTCTGATAGTATTAGGGAAGTTATTGCTTTTCCTTTGAATAGTAAGGCTCAGGATTTAATGATGGGTGCTCCAAGTAATGTTAAGCGTGAACAATTAAGAGATGTACACATACAATTAGATATAAAAAAATAGAACATAAAAAGGCGATAGAAATATAATCTATCGTCTTTTAGGTTTTTCTTTTCATGACTTTTTCTTGTACACCTTTATCTCGTTTTTACTTAAAGGTTGCAAAGTGAACTTTTTACATTTTTCATTGATTTCTTTTAAAAGTCTTTTTATTCTTTCATACTCTCTTTTAGAATATGGAATTATTAGGCTTGTTAATTCTTTATCCCTTTGTTCCTCAGACTTTTTAAAATTATATTCTACTTCTTCAATGATTTTCCGTATAAATCGCTCATCTGTCATAATCTTACCCTCCATGTAGTCCCTGTATTTACTGTTGCACATTAATTATAGTGTTTCATTTTTTAGTTGTCAATCTTTTTTCTATTTTTTTGTTTCATTTCAAATTCTTCCCAAGATTTACTAAATACATGATTTGCGAAAGAATCTCTTAATCCTGTAATTTGTTTTAATCTAATAATTTCATCAAGTTCCATTCCTAAGTGTTTTGAAATTTCTTGCTCTGTCCAACCATTTTGTGTTAGAGTAATTACTATATGTGACATATCAATAATTTGATGTGTTCCTCTTGCTCTATTGTGTCTTATAGTACTTGCCATTCTATTTTCTAAGTCTTTGTCAATTGTAACTATTGGAATTTGCTTTAGATGGAAATATTCTTTAGCACATCTATATCTATGGAATCCATCTACTACTATGTATATGTCTTGGTCCTTATCATAGTATGTTACTATTGGTTGTGTATAACCATCTTCTTCAATTGAATGTTTTAAAAGTCTCATTTCAGGTGGTGCAACTTTGTTTGGGTTATAATCATTTGCCACTACCTTGTCTATATCTACCATTTTTACATTTAATACTGGAAATTCTATATTACATGGATTATCTTTGTCTTTTTTAGTTTTTTTCTTATTGTATTTTTGGGGGCTAATTTTGTCTTCTACTTTTTCTTCATCTTTGCTTTTTATTCTAGGCATTTTATAATCTTCCTTCCTTTTGTCGCACTTAAATAAGTTACGTCTTTTTGTTAAATTATTACTTTCTTATTATCTTTAGCTCAATTTTTTCTCTTCATTCTGTTCAGAATAAATTGTAACAAAATTTTTAAAGCTATCATTATTGTTTAAAATAAATCCACATCTTTCATATAAATCTTTATATGTGTTTGTTACAATGCTTGTTGTAATTTTATTTTCTTTTTTTACTCTTTCTAACAATTTTTCTAGATATTCTTGTTTTGTTGTGTATAGATTTTTTATAGTATTCTTTTGTATTGATACAAATGCAACTATTTTTTCTCCATCTTTATATATGTACCATAATTTGTCTGGATCATCATAAATTCTATCATTTGTCTGTCTTTGAACTAACCTAGATCCAAAAAATTTTCCCATATACTCATAAAATTTTTCGTCTTTATTTGTAAGTTTTAATATCATACTATCCTTTCCTTTCTTTTAAATTTACTTTTTACGTTGTAATGTGTTAGCTTTAATCATCCTGTTTGTTCTTGAATTATCTTTTGCAATGTTTTGTCATCTGTTCTTGTATTTTTGTTTAATAGGTTGTCCCATTTATGAATCAATCTATATAATTCTTGGTCATCATTTTTTGTTTGTGCAAATGATAATCTTCTTAAATAGAAATCATTTTTTTCTATTGCTCTTGCAATTCTTCTCCATGATATTGCTTTTTTCTGATTTTCTAATTTTAAATCAGCTGTATCGGGTATATCTTTTATTTCTATTCCATATTTGGTTTTATGCCACATCATAAATTTCTTTATTTTTTTGTAATAATGTCTCATTAAATCATTATTATATATCCCAATACTTTCTAATAAAAATACGGTATATTCTTGCCAAGACATAAAATCGGGCTTGCATGATTTTATATTTCCTAATGCAGTTGTTTTACAATATATATTTCCGAAATTCACTCCATTTACTCTATTTAAGACCTTGCCCCATGTTTCATATTCTAATGCTTTAAATTGGTCTAATCCATTTTTTTGGTCATCTCCATAAGGCTGGCATAATCTTTGTTCATATATACTTACTCCGTTTTTATACATCAGTTCATATATGTAGTTAAATTTCAAGTTCAGTTTACTAACAGCTCCCCAGATGTCTTCTGTTCTCCAATCATATATTGGATAAAAATTATATACATCTACATGTTTTTCATTGTGTTTTAGTTTAGTTGTCCATTGATAATTATTAAATGTTGCTTTTCTATCTTTAAATACAATTGTTCTAAACCTATTTAAGCTTTCATCTGTTCTTATTCCTACTCCACAAGCTATTTTACCATTGTATTTTTCTTGATACCATTCTGCAAATTGCACCATAAATTCCTCAAATTCTTCTCCTTTTTTGAACCAAGGGAATGGGCAATTATCTATATTTATTGCATCTTTTGGCATGTCTCTTACCCAAAGATGTTTACTTTCTTCTTCCCAACATATCCATTTGGGTTGTAAAACTGAAATTGCGTTTCTTAAAGCTATTGGTAATGCAATGTGATAAAAATCTCTGATTTGTGATAATTGTTTTAATTCTTCAACATGTTCGATTGTATATTTGTATTGAGCTTCTAAATCTATGTATAAGACATCAAATTTTTTGTTCAATTTTTTTGCTACCATATTGGCTAATTGAACCATTACTGAACTATCTTTTCCTCCACTGACACTAAAATATATATTATCAAAATTATTAAATATTATTTCTAATCTTTCAAATGTTGCGTCTAAGACGTTTTTTTCTAGATAAACTTTTGCCATATTTTCAGTCCCTCTTTCTTCTCTTTCCAAATTATAACAAATTGGTAATATTTTGGCAAGTTTTGTCTTAGAAAAATTTGGTTTTTTGGGGACATGCCAAATTGAGCAAAAAGTGCATAAAAGGGACAGACCTCTTTTAATTAAAACATTAAAACCGTAATGTAATAAAATAGAATAATATGCATGATGAAATTTGTTTAAAGATAAAGAAAAAATATATTAGTCTGTCCCTTTTATGCACTTTTTGCTCGATTTGGCATGTCCCTAAAAGACGAAAAAAAAAGAGACTATTTCTAGTCTCTTCCTATGAATTCATATATTTATATGGTTTTTTATTTTTTATTTTTTGTTTACTAAATCTTTTAATGCTTTACCAGCTTTGAATACTGGAGCTTTAGATGCAGGTATTTTGATTTCTTCTTTAGTTTGTGGGTTTCTACCTTTTCTAGCTGCTCTTTTTCTTACTTCAAAAGATCCAAATCCAACTAATTGAACTTTGTCTCCTTTTTTAAGTGCATCTGTTACAACTTCAACAAAAGCGTTTACTGATGCTTCAGCTGCTTTTTTTGTTTCACCTGTTTTTGCAGCTACTGCTGCGATTAATTCAGCTTTGTTCATTTTTTATACCTCCTATAAGAATTAAGTTTATGTACTTTTATCACATAATTGTAATAAATGTACTACTAATTAAATTCGCCAAAAATACTGAAAATCCTTCTTTTTTTCCTATTTTTTTAATATATTTTTAATTTTTCCAATATTTTGCAAAATTTGTTTCCGTATGGTAACATCAATAATTCTTCTTTTGAAAATACTTTTAAAGCTATGATTGATATTCCATATATAATAACTGCTGAGATTATTGCTATTATTGTAGCCAAATTTTGAATTATTATTCCAGATAATGTTGTATAAATAAAATATGAGCAAATTCCCATTATTGCAACAGCTATTATTGGTTTAATTACAAATTGTGAAAATGTTAAATTCAATTTTATATTTTTTCTTAATGCCGTTATTGCTATGCTAAATGCCACTGCATGACATGCCACAGATGCCCACGCTGCTCCATTTACTCCAATCTCAGGAATTGGCACTAATATTAGATTCAATATTAGTTTTACAATTACTCCGGCATCCGCAGAGATATTGCTGGTATTGCTAATTTCCCATAACCTTGCAATGCTCCATTTATTGTTTGATCTAAAATTGTAAATATTATTGTTAAAGAACTAATTTGTAGTACCGTTGCTCCTGCACTAGCATTTGGAAATAGCAAGTTTAGGATTGGTCCTGCAAATACACACATCCCTACTGTACATGGTAACCCTATTAACATTGATGTCAATAGTGAAAAAGATGTTTTTTGTGTAATTGTTTTTTTATCTTTTTTAGCTTTAGCCGCTGATATTGCTGGCACTAATGCTGTTGAAAATGCTACATTTATTGATAGTGGTAAACTGGTTAGAGTATCAACTTTTCCTCCTAAAATACCATATTGTGCAACTGCCATTTCATCTGACATAAATTCTTTTAGGCTTCTTACAACGGTGAATGAATCTATGTTTTTATTTAGTGATGACATTATTGCTGTTAGTGCAATTGGTATTGATACTAATAGTATTTTCTTTATTATTGTTCTTATTCTTTCATATTTAAAATTAACTGTTAATTTTATTTCTGTTGCTATTTCTCTTCTTTTTGTTTTATAGTATAAATACAAATATCCAAAACCTGCAAATGTTGCAAGTGTTGTTGCCAGTGTTGCTCCTCCTGCCATCCATTCTGTTGAAACATTTGAGATAATTGCTACAATTTCTACTAATATAATTGTTAGAGCTGTTTTAAATATTTGCTCTAAAGTTTGAGACCTTGCTGTTGCTTTTATTTCTTGTCTTGCATTAAAATATCCTCTCATAACTGATGATATAGCAACAAAGAAAATTGCAGGTGATAATGCAACTAATGTCATTTCCGCTTCTGGTATTTGTAACCAATAATTTGCTATCATATGTGCACCAAAAAATAGCATCAAACTTCCTACTATACCAATCATTGCAAATGTTGCAAAAGCTATTTTAAAAATCCTATGTGCACCTTTATGATCTCCGCAAAGCAATTCTTTCTGACACTAATTTTGAAATCGCATTAGGTACTCCTATTGATGAAATTGTTAATAACATTGCATATATTTGGTATCCTGCTGCAACAATTCCATTTCCTCTATCTCCAAATCCTTCCCTATTTGTCAAGTAAAGAGAATATACTAATCCTAATACTTTAATTAACAACTGTGAGAATATTAATGTTATTACACCTTGCATAAAGGTTTCTTTTTTTGCTCCGTCTTTTTTCTTAGCTGCTTGTTTTACCATTTACCCCATCCTTCCTTACTTATACCTTCTCTTTAATTCTACTTCCTTATTATAAATTTAATAACTAAATTATGCAAGTGTTTTTGAAAAGATGTCGCGTTGGGGACGTTTCTCATGCGACATTTATATTTTATAATCACTTAATATTTATTTTTAATACTTAATGTCGCATGAGAAACGTCCCCAACGCGACATCTCCCTTTTATACTCTTATATATTTTTATCTATATTAGGTAAAAGTTGTTTCTTTCTTGAAACCACACCTTCTAAAAATGCTCTATTATTTTCTAAAGTTTTTCCAAAAGCTGGTTCAATTACATTTGATTTTTCACCTAATGCAATTATTTCAGAATTGCTGTTTAATATATCTGTAATTGCAAATACAAATAAACTTAACCCTTTTTCTTCAATTGCTTTTTTCATTTCTTTTTCAATTTCTTCTTGTCTTTTTAAAACATCATCTATACTTACAGTATTAACTTGTGCTATTACAAATTTAGTTCCTTCTTTATCTAAACTTTTTGCATCTAAATTAATTAATTGTTCTGCTGTAAAGTCATCTAAATCTGTTCCTGCTTTTAGCATTTCTAGACCATATTCTTTTATATCTATTCCTGCTATTTTTTCTAATTCTTCTAATGCTTTTACATCATGATTAGTTGTTGTTGGTGATTTTAATAATAATGTATCTGATATAATTGCGCTTGCCATTAGAATAGCTTCTTCTTTACTGATTTCTAATCCTCTTTGTTTATATTCTTTATATAATATTGTACAAGTACATCCATATGGTCTTGCATTATAATATAAAGGTTCTGATGTTTCAAAGTTTGCTATTCTGTGGTGGTCTATAACTCCAATCACTTTTGCTTTTTCAATTCCTTCTACACTTTGATTGAATTCATTGTGGTCTACCAATATTACTTCTTGTCCTTCTTCTACTTTTTCTAATAGTTCAGGTGCTTCTATTCCTAAATAATTTAAAACATATTGTGTTTCTTTGTTTAGGTTTCCTAATCTTCTTGCAACACATTTTTCATATCCTAATTTTCTATTAAATCTTTCTTTTACTAATGCTGAACATATTGAATCTGTATCTGGATTTTTATGTCCAAAAATATAAATTTTTTCTTCCATTTTCATCTACTCCTTTTTAAATTTCTAATATAATCTCTTCCAATTCTTCTTTTGTAAAAGTATATTTTTTATTGCAAAAGTGGCACATTAATTCCGCTTTTCCATCTTCTTTTAAAATTTCTTCTAAATCTTTTTTTCCTATACTAATCAAAGCATCTTTCATGTGTTCCTTTGAACAATCACATTTATATTCTGGTGTAATATTATCTTCTAATATTTCTATATTTTCATCACCAGTTACTTTTTTTGCAATATCTTCTAATGATAAATTTTCATCAAGCATTTTTGATATTGCTCCAGCTTTAAATATCGCTTGTTCCACTTTACTGATTTCTTCTTCTGTAGCATCTGGCATTGGTGTTATCAAATATCCACCTGCTGATTTTACACCATTTCTATCTACTAAAACTCCCAAAGCTACTGCTGCTTGTCTTTGTTCTGAATTTACAAAATAATTTGCAAAATCTTCTGCAATTTCTCCAGATACTAATGGTGAAACTCCTATATATGGTTCTTTAAGCCCTATATCTTTAATTACATTTATAAATCCTTCATGTCCTACTGCTTCTCCGACATCTAATTTTCCAAATTCATTTAATGGCAAATCCACATGCGCATCTCCTACATATCCTTTGACTTGTGGAATATTATTTGCTGTTACTAACATTGTTCCAATTGGTCCATTTCCTTTTATTTGTATAGTCATCTTGTCGTTTTGATTTTTCATTTCATTTCCCATTATTGAAGCTATTGTAAGTAACCTTCCAAATGCTGCTGTTGCAACAGGACTTAAGTCATGTATTTTTCTTGCTTCTTCTACTAGATTTGTTGTATTTGCACATGTAATTGATATTTTTCCATTGTGTGCTAGTGCTTTTATTATTTTGTCTTTCATTAAGTTTATATGTCACCTCTCTTTTAGTTTCTATTTTTACAGGTCCGTCCCTAAATCCCTGCTTTTAGGGATTTTTAGGACCGTCCCCCTAATCCCTATTGGTGAATCTGGAACATTTCTTTTCCTTCTCCACATACCGGACATACCCAGTCATCTGGTAAATCTTCAAATTCTGTTCCAGGTTTTATTCCGGCTTTTTCATTTCCGAATTTTGGGTTATATATGTATTTACATTCCAAACATTCATATTGTTGATATTTTTCACCTTTTTCTGTTTGGAAGTTTTTATATCCTAATCCTAAAGCTACTATTACCATTAATAAGAATGATAATGCTTTCCAAATTCCGCTATCTAATAGTATTACTGCAAATATTCCAAATGTTGCTCCAATCCCATATAGTATCAATACTGCCTGTTTTTGGCTAAATCCCTTTGCAACAATTCTATGGTGTAAATGTCCTTTATCTGCTTTAAATATTGCTTTTATTGATTTTCCTTTTATTAATCTTCTGATTATTGCCCATAAAGTATCAAATATTGGAAGTCCTAATGCAATTAATGGTAATACTATTACTGCTGCTGTATATGTTTTTGCAACTCCTAATATTGATATTATTGATAATGAAAATCCTAAAAAGTTTGAACCTGTGTCTCCTATAAATGTTCTTGCTGGTGCAAAGTTGAATGGTAAGAATCCCACTAATGCACCTGATAATGCAGTTATTAATACTATTGCAATCATTGGCGAACCATTTAATACAAATATTATTAGTAGAGATATTGCAGATATTACTGATATTCCGGATGATAATCCGTCTAGTCCATCAATCAAATTGATTGCATTTGTTACTCCTACTATCCACAATATTGTAACTAATATCGAAAATGCTTCTTGCCATTCTGGTGTTAAGAATGATAATTGTATTTCATCAATTCTTATTCCAAATGATACTGCGACTATTGCTGCTAATACTTGTCCTGCTAACTTTGTTAATGGTTTGATTGATTTTATATCATCTATTATACATGTTATTGCTATTATTATTATTCCCAGTAACATTCCCAATAGTTTTTTTCCATATTCGTCTTGATCAAATAGGTTTATTGTATGTTCCATACTCATTACAATTAGTAAATATATAACAGATACTAGAAATCCTAATATTACTGCTGGTCCACCTAATTTTGGTATTGCTCTTTTATGCATTCTTCTTTGGTCTTTTGGTACATCTACTGCTCCTACTTTTTTGGCTATTTTCATTGTATATGGTGTAGCCATAAATGCCACAATAAATGCCAGTAGGAAAGCAATTGCTATATCTCCCCACATATATTGAATGCCCCCTTATTTCTATGAATAAAACTATTTCTATTTCATATTCTCATTTTCTATTTCTGTAATTAAATCTAATCTTTCTTGATGTCTTCCACCTTCAAATTCTGTTGCAAGCCACATTCTTAATATACATATTGCTTCATTAACTGTAACATCATCTGCTCCAATTGCTAATATGTTACTGTTGTTGTGTAATTTTGCGTATTTTGCTGTATATTCGTTATGGCATGGTGTACAACGTATTCCTTTGAATTTGTTTGCTACTATGCTCATTCCTAATCCTGAACGGCATATTAGTATTCCTGTTTCACATTCTTTTGATTGTACAGCTTTTGCTACTTCTTTTGCTATATTTGGATAATCTACACTTTCTTCATTCATGCATCCATAGTCTTTATATTTTATTTCTTTTTCATCTAAATATTTTTTTATTTCTTCTTTTAATCTATATCCTCCATGGTCACTTCCGATTGCTATCATTTTACATCTTCCTTTCTTTTGCATATTTTTATCATTATTCTATCCGTATGTTACTTTTATTGTCCTTCTGTTCAAATATATCATAAAAGCCATGGTATTTCAATAATTATTTTTAATTTTACTAATTTATTGCTATTTTTCACTTTTTATTATATAATGTCAATACAATTCAAAGCTAATCTGATAATTACTAATATCAAATAGTTATGAATTATGAATAATGTTATCACGAGAAAGGATTGTGAGAAAAATGAAAGAAGTAAAAATTGGACGAGTTTACCGTCATTTCAAAAGTAATTATTATTTTGTAGAAAATGTGGCTTATGACTCGGAAACTAAAGAAAGAATGGTAGTTTACAAACCTTTATATAATAGAGATGATGGACGCTTCATTTGGGTAAGACCTGAGAAAATGTTTTTAGAAGAAATACCTGAAAGACCTGATAACATTACTGGTCAAAAGGTAAGATTTGAATTAGTAGATGAGATCGAAAAGAACTATTTAAAAGATTAATAGATTTGGGCAAAATTTTAAAGATGTGTCCCCAAATGGACAAAAGGAGGATAATTTATGATAGATATTAAATTTTTAAGAGAAAATCCTGATATTGTAAAGGAAAATATAAAGAAAAAATTTCAAGACCAGAAATTGCCTATGGTTGATGAAGTTATTGAATTAGATAAGAAAAATAGAGAGGCTCAATTAAATGGTGATAATTTAAGAGCTGAAAGAAAAAGTTTAAGTTCAAAAATTGGTGAACTTATGAAAGCTGGAAATAAAGATGATGCTGAAAAAATAAAAGCACAAGTTCAAGAAATAAATAGTAAATTAGAAGAAAATGAAAAGTTAGAAAGTCAATATTCAGAGGAAATCAAAACTAGAATGATGAAAATCCCAAATATTATGCATGAATCAGTTCCTATTGGTAAAGATGATAGCGAAAATGTTGAAATTCAAAAATTTGGTGAACCAGTTGTTCCAGATTATGAAATTCCTTTTCATGGCGAAATATTAGAAAATTTAGGTGGATTAGATTTGGATAGTGCAAGACGTGTTTCTGGAAATGGTTTTTACTATTTGTTAGGTGATGTTGCAAGACTTCATTCTGCTGTTTTAACTTATGCAAGAGATTTTATGATTAATAAAGGTTTTACTTATTGTATTCCACCATATATGATTAGATCAGATGTTGTAACAGGTGTTATGAGTTTTGAAGAAATGGATGCAATGATGTATAAAATTGAAGGTGAAGATTTATATTTAATCGGTACTTCTGAACATTCAATGATTGGAAAATTTAAAGACCAAATTTTGAGAAAAGAAGATATGCCTTATACGATGACTTCATATTCTCCTTGCTTTAGAAAAGAAAAAGGTGCTCATGGTATAGAAGAACGTGGAGTTTATAGAATTCACCAATTTGAAAAACAGGAAATGATTGTTGTTTGTGAGCCAGAAGATAGCTGGAATTGGTATGATAAGATGTGGTCTTATACAGTTGAATTCTTTAGAAGTATGAATATTCCTGTTAGAACTTTGGAATGTTGTTCTGGAGATTTAGCTGATTTAAAAGCAAAATCTTGTGATGTTGAAGCATGGTCTCCAAGACAAAAGAAATATTTTGAAGTTGGTAGTTGTTCTAATCTAACAGATGCTCAAGCTCGTAGATTAGGTATTAGAATTAAAGGTGAAAAGGGTAATTATTTTGCTCATACTTTAAATAATACTGTTGTTGCTCCACCTCGTATGCTTATTGCTATTGTGGAGAATAATTATCAACCTGATGGTAGTGTTATTGTTCCAGAGGTTTTAAGACCTTATATGGGTGGTCTTGAGAAAATAATGTCTCATTAGGGACGTTTCTCATGCGACATTCCTTATATATTTTAACTGTTACCATTAAACTTACAAATTGAGTTACAAAGAAGAGGGCTTTTCGGTATGAAATAGCTCTCTTCTTTGTTGTAAAATTTACATAATTTTCTTTTTGTTGTATAATATTTATGATACTGAAAATTCATATTCAAAAAGAAAGAGAGGTTATTATGTATTATCATTTTTCGTACACATCAACTTTACCTTATTTACGGGGAGAGATTTTAAATTCCTCTGTAACTATTAGGGCAGATGGAATTGATGAAAAGAATTTAATTTTGTTTCTTTCAGAAAATTGTAAGCTATCAGATATACCAATATTCTGTGAAACCAAAATCAATGCTAATGAAACTCATGCAATTCGGGAAATTCGAAAAATTGCGAAGAAAGCTAATAATATATCAATTTTTCTTATAGATGATTTTGATGAGTATTTAACTTTACTTAAAGATATCAAATCTCAATATACTTACCGATATCTTAAAGGTAACTTTATAATCCTAAACGAAATTAAAATTTTTGGAAATCCTGTTGATGATTATATATTTTTAGCAACAATTCAGAAAAATGAATGATAATGCCTTTACCACATTAGATTGTTTTTTTAATCTAATGTGGTAATTTAATATTAAGATGTGTTATAATAAGTATTAATTAAATTTAAAGAAAGGAGAAAGTGCAATTATATCACTAGCACTTGTATATAATTATTATGATAGTAAAAAACCCAAAATTTGAAATATCAGCAGTTGGTCCAAAGCAATATCCAAAAAATGGATTACCAGAAATTGTTTTAGTTGGAAAATCTAATGTTGGAAAATCTAGTTTTATAAATACAATGATTAATAGAAAAAAATTAGCAAGAACCAGTAGTGCACCTGGAAAAACACGTCAAATCAATTTTTATAACATTGATGATACTTTCTATTTCGTTGATTTACCTGGTTATGGATATAGTAAAATGTCTAAAAAAGAACAAGAACAAGTTGGACATTTTATTGAAGAATACTTAGCAAAAAGGCAAGAAATTGCTTTAATTATATTTTTAATAGATATTCGTCATAACCCAACTGACAATGATAGATTAATGTATAGATATATAATTTCATCTGGATTTCCTTGCTTAATTTTAGCTAACAAAGCTGATAAAATCGCTGTTACTAAAGTTGATGGTGTTGTAAAAGACCTTCAAAAGCAATTGAACCCTATTGGAGATATTACAACTTTACCTTTTTCTTCTGAAAGAAAAATTTATAAAGATGATGTTTGGGAATTTATAGATTCGCATTTATTTAATTAGAATAATATCAAAATTTAATTGTATTTTTATTTAATATAAAAGTCATGTAGACAATTGTAAGATAGAAAAGTAAAATTTTCTATCTTTTTTATTCATAATCTTTTATTGTTGCTCATATAATATATAGATATTTTTATAAGGAGACGATGTCATGTTTGATAATTATCCTACAATCCCATATGTTGGATTTAAAGATGAAAATGTAAAAATACCAATAACTTTTACTGCCCAACATCAAGATGTTCAACCCGGAATGGAATATGAAATGAACCCATTGCCTATTTTTGAAAATCCCAATTACATACCTAGTGGAAAATTACAAGATAAAGTTGTAATTATATCTGGTGGTGATAGCGGTATTGGTAGGGCTATAAGTGTGTTATTTGCAAAAGAAGGTGCTGATATTGTAATTAGCTATCTAAATGAACATGAAGATGCAAATTATACAAAACAAATTGTTGAAAGTTGTGGTAGCAGGTGTATTTTAATTCCTGGAGATTTACGTGATGAAAATCTTTCTACATATATTGTTGATACAACAATGAGCCAATTTGGAAAAATTGATGTTTTAATTAATAATTGTGGTGTTCAATTTCCACAAAATAGTATTTTAGATATTTCAAGCCAGCAACTAAGAGATACTTTTGAAACAAATATTTTTACATTCTTTTATTTAACAAAAGCTGTGTTACCACATTTACAAGCTAATAGTAGTATTATCAATACTACTTCTATAACAGCCTTTGCTGGTAAGAAAAATCTAATTGATTATTCATCTACAAAAGGTGCAATTACTGTATTTACTAAGTCTCTTGCATTATCTCTTGCCGACCAATTAATACGTGTCAATGCCGTTGCTCCCGGTCCTATTTGGACTCCACTTATACCTTCTTCTTTTAACGAACAAGAAGTAGAAATCTTTGGAACTGAAACGCCTTTGAAAAGAGCTGGCCAACCTTTTGAACTCGCTCCTGCCTATTTATATCTTGCAAGTGATGATTCAAGATATGTTACTGGTCAAATAATCCATGTAAATGGTGGAACTATTGTCTAATATAAAAAAGAACCAAATATCTAGTTTCAAACTAAATATATGGTCCTTTTTTTATTCATATTAACAGCAACATTTACATTTGCATTTTTTAATTTTCTTTTTCTTCTTGTGACTCTGCTCTTTTTTCCAATTTAGTAATTGCTTTTAAAGCCTTTGGTCTTTCCAAAACAACAACATGACCACATCCTTGGCATTTAAGTTTAAAATCAACGCCAACCCTTGTAATCTCCCAAAGTTTACTACCACAAGGATGCTTCTTTTTAGTTCTAACAATATCTCCTATTTTGTAATCCATCTTCTTCTCCTTTTCCGGGATTTAGGGGACGGTCCTCTAAATCCCGGTTTTTAGGGATTCTGGGACGGACCTTTTCCTTCTTGTTTATATAAATGATAATATCTTAATAATTTATGAAATTTCGAATGCGAATGGAATCTTGTTATAAATTCTTTAATTATCAAGTAGGAGAATCTCAAACTCGCTTTGAGGAGTGCCTGCTTGATAATTTTAGAATTTATTCAAGATGTAATGTTAGCCGAGAAATGATATAAATTATTAAGATATTATCATTTATTTTTTAATAATTTTAAAGGTCCGTCCCCTGTTCCCTGTTTTCAGGGATTTAGAGGACCGTCCCCTAAATCCCTTTTTCAAATCTTTCTTTAATTCTATCTTTTCCTAATATCTTCATTATTTCATACATATCTGGTGTATTGGTTCTAGATGTCAAAGCAACTCTTAAAACTGTACTTACATCACCAACATGAGCCTCATATTTATCTGGGTTTGCTTTAAATTCCTTAACCTCTTTTGCATACCCCATTTCACCTGCAAGCTCTTTAATTTTTTCAAACCAAGTATCTTTATCATCATTATCATCATAATATTTTTCAATATATAAATCTAATATTTTTTTGATTTTTTCTTTATCATTAATTACTTGATAAGGATAATCTCTTTTTTTGCTATAAAACACATCATCATACATATATTCTATATTTTCTTTTACGTCTGACCATTTAGCAATATCTTTCCTTGGTTTTTTGTTTCCTCTTTCTATTCCAAAAACTTTTAAAGCATAATCTTTATCTTCTAACATTTTGTTTAGTTCTTCATCATGTCTTTCTGCCCATTTTTTTGCTTCATCATATACTTTTTCTGCTGTATATCTTGATATAACTGTTTTTCCTATATCAAGTAATTTTACCATATCAAATAAAGCTCCACTTACGCTCATTTTGTTTAACTGTAATTCAAATTCATCTATTGATTTATCTTTATTTGCTCTTCTCCAATTTTCAAAGTTTGAGTTTGCAATATTTAATAAGTATTCTTTAACAGCTTCTTCTGGTATACCTTCTTCTTCGTAATAGCTTACTGCTGCTTCTGCATCTTTTCTTTTACTTAATTTTCTTTTATTTCCATTGTCATTTTTCATAATTGGTGCAATATGTGCATATTTTGGTGCTTTAAAACCTAATTCATGGAATAATTGTAGATGTAATGGTACTGATGATAACCATTCATCTCCTCTTATTACAAGTGTTGTTCTCATTAGATGGTCATCTACTGCGTGTGCAAAATGATATGTTGGAAGTCCATCTGCTTTTATGATAACAATATCTTGGTCATTTTCTGGGAAATCCACATTACCTTTTATTGCATCATGGTGCTTAATTTTTCTATCCTCACGTCCTGGTGATTTAAAACGAACAATATATTTTTCTCCATTTTTTATTCTTTGAATTGCTTCTTCAACTGTTACGTTTCTACATTTTGCCCATACACCATAATATCCTGGTCTTATTTTTGCCGCTTCTTGTTTTGCTCTTATTTCTTCTCCTTCTTCAGGTGTACAAAAACATGGATATGCTTTTCCTTGTTCTATTAAGTATTTTGCATATGCTTGATAAATTTCTTTCCTTTCACTTTGCTTATATGGACCATAATTTCCTTTTCCTTCTGTTTCACTAATCATTCCTTCATCTGGCTCTAAACCAAAATCTTTTAATGAAGTTACTATATCTTTTATTCCATTTTCAACTTCTCTTTTTTGGTCTGTATCTTCAATTCTTAAGAAAAATACTCCTTCTGTTTGATTTGCTAATTTTTTAGCTATTAATGATTGGTATAAGCCTCCTATATGTACAAACCCTGTTGGGCTTGGAGCAAATCTTGTTACAATTGCTCCTTCTTTTAAGTTTCTTTCTGGATATTTTTCTTCATAATATGATATGTCCTTTGCATTTGGAAATATCAAGTTTGCTAAATCTTTATAATCCATTTTATCTCTCTCCTTCTCTTTCACTATCTCTTAATAGTCCTTTTGAAGTTATTATTTCTGATAATTTTTCTATATTAATATCTGGAAATTCTTGTTTTACTTTTCTTTTTATATCATTTAATGGCAAATTCTTATTTTGAATAATTATATCTTTTATTTTAGTTATTTTTATAGCTTCTTCTTGTTCTTTTTTTCTATTTTTCATTTCTCTCACCACATTTAATATTATTTTATAATTATATTTTATATTGAACTGTTCCTAATATTATCTTTAAAAATATTGGTACTTCAACGTTTTGCTATACTTCCATTATAATTGGGAAAATCCTTTATATCTTTTTTTATGATTTTTCAAACGGCTGTAAATAGTAGTATTTGCCTTTATTTCAAGTATTCTATCATTTTTTATAAACTTATTCAGACTTGTTAAAACTTTGTGCGTTATCAACAAATTATCAACAAATCCTTATTATTATACATTATATCAAAAAGAATATCAAGATTTTCCATTAAATCCATCAATAAATCCTTTTCTATATATTTTATATGTATATCTTTTTAAAATATATGCCAATAATTTTTCAAAGACGTTTAATCCTGATAAATTTATTTTCATTAATACCCCTCCTTTAAGAGATATCTCCTTATGTAGTATTTTACCATATTATGTAAATAAATATAACTATGCTAGAGATTAGGTATTTATCTCGAATTAGTTGATATAATGCATATTACACAATTCGACAAAAAACGACATTACGATAAATTATTTACTAAATTTTCAATATAATCACTTGATTTATTATCCTCTTGGGATAATATTTCTTTTTCACGGATTTCTATATATTTTTTTAATCCCTCATAATCTTTTTCTAAAATAAATTTTTTAACCTTTTTTATAGTTTCTATATGCAATTCTCTTTCCATATACATAATTCCTTTTTACTCTTTTTTTGGTCATTATAACAGAAAATGACTATTTTGTAAAATAGATATTTTTTATGTAAGTTTAGTAGATTGCAGTTAACATTAGGCATAGTTAAAATAAATTATAGTTTTTTGTAGAATATCTATAACAAAAAGAAGGGAGGTTTTATTTTCATTATGATATATGTAAGAGTAAAAGAAATATTAAAAGAAAAGAAAAAAACGAAATATTGGCTAGTAAAGAATATGGATGGTGGATATCAGGCTATTAGTCACTTAATGAATAATGAAACTATTAGTATTCATTTCAGTACATTAGACAAATTATGCGAATTATTAGATTGTGATCCAGGGGATATTATTGTTAGAAAAAAAATAATTAGAAAGAAGGATAAGAAAAATGAGCAAACTACTGAAGCAATATAATGAACTAAAAAATAAAGATCCTAATACTATTTATCTTTTTCGAGTTGGTATCTTCTACAATATTCTTAATGATGATGCAAAAACAGTAAACGAAAAAATCGGATTAAAAATTACAGATTTAGGACCTCATATTTTCAAATGTGGCTTTCCAGTTTCACAAATAGATAAATATATTGCAATATTTAAAAAAATTGATTTAAATTATAAAATCATTGATAATTTGCATAATCAAAGTACCAATGACTATTTAAACAATATTGAAATGAAAAAGATTGTAAAAAAGATTCTTGAAATTGATTTTAACAATACTACATTTCAACAATCTTTTAACATGTTATTAGATATTCAAAAAAAACTAAAAGATATTTATAAATAGAGGAGAAAAAATCTCCTCTATAATAATTTATTTTAATTTTGAATTAACTATCTTTTGTATAGCATTATAATCATATCCTGCTGCAGTTAATTTATTTTTTCTATCTGTTCCATTTCCCCATAGCCCTTTAATTACTTCGTTAGCAATAGTTTCGTTTGATTTTTTATTTGAACTTGTAGATTTTCCAGATAATTTATTATTAACCGCTGCTTGAACTTCACTATAATTATATCCTGCATTTTGTAATCTCGTTTTCCTATCTTCTCCATTTCCCCATTTTCCGGCAATTACCTCTTCTACAATAGTATCAATAGATTTCTTATTTGAAGTTGTACTATTTGAAGATTTACCAGTTAATTTTTGATTTACAATAGATTGAATAGCATTATAATCATACCCTGCGTTTTGCAAAGCTGTTTTTCTAGCATCACCATTGCCCCATAGTCCTTTAATTACTTCATCAGCAATAGTTTCATTTGATTTACCTGAACTATTTGAAGGTGTATTTGATACTGTACCTCCTAGTCTGCTTTTAAAATCGCTCCATCTTGAAGGATTATTTACAAATGGTGCTGGGCAACATTTATGAGTAACATCATAATGTCTTATAACATTCTCTGCCGGAATATTATATTTTGCCATTAACTCTTTTACTAATTCTATTGTTTTGTTTACAATATTATCAGAAATGTCTAAAGTACCATTGTTATTATAACAACACATTTCAATTCCTATTGAATTTGAGTTTCTGCAATTACTATAATACTGACCTGTAGTTCCACAATGCCATGCTGTATCTTCATCTTTTACGACTCTATAAATATCATTATCATCTACAAAATAATGTGCTGAAGCACCACGATAAACTGATTTAAAATAATCTGAATTATTTTTTGCAGTAGAAACTGCACCTACATAATGTACTACTATATACTTTATACTTCTGTTATTTCCTTTTGTATAATTTCTAGTAGTAATATTTTCTTTAATTTCCATTATTCTTCAACTCCTTCCACACCATCTTCAAATCCCATTACATCTGGATCAATTATTTTTTCATCTTCCATAATGAATACCTCCTTATAAAAAAATTAATACTGGAAGATTTTTGATTTTTCTTCCAGTATTGTATAAACACAAGAATTAATTTCTTGTATTAAACTATTTGTTTTTTGCATCATAAGCTACAACTGCTGTTCCTACACCACCAACAGCAGTAATAACTGCTGTTATTACACCATTGACATCAAGATTTTCAATATGTATTAAACAACCAATTACAGATGCTATTACTATTATTATAATGTTTTGAATTGTGATAGGTAGATCATAATTCCATCCAAAATGTTTTGATACTTTACCAGCAACATAAGTAAAAATTGCTGTTATAGCATATACTAAAAATTCTACCGTCATATAAATTTCCTCCTTTCTTTATTTTTCATAACCATTTTTTCTAAATTCTCTTCAATAAAGAATTTTAATTTTAAAATTTTATTTATTTCTTCTTGATTAAAGCCCACGCAATTTATTCTACAAAATTGTAGTGCTAAAAAACCAATTGGCTCTCCGGCTTTGTTGTTTAAAATGACATCATAAAAGGATGCAACATTTTGTCCTTTTTTTAATTCATATGTTGCTGGCATAAGATCTTTAATATCTTCTAAGTTTCTAACTACTAATTCTTTTTTATTCAATAGAGTTTCCACAAACCTTGGAATGCAAGTTAATGGTACAGCTTGTAATTCTTTTTGATGTCCTTTTATGCCAGTTCTTACAACTTCATAAGAACAGCTTGTCTTTAATGCACTTCTGCCATTGGCATAATGTCCACCATTATGGAAATCGTAAATTTGCACTCTATCTGCTTTTAGCATTTCTTTTACTTCTTCCATTCTTTTTATAATTTCATTATCTATATTTATTTGGTTTTTTATCTTAGAAGGAATAGTATTTTCTATTTCTTTTTTTGCTTTCATAATGTTAATAATTAAAGTTGTAACTGCAGTTATAAAAGCTGTCAGGCTAATAATCATTGTTGTTATATTTTCCATCCTTCTCTCCTTTCCCACAAAAAAACAGGTCTATTAAACCTGTTTTTTCATTTCTTCTTTTGCAAACTCTAACCATGTTTCGTAATTTTGTTCCACATCTTCTTCAAGTGTATCTCTATAACGTACAGTTACTCTATATATATCATATATATAGATTTTTTGATTTTCTTCACCATTCGTTCTTATTTCTTCTTGTATATTATCGTAAAAAACTATGTCACATCTTCCATCATCGCTAATATTTTGAATTTCAAATTTTTTCTCTGGTTTTATATTGTTTTCTTCTTTCATTTTTTATAACCTCCTTACATTTATTAATGTTTATATATGGATTTATATACTTTTTTGCAAATTTATATGAATTTGAATGTTTTATCCAACCATTGTAACTTAATACTGCTGCTGCATCTTTAACACTTAATCTTTTCTTTTTATATATTTTTTTTATTCTTCTTCTGATTCTTAAACAATTACTTTTCCTTAAAGTTGTATATCCTCTATAAAATCGATATCCTAAAAAATCTAGTGGCCTACTATCAGTTTTAAATAATTGCCAATTTTCTTTAAGTTTTAAATCTTCTTGTTTTAAAAAAATTTCTATCTTCTCTTTTATTTTGCGTAATTCTTTCTTGTTTCTATGAAATATAACCATGTCATCCATATATCGAATATAATATTTGACATGTAAATCTTCTTTTATATAATGATCTAAATCTTGTAAGTAAAAATTTGCAAACCATTGGCTTGTATAGTTTCCTATAGGCAATCCTTCCTTTGAACTATCTATTATTAAATCTATCAAATCTAATGTGTCTCTACATTTTATTATTTTTAGAAATTTATGTTTTAGAATTTCCTTATTTATAGATGGATAAAACTTTTTTACATCCAGCTTTAAACAATATTTAGTATTTTTTCTATCACGAACAAGAATTTTTTTTATATATTTTGCACCATGTAATATACCTCTATTTTTTACTGAGCCACAGCAATAATAGTACATTCCCCTCAATAAAATAGGCTCTAACTGTAACATTAGAGCCCAATGAATAACTTGATCTGGATAAAATTGAGGTTTATATATTATTCTTTCTTTTTTTCTAACTCCATCGTGTATTTTAACCTCTCTGTAGGGATTGGGTTTATATTCTTTATTGTTCAAAATTTTATTTAATTTTTCAATATAAAATATTTGATTTTCTATTATTTTCTTAACGTTTTCCCTATTTTTCTTTCTTAATGATGCTTTATTTATTGCCTTTTGAATGTTACTTTTTTCACATATTTTTGAATATAAATTACCTACTCTCTTCATATCCTGGTCCTTTTCTTATTTTTGTCTATCAGTCTTTCACTTAAAAGAAGCTACTAAACTAATCCAGTTGCGACTTTATTTTTAGCAAGTGCTATGGAAAATGATGTGTACTACAAAATAATATAATCACAAATAAGTAGACGAGCCCCGCAATTCAAGTTCGAATTGGTCGAAGAGTTGTTGCAATTCCAGTACCAAAGCCCGGCATTCGTACCATTGTTGAAGTTGCCACCCACATGAGCCACACACTCAAAATGAACGTAGGGTACTCATCACACACCAAATCCCTATTATTATTATATATATTATAAGAAAAGATTTTAACTATTCTATATTTTAGTTATTTTCTATGGAGGCTGGCCGCCCCCATACCCCCGCTTTTACTGGTTTTTAAGAAGACGAGCCCCGCAAACCAAGCTCGAACTGGTCGAAGAGCCGTAGCAACCCCAGTACCAAAGCCCGGCATTCGCACCACTGCCGAAGCTGCCACCCACACGAGCCACACGGTTTCCTGTTTCAGAGCATGTATAATAGTCACAATATCCTGAACTTGATCCTGCTCCTCCTTCAATTGGTAATGCTACCATTGGATGTTTCTCATCATAACCTGTTGTTTTTACATAAGACTCGTTTGTTTTTGAATTTACATATCCTAATTTTTCATAAGGTGCTTCAAATTTATCTGAAACATATTGTGATGGATCATAACATATATATGCTTGACAATCTTTAATATTAATTCCATCTATCCAATTGAATACATTTCCAAATATATTTTCTATTCCTCTATATATTACAGCATGTTGACTATCATTTGCTAGGCAACCTGATTTCATCCCTAAGTTATCACATCCACCTTCTTTTTGTCCACAAGCGTGGATTATATTACCAATTGCAATATCAACAGGATCTCCGTCAAAGGTTATAGCTGTTCCTTCCGTTGTACTTTGACTATAGTCTTCTATTTCTGTTATAGTTCTATCTTTACAAATACTTACTCCATCTACTGTTGTTCCAATAGCAATTTGTTGTCCTACTTTAAAATCTGTATTAGTTGGAATTACTATTGTGTTTGTGCTTTCTCCCGCAATAATAGCTGCATCAGCACTATTATATCTAATTCCTACAATTCCATTACCTAATTGTGATTGTGAATTATTATTTGCATATTCTACTAAATATAGAATTTGTAATAAGAAATATCTATAGTCAATCATGCTAAATTCATCACTTAATAGTTCTGCTGCTGCTCTATGTTGTGTAATATTCATATTTGTAGAAGGACTGTATCCACTAAAACTATGTAATTTTCCGTCTTCATCTATGCAAGCATCATATCTTCCAACAGAGAATTGTTCTGATTTATTAAATCCTGCTATTGCATAATCTGCTATATAAATATATTCGTATCCATCAACAATTTCTCTTTTCCAATAGAATTCTGGAATTCTTGTTAAGACTTCTCCATTGCTTCCGTCGAACTTAAACGTTGGATCTCCATAATATGCATTAATTTTTTTATTTGTTACATCATAATTATAAGAAATTATTTCTGACCAAGGATATCTAGTATCAAAATCATTTTGAACTGCCTCTCCATCTTTTGTAGCTTTTGCTATTAATCCTATTGAATCTTCAATCCTTTCCCAAGCTGCTGAAGTATTATCATTTACTTTTCTTTTTATTCCATATAAATTTCCTTTCTTCGTAATTGCTTCTTTTATTGCTTGATTCATCTCATCTTCTGTTACATATATTTGTGTTCCATCTAATGTAATACTTACATTATCTGCATTATCAATTGTAATAACTACATTGATATATTTTTCTACGATTTCACTTACTGAATTGTTGATATATTCTGCATTACTTCCAGCATTTGCATAAGCATACAATACTTCATTTTGAGTATCTGGATCTATTGCAAAAATTCCTAATTCTCTAAAATAAAAAGGACTATCAGCTTCTGTATTTTTTAATAAAAAACTAACTGTAGCTTGTGTGTCCCCTGTTTTTTCTGCTTTTAAAATATCACATTCCATTACAGATTTTACTAATGATGTTCTTTGTTTTATAGCACTTACACTTGTATCTGATAATGTTCCACTACCTAATTTTGCATGAGAAAATTTTAATATTTTCCCCTCTATTGTTTTAGCTGCTAGTTTTGCTCCTTCTGTTGTTATATAAATATTATTAAATCCAGCCATAAAACTATTCCTCCTTCATTTTAATATATTCTTTTTGGCTTATTTGTCCACCATTTTCTAAATGGCTATTTACATTTTGATTTTGTTCTATTATTGAATTGTTTTGATATAATTTCATTTGTTCTTTTTGAACTATGCTTATTCCTTCTACTTCAAGCGAATTAATTGTTATTTCTTCTTCCTTAACATCTGTATTTGCTGTTAAATTTATATATTCTTTTTGAATTATGATAGATTTCATATAATTAACTTCATTTATTTGTATATTTTCTTCTAATATATCAGTGTTTGAAATTAATGTAATAAAATCTTTTTGTATAGAAATTGCTCTTATATAATCTTTTTCATTTATCGTTTCATATTCTTTTAATATATCTTGATTTACTTTCATTGTATTGTATTCTTTTTGAACAATAGTAGATCCAATTACGATATTATTATTTATTTGTAAATCAAAAACAATTACCATATTTGCTGGCAATTGCTGTCTTAAATTTTCTCTATAAATATCTGCAATTTCCATACTTAGACCAAGTATAGTTATTTTTATACTATAATTGTTATAATCTACATCTATATGATAGTTTCCTTCTCCTAATGCTTCTTCTAGTTTGTTATATAACCACTTTAATGTAAATGGAAGAATATCATTAATCTTATTTAAAATATTTATCCTTCGTATTTCTATATTGTTAGATGTATTACTGATATTATATATATTTTCATATCTGTCTAATCCATAAGAATCAGCTGTTTTTACTATTACTTCTGTTAACATTTTCTTTAAATTATAATTTAAATCTTCTAGTTCAATATCTTCAGCATCAAATATTTTATTAAACTCTCTAATATTTTTCAAAAATGGTGGCATATATTCAATTAATTTACTCATAAATATCCACCTCACCTAAAACAGGGATACTTTCCATTGACACTTCTATGTTTGAGTCTGCATTATTTAATTTAGTCTCAGAAATATCAATTACTCCATCAATTGATAAAATAGTAGTTTCAATTTGTGCTTTCCTTACTATTAAACTTGAATTATCTTCCCACGTTTTTCTTAAATCTAAAAAATATGTTTCAAGAGCTTGTTGTATTTGTTGTGTAACTGTTGTTAATTCTCCAGTTTCTGATAATGTTATCTTTGAAGATATATTAATTACTTGCTCTGTAACAGTTGTTACTGTAACTTTATGACCTATTGGTGCTATTCCAATCCCTGTATCAGTTAAATCTGGACAAATGACATTTTGAACTGTATCTACTAAATATTCATTTGCTTTATCGAAATTAGAGTCTAATATAATTAATTTTACAGTTCCACCACCGTTCCATACTGGAATAACATGTGTAGCACCAACACCTTCTATAGCATTTGTTTCTTCTATATAATCCATAATATTTCCTCCAAATGCTATATTATTTGATCTGTCCATATATCTTTGCCTTAATGACTCATCTGTTTCTGTATCTTCTCCTGGAATTAACAACTCTGTTAATTCTCCATAATTCAATCCTTGTATATAGTCTACTGGTATTAATTTACCTGTAATATTATTTCCTGCCGTTCCTTCTGTTTCGCATTCCATTCTATAAGTTCCTTCACTTATTTTTTCTACTGCAACCCAATAAGTCTCTCCACAAGTAAATCTACTTTGTAATTCTATATCCATTAGTTGTTCATTCGCATCATAAAAAGTTCCTTTTTTTATTGCTTTTGTAGCTTGATTTCTATATATTCCTATTTGATTACACAATCTATCCAAATATTCATCTACTGCTGTATCCACAAAAACTAAATCTATTGAATATTGTAAATCTATATACATTTTTGCTAATTCAGCTGCAGCCGGAGCTAAAGCATCATATATGATACTTCCTTCTCTTTTGTCTAGTGTATCTGGAACTCTATCAAGCATTCTTTGTAGGATTGAGTCATAATCTGTATTTTCAAACATCACACACTCACCACCTTTTCTATATCTATAATACCCTCTATCGTCACTACTTCAAAAGTTACTAATAATTCGTTTTTACTCATTATTTGAAAATCAAAATTATTAACTTCTTCTATTCTGTCATCTTGCATAAGAGCTTCTGTAATTACTCTTTCTAATTCTGGTATTACATAAGTTAGGTGCTCTCCTATCAGATTTTTTATTTCCACACCATAATTCCAACTATATATTAAATAATCATATCTTTCTGTGTTCAATATGCAATATATTGTTTGTTTTATAGCTTCTTTTTCATCAACATATCCACCTGATATAGTATTATTATCTATATTTAGTTTATATGTTTTACTAGGTTGTGTGATATAATCAAAATCCTGAGTTAATTCATTATCATTAGCTATTGCTGGTATTATTTTAATCACCACCTTTAATATACTTTATCTAATACTATATATCTTTGTCCTCCTTGGACCTGAATTAGAATAACCTTATCTCCTACTTTTAAACTATTATGAATTGTTAAACTCTTTGTTCCTGAAATAGCATGATTATGAGACAAATTAATACTTTTTTGTTCAATAGTTATATTGCTATTCACTTCATTTTGTATTGTTATACTAGCATTTTCCGGATTAGGATTCATAGTGGCTTCTGAATTTACAGAAATCTCTCCATTTGCATTATGATTATGATTTGCATTTAAAGTTCTAGTTTCTGTACTCCAATTCATTGTAACATCCACAGTATAATCTACTACATTTTTCGTTAATATGAAAAACTCTTGACTTAATGTCATTTTTTGCTCGACATTTATTTCAAGAGGTCCTATAGATGTTACTGTTCCAAATAGTATTCCTGTTGGATTAGATGCATCCATAACTTCTTTTGAAGCTTTTTTTATTATTTCTAATAATTCTGTATAACTACTCATGATACGAAACCATCTCCTCCTATTAATGTTAAATCCATAAAATGTTCTCCATTTTTAAAAGTATGTTTTACTTTTTCAACAATCATAAAATTTTGCACTTTTAAATCTCCTAAATCTAATTGTACAATTACACTTGATCCACCTCTTACCCTGATGTCTCCAAGTGCATTTTTTATTTGCAATTTTCTTGTTTTTCTGTTATATAATTGTAATAAAGCATCTGCTTTTGCTTTTGCATTTTCATTAGAATTTAACTTTTCAAAATATTGTAATACTCCCCAATTATTAATATTGTTGCTATCTTTTGTAATATAAATTTCCCTTTTTCCTGTATCGTTATTATCATAAATTAATTTAATTTTATTATAGGTGTCGTTATCAATTGATGAAGTATAGTCGTAATTTTCTCCTGTTTCTTCATCTATTACTAATCCTAACTTAAGTCTTTCTAGCCCTCTTAAACATATCTTTCCAAAATCATCATAAAGAACATACATCTCTCTTGTATTTTGTAGCGTTAAATCTAATGCATTTTGTATAATATCAAATAATGTTTTATTGTCTTCAACTCTTTCTCCTATTGTATATCCTGTATATTCTATATGACCTATATTTAACAAAAAATCTTTTGCAATCATTTCAACTAAATCTCCAGCTGTCTTGTTTGTATAAACATAAGTATCTTTATTTTTTAAATATCTCAATTGATCGTAGCACGTAACAGTAATAATTTTTTCTTTATTTCTTTTTTTAGAAAAAACAAAACCATAAAATACATTTGTACTTCCATAAGAAAATCTGACTGGATTTCCTTCAAAGAAACTCAAATCTCCTTCTTTTACCACCTTGAAAGTTAATTTGCCTGGAACACCTTTCCTTTCCGTTTCCCAAGTTACATCTTCCTGAACTACTGGAGCATATACTGTGTTTCCATTTTGTATTAATATTTCTATATTTTCACTCATAATCAACTTCTCCTATGGTATTACAAATACTTGTCCAGGATAAATTAAACTTGGATTTTTTATTTTATCTCTGTTAGCATTATAAATCCTAGTATATTGACTTCCATTTCCATAGTATTTTTTTGCTATATTCCATAAACAGTCACCTCTTACTACTGTATATGTTCTTGTTGTTGGTGCTGTTGTTGCTGGTCGTGAAGGTGTTTGTACCACTACTGGTCTAGGTCTTTCTTGTTTTATAGTTATTTGTACTGTTTTTGTGCTATAATCTTTATATTGTTTTAATTTTATTGATACTTTTACATCAAAGCCTTCTTCTGCTTCTTCTGATATTGTATAATCTTCCAATGAAACTTTTATATTCGTATCAAATAAAATTTTTCCACTTGGCATTTTACGAGAAACTATAAATTGAAATGGTTTCTCACTTGTCTTTAATTTTTCAATATTTTCTAAAAAATAAGATGCATTTTGGAAATTATCATTATATGTTGCAAATGGATATTTTACATTAGGGAGTAAAACTTCAAATTCTATATCTGTCAATTTTGCTTTTTTTAATATATTTATTTCTCCTTCATTAATTAAAGTAAGAGTTTTGTTATTATTTCCTATTTTTAATTGCAACTTTTCTGGTGCAATTGGTAATAATAATTTATCTAAATAAAAATAATACATTACTCATGCACCCCCTCTGCCGCAATTGTCATAGTTTCATATAGACCTTCTGATAAAGTATTTATAATTCCATCTAAATCTTGTTCACTATTAATATTATTATTATTTGTCATATCAATCTTTATTTGTGCTGTTGTAAATCTATTTATTACATCTCTTTCTGCTAAATCTCTCATATATTTTAAATCCTCTTCAGTTACATCTAATGAATCTTTTATACTTCCAGTATCTCCTGCAATTTTGCCAACATTATTTCCAATATTACCTAGATTACTTCCTAAATCACTTCCCATATTAGCAAAGTCGTAACTGTCCATATTCATTGCATTTTTCACTGCATCTGCTGCACCATTAATCCAATTATTTCTATCTGCTACTCTATCATTTCTGTTTGCATTTAACTCTATTGCTTTATTTTGAATATTAGTAGCAGATGCACTAAGTTCTGATCCCATTTTTCCTTTTATGGCATTTATTTGATCCATAGTTCCATCCATTTGAGCTGCCATTTCTTGCAATTTAGAATTTCTATCAATAATATTGTTTGCCATTTTTCCAGCAAAATCATCAGCAAAAGTTGCTGCTTCAGCTGTATCTATTTCAACACCAGGTATTTTATTTAACACTTCAATAATTGCATTAACTATTGATACTATTCCATTATATAATCCTTGGAATATTGATAACACTCCAAGACATACGGCTTCTACACCAGTTTGAAAACCATACCATGCTGTCATTAATCCTAACACAACTGTTTGAATACCAAGCCATAAGTATAAAGCTGCTAATTGTAATCCATACCAAACTGCTTGTATTCCAAGACCTGCTGCCATAATTCCTAATTGTAAAGAATCCCATAGAAATAATAGTGCATATGCCACTTTATCATTAGTAAACCAAAGATATGTTAGTGCAACAATTAAACCTAATATAAGTGCTACTACCCATACAATTGGACAAGCATATAAAGCTGTATTTAATCCATATTGTGCTACAGTTGCTTGAAGAGTTGCTCCACTTTGCAACATACTAGCTGCTGCCTGAATTCCTTGCATCGTAGCCATTATTCCTAAAACTGCACTTACAATTCCAGAAATTATATTAAATGCAACATAAGCCCCAACTATTCCTAAAATTACAGGTGCTATCGGCTCTAATACATTATATAACCAAATTGCTCCTTCAATTAGACTTAAGAAACCTTGTGCTGCTATACTCAATATATTAATAAGAGAATTGAATGCTTCTTGAAATTGTGGATTATTGGCAATTTGATTTAATTTTTTCAATACTGGATCAAATGCTTTTAATGCAATATTTTTCATCATAGTCCAAACTTGAGCCCATGTTAATGGCATTTTTTCAAATCTTGCATTAACTTCATCAGCAGTTGAAAACATAGCATTTTTTATTATATCTGCAGTTATTACACCTTCCGATGACATTTCCTTTAATTCACCTTTAGTTCTTCCTGTATATTCAGCTATTGCTTCAGCAAGTAATGGAGCATTTTCCATAATACTTCTGAACTCGTCTCCTTGTAATTTTCCTGCAGCCATTGCTTGCGTTAATTGATACATTGCTGCCGTTTGTTCTTGAATTTCTGCTCCTCCTATAATGAAGTTCTTATTCATTAATTCTGTAAATGCAATCAATTCATCATTATTACTAAAACTATCTCCTGCTAAAATACCAAGTTTTGAAATGACTTTTGATGTATCCAAATAATAACCTCTTGATCTCATTGAACTAGCAAATATTTTGTCTTCTAATTCTTCAACACTACCACCATCATCAACAACTAAATCTAATCTGGCACTATTACTAGCAACTTCATCAGATAATCCTAGTATCTTTTGAGCACCTGCCATTGAAGCAACAGTTAATGCAATTTGTTTCATTTTTCCTAATAATCCATCTGCAGAATTAGCACCCGCATCTATACTATTATTAAACTGATTTTGATTGCTTATATTATCTCTAATATTTTTTTCGGCTGTATCTAGATTACTTACCAATTTGTTATATGCCATATTAGTTGCTTTTATATCCATCGTTTTCATTGCTCTTGTTAATTCTTCTTGCGTATTAACTGCTTCAAATAATTGTTGTCTTAATGTTTCTACCTGGTTACTTGCTTTATCTGCTTCCATACCTGTTAATTTTTTATTCTCAACTTTTTGTAAAGTTGTTCTTATTCTATCAATTCTAGTATTTAGAACATCAATATCTTTAATAGCATCCTTTGGTAATAAATCCATCATTTGTGCTTGAACTTGCATTTTCATTTGAGATTGTGATAATTTATTTATCATGTTATTTGCTGATGCTATCTCCTGTTCGTATCTATCTAATCCTGTATTCGTAAATATTGGCATATTCAAGTTTTCCCATTGAGGTTTCTGATTTGCAATAGTATTTTGTATTTCCTGTTCTTTTTGTAGTAAGATACTTTTAATATTAGCCATTCTTTGATATTCACTATTATTGGCCATAAGTAAACTCTTATCTTCTCCTGTAATATTAGAAATATCAGTTGCTATTTGTTCCATTTGTTGTAATTTATTTGTTGATTCTTTTAATAATTGGTTATATTGCTGTTGTGTTGTTATACTATTAACTATACTATCTTGGATTCTATTATTTTCTATTGCTTCGTCGTACATACTTTGGGGATTGTTTATATTAGGATTATTATTATTCATTCCTATATTGACTGGACTTGAACTTAATTCTAATAATTGGTTTTGAAATTCATTAGCAACTACTTGTGCTCTTGATAATTCTTCTCTTGCTGCTTGTATGCTACTTACATCTATTGGTTTGCTTGCTGTACTTTGTATAGATTCAAAAGTATTTAATACTAAATTCATTACTGTATTCATAGATTTAAAAACAGATGACATACCATCTTGTATTTGTATAGCTGTTTTTATAGTTGCCACTTTATCACCTACTTTTCAAAAAAATAGAGATAGAAGTTTATTTTTTCCTTCTACCTCTTTTAGCTTTTCTTTGTGATTCTTTTGCTTTTTTCTTCTCATCTTCTACTCTAATTTGTGTAGAAGCTATAACAAATGCTTTTTCCCAAAAAGGTAATTCCATAAATGTACTTGGAAGCATTCTTAATTTTTGAAGGCAGAAGTGAGCATAATTTGCATCAGCATCTCCTTCTTCTATTAGTTTTTTGCTTCTTCGACTTTTTCCTCTAAACTATAACCATTTACTTCTTGAATTTTTTCCATTAAATCATCATATTCTCCTGGTTTTAGTAATTTACCTAGCAATTGTTCTACACCTTTTACTTTATAAAAATCTTGTAATTTTGCATTTTGTAAATCTGGATAAACTACACATTCTGTTGCTAATAAAACTAAATATTTTTGTGTGTTAAAATCTTTTGTATATCTACCTCTCTTACCATTTATAGGAATATTAATATAACAATCTTTTCTTATTCTTTGGTTTTCATCTGCTGTTATACTTTTTATTTTCCATGGTACTGGATTTCCTTCTTTGTCTTTAAATTTTGAAGATGCTATATAATCTACTATCTCCTCTTTTTCTTCTATCATAAATGCTTCTAAATTTTCCATTTATAATCACCTTTTCCTTTCATAAAATAAAATTTTAATAAATTATTCCATACCATCAAGCATTGCAAATTCTTCTGGCATTTCAAAGTCTTCAAATGTAAAGTCCATATCCTCGTCAAGATATTCTCCATCTGCATCAAATTTTGCAAGAACACCACCATCTATATTGCAATCTTTTAATATTACAGTTTGTCTACCCACAGAACTTGTTGGATCTTCATTTGTTACTTGCATATCAAAATAAATATCTTCTCCTGTTTCTTTATATCTTTGCATTAATTTTCTAAAAATTGAAGTATTATAATGAAATGTAGCTGACCCACTACCTGTCCATCCAGTAGATTTATTTCCTTTTCCTGTCTTTCCTAAAATAGGTACTTCACTTTTAGTTTTTTCAAAATTTGCTTCAACATTTATAGCTTGCATAAAATTTAATCTTCTACCTTCTATTGTTACAAAACACTCTGCTAAACTAGCAGATACAGAATCTTTTGCATTCATTACTTGTTTATTCATAACTTATTCTCCTCCCTTTTTTTAATTTACTACTACTGTCATATATAATTTTTCCATTGCATTAACTGGTTGAATTGCACTATTTACTACAACAGAAGTTTTATCATTACCTTGCTCTACTGTAATTTCTTCAGAATTAAATTCTTCAATAGCTTGTAATGTTTGATATTGATTAAATACAGATACTATTTCATTCCAAAGGCTAACTCTACCACTCTGATTATTAGGAACTTTCCCAATATAGTTATTATTAAATACATTGGCAATATCAGTTGCTGTTTGGTCTAATACCCTAATAGTTTGATTGTTCTTAAAGTCTTCTCCTTTTTCATCTGTTGTATTTACTAAACTGTTTATATCTTTAAGAACTCTAACCTCATCTCCAACTTTATGTAATACTAATTTGCCAATATCTATACAATTTTCAAGTTCTGTTTGAGTTTGTTCTACCTTTACTGTATATTCTCCATCATATACTTTATTAGTATTTGATTTATTTATTGCACAACCAGCGATTATTCCAGTAACCCAGTAAATTAAACCGATTGTATCTTCTTCTGTTTCATTAACAATATTGATAATTCCTTCATAATCAGAAGCATCATCAAAAATTACAGTTTGGAATTTAACACCCATTTCATCTCTTAATCTTTTAGTAAAATTCTCATATAAAGTTTTTATTGAATCATCATCAGAATTACACCCTAATGCATTGAAACTATATGCTTCTAATTTATCTAAAAATGTTTGATGATTTTCTCCTGTTACACTTTCTGCATTACTTCCTCCTGTAAGTGGTGTACTAGCAGTTACAGTTAATGTTGCTTCTTTTTTAAATTCTACAAAATCATTATCTATTAATTCACTAGCTTGTGTTACTGTTTGCTTATCTATTTCTTTTGTTCCTAATATTGTACTTACATCATATTTATCTTCATCATCAATATTAGTTTGAATAGATATTTTTAAATCATTACCTCTAACACCAGAACATTTTGCTGTTGCATAAGTACAACTAGCTTTCGTTCCACTATTAAGTCTATATAAATATAAAGTTCTTATATTTATAAATAAATCTCTTAATCCTTTTAATTTATCATTACCATAATCATAACCTAATAAACTTAATGAATTTTTATTAAAATCACTTTGTGTTATTGTCATTATTTCGCCGTCTTTTCCCCAATCTAATTCCATTGCTATTGCTGCTATTCCTCTTTCTCCAACTGTTGCTCCAACTTTTGAAGCATTTACAAAATTAATATATGAACCTGGTAATTTTTTATTTTGTGTAGTAAAATTTCCTCCTCCTAACATATCTAGTTCACTCTCCTTTTCATAAATTTATCTATTTCTTTTTGCACTTCCTCTAATGTATAACTTTCATTATCTTGTAAAATAACTCTAATTAAATCTACTCTATTTTTAAATTTTTTACTTTTTAAAATTTGCTCTTTTGTAAATTTAACATCTTCTTTTTTTGTTTCATTTTCTTTTTTAGGCATCTTCTTTTACCTCCCCATTAATTGATATATTTTCCATTTTATCTGGAATTGCTTCTTCCAAATATAGAAAATTATTTATATCAAACATAAAATGTAATACCTTATCTTCTATCTTATAATCCATATTAATACATCTTAATATGTCTTTATTATCTAATGTCAGATATTCTATTTGATATAAACATTCTGCCATCTCGTTTAATTCTTCTAATGTATCATTTTTAGAAAATCCTATAATTTCAAAATTCAGATTAGATTTATATCTTTTACCTCTAAAATGTTGTCTATTACCATTAAATTGATGTATAAAAAAACAAGGACCTTTAAACCCTTGTATTACTTCATCTGTTTCTATACTATATTCATCTCCAAAAATTTCATTTAGTTTTTGAGAAATGGCATTTATAACTTTATTTACTTTAAATTCACACATTGAAACTCTCCTCCAAATATTCAAGTAATTTCTTTTCAAGAATTTTAGGTGCCTGACTTTCTATTTCTTTTTCTGATATAGTTAGCATAAACACACCATTTACCCAACTATTAACAAGTCTTTTACCTATTGCAGGAACATATCTTCCCGGTTCTTGTCTATGACCATATTCGACATAAGAAGCATAATGTACTGGATTTATAACTTCAATTTGAAATATATCTCCTATTTTTTTTACTGCCAATGAATTAGCCCAATCTTTTGCATTTTGACTGCTTCCATTTTCTGCTTCTTCTTCTGTTCTTGCAGTCCATCCTCTCCTTAAAGTTCCACCATTTCTTATTACATATTTTTTTTGCTTTCCATTTACTGTTTTTGTTTCGTATTGGTTTTCTCCAACTGGTGTTCTTTTTATAACTTTACGAAGTAATCTAGCTGCTAATTCTCTTGCACATTCTTCATAGAATCTAATTGCATCTCCATTTGCTAATTTATTTATATTTTCTTGAAGTTTTTTTAATTGTTTATAATCACATTTTCCCCATCTAGCCATGTTAAGCCCAACCTTTAAATAATTCTAACATTACTTCTTGGTGCGTTTCATATCTTGCGGGTTCTCCACTATTTTTATATTCTTGTTTTTTTCCATTTTGTGTAACAATTATTTTAGATCCATTTTTTATATTTATATCTGGAGAAATAAATAATTTTATTGTTTGTGTAACATTGTTAGTAGTTTCACTTTGATTAGAATTAGAAATATTTTTAAAAGAAATTCTACATTTTTGTTTTTCTAAAACTTTTTCTTCTTTATGTTCATTTCGTTTTGTTATATCATTTTTTATTGTCACATATTCTACAATATCACACTCTCCAATATATGTACTTTCTATTGCTTCTCTTGCCATTTCTATATCTGTCATAGTGGCCTCCTAAATCTTCTGTGCCTATATAAAGCACTTTTATATTTTTCTTTTAAAATATTTTCATCAAAATTTATTGTTCCTGTATTATAAGTAGTTCCATTTATATCAATTTGTGATGATTTGTCAGTAAATGTAGTTGTTGTATCTCCTACTTGAATACTTTTTATCGTTTTTTTATTCGAGTTTGAATTTCCACTTTCTGTTTCGCTACTCTCATTATTTTGAAATAAAGTGTCATATTTGTTTAGATACCAATAGTCTTTTGTCATATTTAACCATGTTGTATATAATCCTTCTGGTACTTTATCTTGATGTGTAGTATCTAAAATAATAATTAATGTATCATATAAAGAACAAATAATTTGGTCTTTTGCATCTTCTGATACATTCTTATCTTTATCAAAAAGTTTTAATTCTTTTGCTAATCTTTTAATTAAAAAATCAACATCTATAAGTGTTCTATTTTTAATATTATCTAACATGCTCATAAGCAACACCTACTATTCTTCATTTTTAGTTTGGTTTTGGTCCTCTTCTTTTTCTTGAATTTTTTTAATTATAGTTTCTTTTTTCATATTTGCAGTAACTTTAATATCTAATGATTTTGCTTTTTCTTTTAATGCTTCTAATTCTTCATCTACTTCTGTTTCTTCTTGTTTTTCTTCTTGCTGATTTTCTTCCTCTACTTTTTCAATTTCTTCTTCATCTACTTCTGTTTCTTCTTGTGATTGTTCTTCTACGATATCTTCTCCTGGTACTTGTGGAAGTTCTTTGACTTCTTTATCAGCTTTTACAATTTCTAAATATTTTTCTTTTCCTTCATATTGTTCTAATGTTATTTCTTCTGTTTCTCCCTTATAACACCATCTACCATTAAGTTTAATAGCTTTTCCTTTTACTTTTACAAGCATTTTTTATTCCTCCTTTATATAATTTTAGAGGGCATTCTCTCAATACCCTCTATGTTAATTTTATTTCTGCTTGGAAAACTTCGTCAGCATAAGGGAATGTTGGTACTGCTGTGGCAACCGCTTTTTCCCATGTTGCAACTGGATCTTTTCCTTCTTCATAAACCATTGCTAAAATATTTCCAACTTCTTCTATTTTTGTTGTTGGATCATTTATAAGTCTTATTTCTTCTGCTGTTGGTCCATATAATGTTTCTCCCAATGGATAATCTGGGAACATTACGAAAGCATCCTCTGGTAAATATCTATGAACTGTATATTTTCCATTTGCACCTTGTTTTCTGTATTTTTTGTCATAAGTATATATTTTAGGTAATCCTAATGCTTCTAAATATGTATTCAATTCTGCTACTGTTGGGATTCTAGTTGTATCCTTTCCATATAAAGCACTAATAGTTGATGGATGTCTTAATAATTTTCCTAAAACTGTTGTAGAAGTTAATGCTCTAGCTGGTTTTTCATCCATAACATTAACCCAATCAATAATATCTTGAATTGGATTTTCTGTTGAAGTTGTCCAATCAACTTGTGTTGCTTGATGTTCTTCTGGTACCCCATAATTAATAACTGCTTTTAATCCATTTTCATCTAATGTTACAGTACCTTTTGATAATACTTCCATTCTCATAACTTCTACTCTTGCTTTTACACCTAATACTAAATTATCTATATCTCTTGAATAGATTTTTTGAATTAGATATTTTTCCTCTTTATCTGTTCTAGGATGCTCTAATTTTATAATTTCTTTTTCTCTTAATGGTAATTTTCTCTTAATTAAGCAAGCTTCAATTGCCATTTCCTCTGCTTCTCTACTTCCAATTTCTGATTCAGTATCAAAAGCATGAACACTAGCAACAACAGGTAACTTGCTACCTTCTTTTAATATTTCAAAATCTAAATCATCTTCTTTTCTTTCTGGGAAAAGTTCTTCTCCTAGCATTTTAGGATATTCTCTATCTCTTAAATAATTAACAATTTTTTTAGTATTAAATAACTCTAATATTCTTGACATATATAATCTCTCCTTTTCTATTTTATTTCTAATTTCTTAATCTTCCATTATGTTTGTTCTTCATTATCATCTTCAGCTGCTTCTTGATCTTCATAACTATCTTTAAATTTAATTCCTGTCATTGTTGCTTTTTCTTCAGCTGTAATTGCTTTTGGTAATCTTGATTCTAATACCCAACCTTCGTATATAACAGCCCCTGGTTGAGGTCCTTCTGTTACATCTATATCTGTTAATAATAATCCAATTGCAACACCGTTTGAATTTTTATAAACAGTTCCTCCTTGTACAATTTTTCTTCCTTCACTATTTGCTGTAACCCCTGTATCACTTATTTCTCTTGTAAAACATAAATATTTAGCAGATGCTAAAAAATTGATTTCTTCAATATTTCTACTTTTAACATACATAATTCTTTCCTCCTTATTTTTTAATTAAAAAATGAACTTTCTTTTTGTTGTTCATTTCTTGAATTTAGTTCTTTTGCAACATTAACTGGATTGCTATTATCAAAGTTATCTTCGCCTTCTCCTTCTCCATCTTTATCATCTTTTCCTCCTGCTGGCGAATGACCTTTTACTGTTGATTCAAAGAAATAGCTATCCGTTTTTTTCATTGCTTCTAGTTGCTCTTTAACACCTATTAATGATTTTTGGTCTTTTGAAATAGTTACTTTTTCCATATCTAATAAACCTTTTATAGATGCTCTAGCATTTTCATTCTTTAATACTTTTGCATCTTCCATAGCTTGGTCTAATAATTGGTTAAGTACATATTCTTCATGTTCTTTTTTTGCATTACCTTCAATTTCTTTTATTTTGTTATCATATTCTTCTTTTGTTATTGTGCTTTTTTGAAGGTCCGCAAGGGCTTTTTCTTTATCTCCCTTTTCTTTTTCTAATACCTTTTTGTCATTTTCTAGTTGTGATTTTTCTGATTTCAATGTAGCATTTTCATCTTGTAATGTTTTTATGTCTTTTCCATTTTCCTCCATTACAAAATTTATTTGCTCATCACTTAAACCTTTTGCTTTTAAGTCTTCTGTTTTCATATACTTGCTCCTTTCTTTATAACTCCATAATACTAGGCTTTTTAAGGCAGTTTTCCATCTTCCGTACTATTTTGTTATAGTGGCAATTATTCAGGTCTACCACTTGACCAATTTTTATACAAAAAAAGACACCTTTTAAAGTGTCTAAATTTAAAAACTATTTAATTTAATAAATGTAGGTTAGGATTTGCACCTAACATGAGATTTCGTGCTAATATCTCTACGGACAAATTTCGCTGCTTTGCCTTACAATACACTTTTTCGATAGCGTCTACTATTTTACCATACTCGATAGTTTTACAGTATGTCTATTCCGCCACTACATTTTATTATTTCATTCTTGGATCTATATGCTTTTCTGCTGTTTGCATACTTCCTAATTTATTATAGTGTTCTAATACTGTTTCTGACAGTTCTTTTGTTGTAGTTATTCCATTTTCGAATATAATTTTTCTAAAATCATTTAATGAATTAGCATCTAATAGTTTTTTTTCTATGTCTTTATTCATTCAATAACTCCTTTATATAATCATATAACTTTTTATCTTTTTTTAATAATTTGTTTTCATTAGTAAAATAAGTTGCAAAACCTTCACTGAAGTATTCGCCTAATACTTTATAATTAAATTCTTTATTGTTACTATTATACCTTTCTTTTCCATACATGTCAAAATTATAAATTCTGCCTTGGTATTTACTTATAAATTTATCATTTTCAATTAAATCTATTGCCTGTTCAAATGTGCTATCATCTGTTTTTGCCATTAGTATATCCATTTCAGTAATATTATCTTTTAATACTTCAATAAATTTATTATCATTAAATACATCATACTTTGTTTCTACTGCATGTCCTATCTCATGTAATATTTCATATTTACTAGGATTTTTCATCAAATGTATTATATTGTTTTTTCTATCATAATCACTTGTATTAGATTTTTCTACAAATTTTGTATCTTGAATAGCATTTTTTACTTTATTTGGCATAGTAGTTATTATATTATCTACTTTATTTTTGGTTTCTTTTTCTGTTCTCTCTTGTCCACTAACAAATCGTTTTTTCCAATCATTATATGTAATATCATCTGATACATAATATGTTTTTCCATTTGTATTTCTTGCTGCTCTTTCTCCGAATTCGTATTCATCTTCAAACCATGGAGCAGTTGTTGATCTGCACCATACATGAAATGGTGGAGCTGTAACTCCTGGCTCATAATCTTTCATATCATATACTTTTCCGTCTAATCCTCTGCAAATTTCAGATGTATGAGAGTCCAATGTTGCAACTATTTCATATTTTTCTACTCCTAATTCTTTAAAGCAATCCTTTCTTGAAGCACTAGAGAAGAATGCTGATTCTGTCATTACTAATCTTGCTGCTTTATTTTTTGATGAATTAAAGTCTTTTGAAATTTTTTCTATTAATTTATCTTGCGAGTCACCTCTTATAATTGCTTGTGTTAAATCTGTATGCAAAGTATTAATCAATGATACTTTATTTTTCCATATTCTATCAGAAAATATTTGTTCATCTGGAGCCCAAGGTTTTGTAATAATTTTATTTATTGTATTTACATCCAATCTTGGAATATCAAAAGATACATTATGACCTTTTTGTAATTCATAAGCACTTGTATAATAAGTAGTTTCATATGTATTTGATATAAAATCTGTTGTATCCTTACTTTCTTTGTATGATAATGCTTCTATTTGTTGTTGTATTTGCAATTTTAGTGCCTCTAATCTTGATATATGAACTTTTGCACTTGCATTTTCCAACTCTTTTTGCCATATTAAATCAATTCCATTTTGTTTGCCATGTTGTATATATTCGTTTACATCCCATTTCAGTTCTTTCAATTCTTCAGAATTTAACCACTTATTAACATCCTTTAATGAAATTTGATTATTTATAGAAAATCTTGATAACCAACTACTTATTTCTTTTTCTATATTTGATTTTGCTTTGTCATACTCTTCTAATAATGTTGATACATATTTATCTTCATTCTCTATTTGTGCTTTTTCTAAATACTCAAATCTTTTTATCCAATATTCTTTATCTTTAATCATTATGCATCACCAACTTTTGTTGTATCTTCTTTTTTCTTCTCTCCACCTTCATTTTGATTTCCTTCACTAGCAGTATTATTTCCACTTTGCATTTGTTTCAATATTTTATCGTATTCTTGTTGATTTTCCTTTTGTTCATTTTCAATTTGTTCTAGTTCTTCGTCAGTATCTCTGACCCAAGGATGATTTGCTAAAATAGTTTTATTACTTATCATTCCAACGCTATTAGCACAATTTTGTATTTTTTCAGTTTCATTTGTAATCATAGATTTATTAAAGATAAATTCTACCTCTTTATTAGTATAATCTTTATTTTCTATTATTTTCATATATTCATATACAAAAAACATTAAATACTCTAAGCTACTTTGAAATTCTGTTTCTATATTAGAGCAGTCTAAATCTAAATCATTAAACAATTCCTGTAAAGCAACACCACTTTGTGCTGTTTGAAATTTTTCTGACTGAGTATCTACTCCTGCACCAGTTTCATATATATCTCTTCTTAGAAGTTCAATAAACTCTTTAAAAGCATTTATATCTATTGAAACATTTTCTCGTTTATAATCACCATCTTCATCTAGGAATATTGTATTTAATTCTTGTAAATTTTTATTAAATTCTTTTATATCTTCACCATAATTTTTTACAACATTTACACCATTTGGTGTATCTTTTATTGTATCTGCATAAATGGATGTTAATTCATCATAGCAATCTACTAATGATTTTAAATAAAAAATCAATGGCTTTTCATCACCATTGTATTTCCAATATATGAAAGGTATCCTAGTCCAATTAGTTGGCACTCCATCTTTTATGAAATGACTACATAAAATTATTTCTTCTTCATCTTTTGCATTTGGATTTATAATAGTATCTTTTACTTCTTCAATTCTTTCAACATCATTTATAAGTTTGCCATCTTCATATACTAAATATCTTACACCTTCTAAATCCCAATATTCTGCTTTCTTTATAATCTTCTTTTGCTTTCCTATATAAGCGATTACTTTATAAACTATTATTATTGCATCTAATTTTTCATGTTCATCATCTTTCCATAAGGCCACGATTTTTTCTGCTTTGATTCTTCTTAATTTTAATTTTCCTTCTTCATCAATATACACTTGCCACCAACTAATTCCTTTGTTAACCGCTTCTATTAATGTATATTTCAATAGTTTATGTGTTCTATCATTAAATATTGATTTCAATACCTTTTTGAAGTCTTCATCTTCTTTTTCATCTTTTTTTAAAATTTCTTTTACATTCATTTTCTTTTTTAATAAAAATCCTGCTTTTTGATTTACTAATTTTCTTGGTATTGAATGTGCTAATTTGTAATTAGCAAAAAATTTATTTTCTTTTACTCTTACTGCTCCACCATCTGCAATATAATATCTTACTTTTTCCTTTATATCTCCTTCGTTTTCATAATATCTTTGTCCTATTAACATATTTTCTCTTTTGGGAGATTGTTCAAATTCATTTATTTCTTCTTTTATGAAATTTAAAAATCCAATTGTATTTTTTGCACCTTCTCGTAAGATATAATCTATTTTTTCCATTTCTGTTATTTCCATTGTTTCAACTCCTATCTAGCAAAAAATGCTCCTTTTTTCTTAACTGGGAATACAGTCATTAATAAGTATCTTAAAGCATCTAGTGCATGGTCATTTGTTTTGACTGGCTTGTCTTCTCCTCTCTCTTGAGCTTTTTCGTCCCAAATGTAACTAAAGAATTCTTTTATTATATTTGGACATCTTTTTGCAACTATATGAATTCTTCCTTCTTCAAGCCAATTTAAAACTAGATTAATACCATCTACTACTGTATTGTCAGCTTCCTTTACTTTGATATTGTTTTCTTTAAATAAATTTATAAGAGATGTAGCTGATGGATCTATAATTGTTTTTCTTATATTTAAATCTCCTACAAAATTTTTATAATCTTCTAAAAATAATGTATCTGTTTTTACTATTTTTTCTTCTTGTCCATATTTATTCTTTTTTGTTCCTGTATTGTAATATTCATTTATAAGATAAAGGTGTGGTATACCTTTTATATATTTAATTCCACAAAGTAAAAATACTTGTGGGTTTGTTATTCCATAATCGGATGTCACATAATAAAAATCAAAATTCTTTGGAAGTTCTTTTTCATCTATTGTGTGCTTATCTTTATCAAAATTATGATAAATGATTCCCTCTGCAAGTACCCATAATCCCAGGATAAATCTTTGATAAAAAACTCCAACAAACATTTTGCGGTATCTTTCTTTTGTATCCTCATCAAGACTTGGGTTATCATCCATTGTAAAATGTAAATGTAATATATTTTTTTCTTTTGCTTTATCAATCCACTCTATTTTAAACCAATGATTTGGTCCTTCAGGGTTACAGTTAAACCAATATTTACTACCTTTTACTGAACATCTAGCAAGTGCCTGATTCACAAATGATTGTGGCATAAGTGCAACTTCATCAAGAAATACTCCTGCTGCAGTAATACCTTGTACTAAATCTTGTGATCTTTCATCCTTTCCGCCAAAGATATAAAAATAATTAATAATTTCACCTTTTGAAATTTCTACTAAATTATCTGCTCTTCTATCTTTTATTTTATATCCTTGTGCTTGTAGCATTAATTTCAACCAAAAAAGAACATTCCTTCTGAATGCTCCTACTGTTTTTCCCGCCATTATAAAATTTTGGCCATTGAATTTTGCCATTGCCCACAAAGCAAAGGACAATGACATACATAATGTTTTCCCTGCTCTTATACTTCCATCTGCTATAATCCCGTTTTTGTTTTTCACAGGACTTTTATCAGTCCACCATGTAAGTATCTTTTTTTGTTTTATACTAAATGGCTTAAACTTGAATAATGTACCATTTTTTATTTTTTTCTTTAAAGTAATGGCATTTTGCATTACTTTTTTTCTTAGATCAGAAATCCTTTCATCTATGCTTGTTTTATTGGTTGTCTTCGCTATAATCATCCCATACACCTTCTGTTGCATCATTTAATGCTTTTATAAAACTATCGTCTTTCATATCTTCAGCATTATTACTATTATCTTCCCTTGCTGCTTCAATTTCTAATCTAATCAAATCTAATTCAAGTTTTCTATCATCAGTTTCCATCTTGTGTAAACTATCTAAGCATTTTCTTTTGGCTTCCTGTACTCTTGTGAGTGAATCTTCTAATTTTTGTAGTGGATTTACAATATTAATTGCTTCTGTTACTGTTTCAGTTTCGTTTGAGGTATCTGAATTGTATTGTCTTTTAACAATTCTTTCAATGTTCATATCTTTTTGTTTATCTTGAATATTCTTAATTCTTTTTAATATTCTGTATTCTCTGATTGTCAACATTTTATATTCTTCTTCTATGCACTGTTTTTTGTTATCAATTTTTAAATTTTCATATATGTTTTTTTCTTCTTCAGATAATACATTAACTAAAATAGTTTCGTATTCTCCAGTTGTTACCGCTCTTTTATTTCCAGTTTCTGCTCCAGGTCCTCCACTGTTTCCTACTGCATTTTTATTTCCTATATGTACTAAACTTAAATTACTCTCTCTTTTCCATTTATTTTTTTTTATTAAATATGTAACTTGATTATATGTTAATTTATATTTTTCTGCTAATTTATTATATGTATAACCATCCTTATAATCTTTTTCGATTTTAGGTAAATTGTTTTTGTTTATCATGTCATATCACCCACCTACCTATCATCCAATGTTGCTTTCTTATTTGTTAACTTTTCCCACCTCTTTACTATAACATCACAATATTTTGGATCTAACTCCATCATATAACAAATTCTGTTTGTTTGTTCTGCTGCTATTAATGTTGACCCACTTCCTCCAAATAAATCTAAAACTATATCTTCTATTTTACTACTATTTTTGATTGCTTTTACTATCAGATCTATTGGTTTCATCGTTGGATGCAAATCATTCTTTTTTGTTCTTTCTATATCCCATATATCAAAATTACTTCTATCTCCATAAAATAAGTGAGATTGAAACCATCCATATACAATAGGTTCATATTTACTCATATAATCACTATTTGATAATGTATGATTTCCTTTATTCCATATAATTAATGCTTTATATCTATTATTTAATTTATCTAAAGCTCTAAATATATAATCCAAACCTAACCTATAGAAGCAAATATAAAAAGCACCTTTATTGAATTCTTTTATGCTTTCAAATGTTTTTAATATAAAATTATCTCCTTCACTTCTGCTCATATTATCATTCTTAATTTTTCCGTATTTTGCATTATAACTTTTCTTTCCGTCCGCATGTACATTGCCTTCAAAATTCATTAGATATGGTGGATCTGTGAATACCATATCTGCTTTTTTTTCATTCATTAATTTTTTAACATCATTCTTTATAGTACTATCTCCGCACATTAAACGATGCTTTCCTAAAGCCCATATATCTCCTGGTTTTGTTATTGGTATATCTATTTCATCCAAAGCTTGTTCTACATCAAAATCGTCTTCTTTTGTTTCTATTAAACTATTTAGAAGATCATTTATTTCATTTGAATCAAATCCTGTTAGTTCAACATCAAAATCTTCTTGCAGTAATTCATTTAATAGATTTTCCAATTTTTCTGTATCCCACTCGCCGCTAATTTTGTTAAGTGCAATATTCAATGCTTTTTCTTTTGTTTTATCAAGATCTACAATTATGCACTCTACTTCTGTATATCCTAGTTCTTGTAGTACCTTTAATCTCTGGTGTCCACCTATAACCGTCATATCTTTATTCACTACTAACGGACTAACAAATCCAAATTCAAGAATACTTTTCTTTATTTTTTGGTATTCTTCATCTGATGGTTTTAAATCTTTTCTAGGATTGTATGTTGCTGGTATTAATTCATTTATTTCTATTTTTTGTATCTCCAAATAATCACCTTCTATTCTATTTTATCTAGTAATTGAATTTTTATTTCTTCAGCAATTTTTTTCATCATAATAGGTGGTACACTCATACCACATATATATTGAACATTCATTCCTATAAAATTATAGTCTTGCGGAAATGTTTGTATTGTAATTATATCTTTATCACTCGCATATCCTGGTACATCATATCTTAATGGTGGACTTCCACCTGCTGCAATTGTTGCTGGTGTTCTTTCATCTTTTAAATATTGTGTATTGAAACAACTTATTTTTCCTTTTTCCGTTCGTTTTATTGTGTCACTTAATTTAACATCACTTGCAATTCTTTTTTTCCATCTTTCATATGTCATTGTGTTTTTATTTAATGGTTTATATTCACTATCTTTGATTTCAATATATTTTATTGGTTTTTCATTAAAATCTAATTTGATTTTAGGAAATTTAAATTCTTTGTTTGTTGCTATAAAAAACACTCTTTCTCTTCGTTGAGGCACTCCCATCTTCGCAGCATTTAATAAAAATATTTGAACATTATATCCTATTTCATTAAATCTTTTTATAATGAGATTCACATATCCTCTTGCATTTCCCATTAATAATCCTTTTACATTTTCAGCAATGATAATTTTTGGTTTTAAGATTTTTGCTAAATCAATAAATTCAAAAAAAAGATCATCAAGCACTTGTCTTGTTTGACCTTCTCTAAATTTCTTATTTTTTCCCCAATTTTCTTCTCTTTGTCCTGCCATTGAGAACGTACTACAAGGAGGACTTCCATCTAATATATCTAAATCATATAATTCTGCAGGTAATTCTTTCAATTTATTCATTTCTTGAATTCCCATACAATAATTATATTTTGGATGATGATTTTTTACATAAATATCATTGATTTTCTTGTCAATTTCGCAATTTCCTATAACATCATATCCTGCTAATTTATACCCCATTGTTGAGCCACCACCACATGAAAAGCAAGAAAATACTTTGTACTTATTCTTTGGTATGTTTTCTAAATCCTTTAAATTCCATTCAAATTCTTTCATTGCATACACTTCCTAATTACTTGTCTACATCAAAAACAAAACCACATTTTGGACATTTACATTGAAATTTTTCATCATTAAATTCTTCTAAGTTTATTTCTTCATTATCATTCATAGTTTCTTCTGTTTCTTTAATTAATTTATTTATTTCTTTTTCGTCAAATCCCATTATTGAAAGATCCATATTATTCGTAGCCAACTCATTAAATAAAGTTTCTAATTTCTGATAGTCCCATTCTCCCGATATTTTATTTAACGCAACATTTAACATTTTCTCTTTGTTTTTGTCAAAGTCTACTATTATACATTCTATTTCTGTGTATCCCAAATCTTTCAATACTTTCAAACGTTGATGTCCGCTTATTACAGTCATATCAGAGTTTGCTATAATTGGAGATATGTAACCAAACTCATTTATACTATTTTTTATCTTTGTATATTCTGGATCCTTTTCTGTTAATTCTTTTCTTGGATTGTATTCTGCCATCTTTAGTTTGTTCAATTCTATTTTTTCTAATTTCATTTCGTTTCTTTTCCTCCTCAAAACATTTTCTGCTTATTTTACAATCTTTGCATTGGTGTTTCATACATATTTCAATATTCAAACTAACACCTTCTTTTGTATATAAAAAGAAACCCGCATTAAATGTGAGTTTCTATAGGGACCTTTTTTATTTTACATTTTTAGTCGATATCATTATAAACTATTGACTCTGACATGTCAATGACAAGTTTTTGACATAAACTATTGCATTTTTCTTATTCCATCTATTCCAAACATAAAAATCGCAATCTCTTCAATAGCAATGTTTTTGTCCCTGTGAACTTGTCTTTCGCTGACATGATATCTATTTGCTAAAACTGACATGGCAGGTTGTTTTTTACCCTTTATGTACAGGTCCTCCAAAATGTGTGCTCGTCTGCGTTTCTCGTCATTTTTGCTACTATCTGCATCAAAAATATAGAAATTTATAATTTTTTTTATATGAGTCATTATTATTTCTGTTCTTTTCTTTGAAGCCAAAATTGATTGAACTATTGTTACTTCATCATATGCAGTACAATATAATTTATCTAATATTTCTTCTACTGTTGCACTTTCTAATTCTTTTTCACTTACTGTCGCTTGCTCACAAAAACTTACAAATCGTCTATAATTTTTCAATAATAACCTGGTATTTTTTAGTTTTATATCATATGTAATTTTATCTTTTAGTTTTTCTTCATTTCTTGCTTGATCTAATCCCTGTTTTATACCTCTCGTAACTCCCTCGGCAACAAGTTTTTCTATAATTCCTAACAGTTTACTTTCCTTTTCAGATATTTCAAATTTTTCCATACAAAATCCTCTCTTTCTTTTGGCAAATTGTATGCTTTGTACTTTAGTAAATAATATTTCTACGATTTTTGATAATATTACAATATTCCTTTTATTATCTTTGATATATTTTCATTTTTAAAATAATCCCCATTCTGCAAATTTTTCAAATCCACCTATATCATTTATATATTTTCTTGCTATTTTAACTATTTCAGAGTATGGCTTTCCATCTACAATCTCATCTCCAATAGCACAACTTAACTCTACTGGTTTTCCTGTTTCTTGAGCTTTCATAAATGAATATATATTTATGCTAACATCTGCTTTTGATAAATCTTTTCCGTGTAGTCCGCCTCCTGTGATACTATCTCCCATATCACTTCCTAATTTTCTATTTGTAGCCCCAGTATCAACATCTAAGCCCCCTGTCCAATCTCCTAACGGATTTACTATTGCATTTGGATATTTAATTTTTAATTTTTCTGTATTTGCATTACTTTGACATATTATTAACTTTTCTCCATCTAATATATATTTTCCGTCAGATAAATAATCAGAATATATTGATCTTGCAATATTTGATAATTTTATTTGTTCTTTTGTCATCGGCATACCTCTAAATATTCCATTATCTCCACACCTTATTTTTCCTTCTTGATTTTTAGCAAGTTCTTCATCTTGTTTATTTGGTAGTATGTGTACATATACATTTTCACCAGCTATTCTATGTACAGTATCTTCAACTTCTTCAAAAGACACTTTTGCATTTGTTTCTGTTATTATAATACAGTGTTCATGCCCTATTAATACTTCCACAGCTATTCTAGGATTTTCCTCTTTCATATATGCAAGATCTACAATTGCTCCTGCTATTCTATCTGCTATCTTATCTGGATGCATTGGATTTACTTTTTCTATCATTATTCTCCCTCCTTAAATTATTCTTGTTGATAATTCTGGTTTGTTAATAAAAAAATCATTATATAATATTTTTATTCCATACTCTTTTGCTACTTGATGCTCGATTCTACACCCTCGTGCTTCTCTCCAGCCATCATCCATGTATATTGCATCTATATCTTTCATTGCACTTATTGATTTTCCCAAGTAATATACAGCTACATTACAATCTTTAGGTGGTTCATCTGTAAATATTGTATCGATTACTTCTATATGCATATTATTAAATTTTTCTATTATTGCTTTTCTTTCTTCTCGTATCTGTTCTTCTGTTTTACCTCTCATAGGTTGACTTATCATTACTTTCATCTTTTTTCGCCTCCCTTTTTGATAAAATTAATTTCAATATATCTAATAATTCTAGCCATTCTTTTTTGTCAAAATCAGCACCATAATATTCAGCATTTTCTATATCTCTAATCATTACTTTTAAATCTTTTGTAGTTATTAAATGCGTATTACCGCCTATTACTTCACAAGTCCATTGAACTATGTATGTTTGCCTTCCTAATGCATATCTTTCTGCACTTAATAGCATCATACTAATATCTTCTATTTTTCCATTAAAATTTATTTCCATATTTTCTCTTCTCTCTTCTTCCACGATTATATATCTTTTTCCACAATTTTCACACTCTAAACGTAATAATTGATCTGTAATTTTTCTATATGGATGTTTATAATAGTCTACTAATAATTCTTCATTTCTTCTATATACAGGGCTTAGTGTACCACCACAACTTGTACATTTTTTTGGATAATTTTCAAACATTTTTAGCCTCCTAAATTTCAAAACAATTATCTCTATATTGTTCTTTAGTTAGTATTGTTTCTATTCCTTTATCTCTATTAGTCCAAGCTACCATTCTTCCATTACTATAAAAAACTTTTTTATTATCTATTTTTTCAATATCTTCAATCAACATTCCATTTATATAGTCACCTACTTGTATTAGCTCTATTACGTTTTTATTGTGCTTTATTATTTCATTTTCATATGAGCTAGCCATGGTACTTTCACAACAGTAATAATAATCTACCATTTTTTCATCTGGCGGAATAATTTTTTGTACTTTGCCAATAAAACCTTCTTTATTTCGTATGTATTCTTCTATTTCGATGACATCCTCATTGCTACATCTATATTCTCCACTAATGGTTTGAACAATATTGCATAAATCTTTATCATTATTTCTATTTAAGCACCTTTTGCACTTATTATTTACATACTCTTTATCATTCATCTTGAGTACCTCCCTATTTTATCAATTCTATTATGCCATCTCCTGCTTTTAATGGCATCTTATTTCTTATATTATCTATGTTTCTTATTAATTTAAAATTTCTTTCTCTGTCAGTTGTACTAATATCTGGATTTCCTACTTCTTTTAAACAAATCACTCTTAATTTTGCTAATAGTGTTTGTAAATCAACATAATCTTGTTCATCCATTAAAAAAACCTCCAATTACAAATTAAACAATCTATATAGCCTATTGTTAAAAATATTAGATGAGTAATATTTATATTTTTATCTTTTAAAAAAGCATCTAAAAAACCTCCTACAAATGCCAATATGCATATAAAAATAATTTTTATGATAAAATTTCTCATATTTTCACCTCTTCTAAATATAAAGACCTATCATTGAAACTAACCCAATCTGCAATATCTGAAAATGTTATTGAAAATGTATATCCGTTTCTCTTATACCCATCTAATATTCGCCATTTCTTTTCTCTACTATCCCATACAGGTTGTCCTATATATTTGTCTAATTCATTCCATTTTATTGCTTTTGGTTTGTTTTGCACTTGTTTTGTTTTTATGTCTTGTATTTTTTCTTCTTCCTTGATTATTTTTTTCTTTGGCATATTTACATTCCTCCTTGCATTAAATTATTACCTAAATTAGAAACATCCAATAGAGACTTTTCAATCTGTTTCTGTATTTCTTTTTGAATATCTATTTGAGGAATATCTGGAGTTATTAGCGGTATTGCCATTGCTCCTGCATTATTTAAAGATGGTTTTAAATCTATGACATCTTTTTTTAGCATTTTTCCACATACTGGACAATAATTTATATTAGTACTACCTTCTTCGGTTTCAATACTATAATCATCTAAGTATCTTTTTATCCATATTGTTTCTTGTTCATTTAAAAAACAAAATTCTCCACTTGATAAATTACAACATTTACACATTATCTTCATCTCCTTGATTTTAATTTTTCTTTATATTCATTGATTATTTGCTCTTTTAATCTTTGTATGTCTTCTTCACAATTAATAGAATATGCTCTTTTTATAAATATTTCTTCGGCCATCATATCTATAATTTTATCTTTATTTATTATTTCAAAAATGTTTTCTCTATTATTTTCTATTTCTCTTTCAAGTCCATCCTTATAAAATTTAAAATATTTCAAAACCATATTTATTGCTGATTCACTTGGGCTTAAACTTTCTAATTCTTTTATTGCATCCTCAATACTCATTGATTTCCCTCCTTTCTACACATTTGCTTTTCTTTATCCCATGCAGCACATTTTTCTTTGTAGCATTCGCAAAATCCTTGTGTTTCAATAAGTAAATGATATTCTCCCATTACCATATTTTCTTCATTCAATATTGGCTTTCTAATATTTTGTTGTGTTATTCTATACATTTCAGGACATTTCATTTTATATTTACTCCTTAATTTTTTCTATTTCTTGATCTAAAAATTGTATTCTATTTTCTATACTCTCTTGAATTATTTTTAACTCTTCTAATACAAATTGCATTCCTTCTTTTTGACCAATTAACTGTTGTTTTAATTCTTTCACTATATATTTCTCCTTTCCTACTCTATCTCAAATAACACCTCAGCAAAAACCAGTTCATTTGTTTTTTTATTATAATATTCTCTAACTATCATAAATAACGGAATTTGATTTTTGCCTTTAAAAGAGATTGATATTTTCGTTTTTTCAGATTTTGATTTCTTATTCTTTTTTCTGTATATATGTATTTTCATTCTTCATCATCCTTTGCTATTTGTAATATACACATCACCCCAACACCTACAACACCACCAATGAGTAAACCTAATATTAAACCAAATATAAAATTAATCATTTGTAACACCTACTTTCCATATAAGTTATACATATAAACCGTTTCTCTTAATGAGTCTATCTCTACATATTGTTCATCTATCTTTTTTTGTTTTTCTTCTATCGTTTTTTCAAGTTCTGTAATAGTATTCTGCTTTTCCATATTCATTGTAAAACATCCTACTATAAATCCTATTACGAATAATAATAGAATCCATATTAGTTTTTTTATTTCCTGGTCTTTTTTAGTTAAATCTTTATCGTAAAACTTCATTCGTACATCATCCTTCCTTATTCGGTATATATTCTCTACACTTTTTGCAATTATTGTAAAAATCTGTTGGTAACCAATCTGTTTTCACTAGTGATGGAAATTGATATTTCATACAGACAAAATCTCCTTCGCCTATATATTGACATTCATCACATTGTTCACAATTATTAATTGCACCTTTATATTTATATCTTTTTCTTTGTACTGGTTTTCCCATTTTTTCTCCTTTCCATCTGCACTAATATATATTTTTGCAAATCAATATTTCTTTTTGTTCTGCAGATATTTAAGTCTTTGATTTCATTTTCTAATTCAGTTATTCTATTTTTTAGTTTTCTATTTTCATATATGGCATCATAATAAAGTTGCTCATAATCAATGTTTTCCTTCATTTTTTATATCCTTTTTTCTTTTATTTATTTTATCGAATACCTTGGCCACAGTAACCCCAACTTTTGTTAAATCTTTATCTCTTTTATACAATCCTTTTTGATTCATAATAAATAACTCGGCATTCGAAACTAATATTAAATTATCTAAGTCAAAGTTCTGTTTATTTCCATCTGCAAATATTAAATTATATCCTTTTGGAATTTCTCCTTTTTCTTTTTCATATATCCATCTGTGTTTTAAAACCCATTTATTCGGTTGTTTTACTTTTATATATGTATATCCTTCTACATCTACTCTTTCATCAAATAGTTCTCTTTCATTACGTGCTGCATTATTCCCTTTTTGAAACATTGTTTTTTTACATTTTTCATATTGCTCTGGGCTCATTTTTTTCCCTTTATTCCAAGAAGTTTGTCCTTTTTTAAATTTAGTATCAATACCATTAGTCAATTTTAATTTTCTTTTCATATTTGCAATAGCACTTTCGCTTAAATTAGTATTAAACCTTTCATTAAATCTTCTAGTTAATTCCTTGTGTGATATACCTTTCACATTCTCTATAAGGAACTTCACATTTTCTTCACTATAATTGTACTTCACTATTTTCCCTCTCCTATTTGCAATATATCTGGAATTTCTCCCTTTTTACCATATTCATCATAATGTTTTACCGCTTTCAATGCTAATTCTCCATTATTTATAATTGTTTGTGCTATATTGGCCATACTTTTTGCCCTTTCTCTTTCTTCTTGTAATGCCTCTCCTTTTAAATTTTCATCATTTAGTCTTTCTAATTCTTCAAATAAATGATTGTTAAGATCTACTAATTTATTTTTCACTATTACTACCTCCCTATTTTTATTGTCTTATATATGGTCTATCAACATATAAACTAACTGGTGGATGTATATCTCCCATTATTGATAAATAAATTTTGCCGGTTTTCATAAATTCTTCTTTTTCCTTTTCTGTCATTTCCCAGCAAGAAATTATATGTCTGTCTGTTTTTAATGCTGGTAAATCTCCACATCCTGGAGCTTTAAAAACACAATTCATATCTTCAAAATTTACTGGATTCATTTTACTCCTCCTTTATTTTTAAGTTGTATTTATCTTCAAATATTTTCTTTTTTGCAATATATTCTTTGGTCTTAAATCCTTTTGTATCAACTATTTCTGTTGTTCCATCATTATTAAATACTATAAAATCTGCTTTATATTTTAATCTTGGTGCTAGTATGAATATAGGCTGCAAACAAAAACCTTTGATGTCTCCGCATTGCAGCCTTAACTTTAAATTGCAGTAATAATCCGCTTCTTTTTTGCTGTCAAATGTTTGTCCATCCACCGTTGTCTTTACTGCACCATATTTACTTTTTTTATTTTCCTTTTTTTGATATTCTCTATATTGTTCAATACTCCAATGTTCTTGCATTTATTTGTTTCCTTTCCACTTTTCATAACCCTTTAAGATACCATTGCATATTTCTTCTTTTTCCTTGTATGCTTGTGTTCCTGGTATATTCTCATTTCCTAACCATTTTCTTGGAATAGTATCTAATGCTTTTTTATATCTCATTACATTTGCTTCAAATCTTGATTTTGCAAATACATTTTGATTTGTGCCTTTGTATAATTCTTCTACATCTTTATTTGCAAACCATAATAAACTTCTATATGTTAATAATGCTAATTTCAAATCTTCTTTGTCTACTTCTTTGCATTCACAAACATCATTATAAATTTCGTATAATGTTTTATTACTCATTTTCTCACTCCTTTGGCATTTCAAAATAAAATCGATCTCTAAAAATTTGTCCATTATTTCCTATTGCATTAATACTTTTCCTTTTTATTCTGTCATAAAATTCTGTTAATTCTTCTAAAACTTCAAGTGCTCTTTCTTCAGTTTCATAATAACCCAAACATTCATCAATTTCTGCAGATACTTCAATAGAGAATTTTTCACTATCATTTTCTTCTGGATCTTCTATCCAAATACTTGTAACATTATCTATAATAACTCTACCTTTTTTATCCTGACTTACTATTATCATTTTATAATTCCTCCCATTTCTCTACTTGTTTGTATGCTGTTCTCATTCCACCATGTTCATTTAGCATTGGCATAATATCTTTAATTTCTGGAAACTCCCTTACTAATGCCTCAGCAACATCTGTTAGAACTTTTGCCATTTGAGCCATTTCAATAGTTCCACCATTTCCTTGTACAATTGAAATTGGCGGATGTTTTAGTTCTTTTGTTATTACAATTTCACATACTAAACAGTCATTTTCTCTTTTTATTCTGTTTAATTTTTGCATTTCTTGATATTGTCTAAAATTCATTTCCATATATTTATCCCTCCTTCTTTTTCTTTGCACATTTTAAATCTTGTATTACTCTTGGTGTGTATTGTCTACTTTCTTGATTATGCTTCAATGTTTCTATGTTTTTTATAGTTATGTCAGTTTCTGCACAAATACCTTTTGTTATAAATTTGCTTGTGTATGGTTTGATTGTGCTTATCAAATCTATTTTATTTTTTATGATTCTTCTTTCTTGTAACACTTTTTCTAATCTTTTATATGTACTCATTATTTCTATTGCATTTAGCTTGCTTAATTCTATTTCGTGTAGTAGGTCGTCTCTTTCGCCTTCTTTTGTGTATAATTCAGTATTTAACTTTTTTTCTGTTTCCTCTATATTGAAGAAAAATTCTTTTATATTTCCTAATAATTCTAATGTTTGTTGCATATCTTCAATCACCATAATTTTACCGCCTTTCCTTTGTATATTTTCTAGGTTGTGTTTGTTTTTGATTTTTAACTTTTTAATGTCATTATTAAATATTATGTTTACTTAATTACATACTTATATGATTTGCTGTTCTCCATTTAAAATGATTACAAGTTTCGAATAATCCCATTTGTTTACCTGTTAATAAACAGTGTGGAAACTCACAATTTAATGTAGGAACACACCATTCACAATTTTCACAAGTTTCTAATTTCCTTGATATTAAATCCTCTTCTCTAATAAATGACATTCTAATCACTTCCCATTTCATAAATTGTATCTGTATCATATTGTGTACTTAACTCTGTCTGTTCTAGTGCTGATAATAAACATTTTTTAAAATATTGTTTTGGTATTTTTATTTGTGTTTTTGTATTAGCAATAGCAAAATTTCTTAGTGCATAAAATAGATTTTTGGAATTAATAGGCTTTATTTTTTCTTTTGTATCTGGATTCATATATAATTCTTTAATTATCTCTTTAATTTCAATAGCAAGATTTGGATCTAATAAATGTATTTCTGAATTACATATCATTCTTTCAAATTCCATCTTGTCAGTCTCATCCATCATTTCATCTAATTTTTTATTTTCTTTCTGTATATGATTAGATGGATAGATAGATTTAATATCTTTTATTTTAATTTTTATTTTAGATTTAGATTTAGATTTGATTTTGCCATTTTTTGCTATACTTTTGCCATAATTCTTATAGCATTTGCCATAATATTTGATAGCATTTGCCATACTTTTGCTATTTTTTGCTATAATGTTTTTTATTTTTCTTTTTTTTGTCTTTTTTACTTCCTGTTGTTTGTTTCCCCATCTACCTTGTGCACCTCTTTGTCCTGCTTTTTTTCTTTTAGCACTAACTTCTTCCATTTTTGTCATTCTTTTTAGTAGGCTTTCTGACCAAAAATATTTTCCGTTTGTATTGAATAAACCATTTCCATTATCTGTTTCTTTAAACTCTTCAATACAATCCTTTATAAATTTTTCTACATCAATAGTTGTGCCTGTTTCAATTTTAATTGCTCTATATGTATTTTTTTCAAGAGGTAGTTTATAGGTATCTTCATTTCTCAATTTTTCTATTATTGCCCAGTATAAACCATAACCTTCTAATCCATAATCACTTCTCATTGCAGATATTTTTATATCTGTTAATGCATTTGCATCATGACTAAAATAACATGTATTAGATTTTCCCATACTTACTACCTCACCTTCTTTTGTCTTTTTCTTTTATAATAGTCTCCATTGAAATTTGTTGATTTCTATATACATCATTTATATATCTTTTTTCACAAATTGGTCCAAATCCTTTTTGAATGCTTTTCCAAGTTTTTAGTTCTTTACCGCACATCCTACATTTAAATGATGTATCTTTTATATCAGGACACTTTTTTAATGCTTTTATTGCTAAATTTATTGCTTTTATATCATTCAAGTATATTTCGTCTAATTCATTATTTTGTATAAAACTTAATCTGTCTCTTTTTAAATCTTCTAATTGAGTAATTGCTTTGATATTATTCACATATAATCACCATCCTATCAAAATGGATATAATTTTAATTCCATATCTAATCCTGGACGTGCAATTGTGGTAGCTATTCCAGTTTGTTCATATACTTTATTTATCATAATTTCCTGATTCGAATTATCATTTGAAAGGTGACAAAGTATAATATTCTTTGTATATGTTAAATCATTGGCTTGCAAAAATTTTAATAAATTTTCTAAACTGAAATGACTTTCCAACAATCTAGTATATCTAGTTCTATTTATTATTCCATTTTTTACATTTTCTTTTGCTATATTTGAGTTATAATTACATTCTAATAATAAATAATTTATCTTATTAAACCTATATTTTATGTAATATGTATCTGTTGCATATAACAACTTTTCACCTGTAGGTTTATATTTTATTAAATACCCCAATGGCTCTTTTGCATCATGTTGTGTATCAAAAGGAAGTATTATAAAATTACCAATTGAAAATTGTCGTAATGCTTTTATTTCTTTAAATCTATGACCTTTTAATTTTAATTTTTCAAATGTTCCTTTAGATGCGTATACATCTATTCCATTGAGTGCAAAGTTAGGTGCATATTTCAAATGATCCATATGTTCATGTGTTATTAAAACTCCTTGTATTCCATTAAAATTAAAATTTAATTTTTTTTGTACATCTTTGAAATTAATACCTGCATCCAATATTAATCTTTCTTGTTTTGATGCTTCTATTAGGTAGCAATTACCTGAAGAACTACTACCTAATACTTTCAGTTTCATTAAAAGTCTGGTCCTTCTGTATTTTGTGTTTCTATTATATTTGTGTCTTTTGTTGATGCAGTTTCTAAACTTTCTTGTTCTTCTGCTTCTATATCTATTATTTCTTTATTTGCATTATCTTCTATTTCCTGGTTTATTTTATCTTCTTGAGCATCTGTATAGTAATTATCTTCGCTTTCCATCACATATACATAGCTCTCGTTTATTTTTTTAGGATCTACAGTTACTTTTTTACATGTTGCTCTTACCATTGTTTTGTATAACATTTCATTTGTCCAACCTTTAACTGTTTCCTTACCTGTAATCTTTCCATTTTCCCATACATTCTTTTCTCCACCCCAAAATTCTACGGATGCTGTACTTGGTTTTCTTTTTAATAATTCATCAATAGACATTATTACTAATTTATTATGTATTTCGTTTTCATACCTTATATATCCAAATCCTCCTATTACATTTCCTCTTGCAAATGGATTAGTAATTTTGAATTCATATCCTTCAATATTGTCTTTATATATTGGCTGAAAAATATCATTTTCGTGTACTAATTCTACTTTTATATCAGCTACTTTATATAATGAATAGTTTGCTGCAATATATTTTAACCCTTCGTATCCTGGCATCAAACTTAAATCATATTGGTTTGTTTTAGAGTTTTTATATGGTACTACATGTAAATGATTAGGAATTGACATATCTAGTCCTAATTTTGCATTTTGAACAACATCTGTTGCTAATTTATTCATATTTACATTGTTCCAGGTGATTGTTGGATCATCTTTCTTTTTAGAACTATATTGCCTACTTGTTTCTGCATTTTTTAAAGCATTATCTATTCCAATAAAATAGTTTCTAATTAGTTGTTTTTGGTATTCATTTAAGTTCAATTCTCCAATATTTCCTTGAAACTCGTTTATTACCATATTTGTAAATCTTTCACTTGCTGTTAGTTCTTTTTTCTGTAATGCATTTTGTTCTTTTTTTGTTAATTCATTACTCATAATTATTTATCTCCCTTCACTATAAATTTCATTCCAGTTTTTTCTTCTCCCTCAATTAGTACGGTACTAAATGCTGGTATACATATTAGATTTATTCCTAATGATGCTACAAATCCTCTTGCTATTGCTATTGATTTGACTGCTTGATTTACTGCCCCTGCTCCTATTGCTTGCATTTCTACTTTATCTGTTTCTGATAACATACCTGCTATTGCTCCAGCAACTGAATTTGGATTTGATTTACTTGATATTTTTAAAATTTCATTATTCATTTTTATTTCCTCCTACTTTATTCTTAAACTTGTTTTATTATCTATTATTCTTATGCCCGGTACTATCTCTCCGGTATCTTTAAAATGATTTTTTATAGCTGCTTTATCAATTTGTGTTGTTACTACTTCCTTTTTGAATTCTGATGGTATTTCATCTTCATTTTCTATTTCAATACTCATAGGATTTTTGGTAATTTTTAGTTTTCCTAATTCTGTTGGAATTTCCATCAATCCCAATCTTTCCATATTTTCTTTTACATATTGATAGAATTTATCTAATTTTTTTTCGCCTTTTTTTCTTATCTCCGCAAGTCGTTTTTCTTCTACTTTCATTGCTTCTAGTAAGCTTTCGCTATTTTTTATATATCCAATTATGTTTGAACTTTTATTTTGTAATTCTTGTGCTAATTCATTTCCTAGCTCGTTATATTCCTCTTCTGTTAGTTCACCATCTTGTGCCTTGTCCATTAACTCTACAAACTTATTTGTTATATTATATAAACTTAGATTATTCATTCTACATCACCTCAATTCTTAATTCTGGATCTTCTGTAACAATTAAACTAATTACTTGTGCATCTATATTGCATAATTCATTAATACTTTCCCTGTTGTCTATAAAAATTGGTGCTGTAATATTGTAAAATTTAGATAATGTTTTTATAATGTCTAATCCTGCAATTATTTTATGAGCATTATTTACATCTGCAAAAGGAACACCATTTACTAATGTATCGCAACATTCTATTAATCCTCCATTTATTTGCGTGTCAAATAATCTGAATTGTACTATTTCAAAGTTACTGTTTATTGCATTTTCTAATAATTCAACTTTTGTTTTTGTGAATTCTTCTATTTGATATTGTTGTGCCTCTAATTCCTGTATTTTGTGTGCAATATTTTCTTCTTCTTTTTCTAATTCTTCTATACGTGTTTTTGTTTTTTCTTGTACAACTCTTTCATTTAATTGTTTATCAATATTATTAATTTGTTCAATAATACTTGATTTTTTATTTTGAATTTCTGTTATATCTTCACTAACCAAGTTATTTACTATTTCTTCTAGTTTTTCTATTTCTTTTAGTTTCTCTTGATATTGTGGTAATGCTGTTACATCAAATGTTTCTGAAGGTTTATCTTTTTCATATTCTAGTATTTTTAAATTAATTTCTTCTAAATTCTTATTAAATTGTTCTGTTTCAGCTAATAATGTTTCTATTTTTTTAGTATTTTCTTCTATTCTTGCATTTATTGATTTGCCTTCCTTATTAATTGCTTGTTTTTCGTTATCTTTATGGGTATTAAAATTATCTACAAATTGTTGTTTCATTTCTTCAATTTTTTCTGTTTCATACTCTCTTTTGCAAGTCGGACATATAAATGAGTTAGGATCAAATTCCAATTTAGTATTGTTAATTTCATCCCATTTTTTGTATAATTCTTGCTTGCGTTTTTTATCTGTATCTATTTGTATTTGTAAATCATTAATTGTTTGATTATTATTTCTTATTTTGCTTTCTATAAGGGATTTTTCATTATTGAGTTTGATTGCTTCAGAAGAATATTTATCACTATGTTCTACTTCTAACCTGAATTTTAAATTGTTCAATTCATTTTTTGCTATTGCAAGTTGATCTGCTTTTTTCATATTTTCTTTTGCTCTTGTTTGTATATCTGTCATTTCAAGTTCAATTCTCTGTAATTCTTCATTACACATATTCTTTTCATTTTCTAAATCCTCGTAATTTATGTTATGATCTGTTATTAATGTTTTTGTTAATTCGTCAATTCTTATTGGTATTTTTTCCTTTTCATTATTCAGTTCTTTTATCTTGGCTGCTAATACTTTTCTATAATCTTCTATCGTTCTTCCTTCTAAATTTTCCTTTAATATTTCAAATTGTTCATTTGAATTTAATATTGTTTCATCTGTAATATCAGTTCCAGAAATATTTATTAACAATTCTCTTCTTTCTTTCCAAGACATTTGATTATTAAAAAATGATGGATCTGTTATTAATTTGAATAAATTTTCTGGTATAATACTATTAATTTTTTCTTCATAATCTTTTTTCTTTATAGGTACTTCATCAATCCAATAACTTGTTTCATGTCCTGCAAATTCTTGTTGTTCTTGACCTCTTCTTTTTATCCATTTTTCTTTAAACATTTTTTTAAATGTTATGTCTTGTCCATCAATTATTAATGTTGCTTCTACTTCATGCTCTAAAAAATGAATTGGATTATTGTTTTCATCCAAGGTCTTTATATTGAAATCTTTTCTATCATTGCTATCCTTGTCAAAAAATAACCATTTGAAAGCATCAAATATAGTTGTTTTACCTGTTGCATTTTTTCCATATATATTTGTATCTTGACCATTAAAAACAATTTCCAATTCTTTTATTCCTTTGAAATTTTTTAATTTTAAATTATATATTTTTATTTGCATCTTTTTTATTCTTCCTTTCACAATAATTTTTTAAATCTTCTAATGCTTCTCTTGTTCCACAGGTAGGGCATATCTCGGTTTTATTGTCTCTTCTGGATAATGCTCCTTTTCCCTTTATATATAATTCACCACATTTAGGACATATTTTCATTTATACTTTCCTCCAATAGATCATCAAATTTTTTTCCATAACCCATTGTCATTATTCTTTCTTCTATGTCTGATTGTTTTATTTTTCCCTTTCTATATTGCTTAATAATTTCTTCTACTTTTTGTATATCTCTGTCACAACTGTCATTCCACAACATATACAACTTATCTTCGTATAATTTCATTCGATCCAATGTTAACAAATTTTGAAACATTTTTTCTGGATTATGGTTTAATAATTCCACTAGTGTTCGCATTGCTCCTGGGTTTCCATTTGAAAACTTCATCATTGTTTCTTCCATAGTATCTAGTAAAGATATTCTTCCCATAATAAATCCTCTCTTTCCGCTATCTTGATTTTCTAATTTCAATGTGTTAGAATATCAATAAAGCATTTATATAAGTGTTTTATAGAACTATTTATTTACTTTTGCGGGTATTTGGTAGTTCTATTATTTTTACTTTTTCTTCAGCATCATCATAAATTACAATGTCTAAAATTAATGCTGAAAAATTATCTGAAGCTATTTCATGTATTTTTCTCAATTTGTCTAGTCTTCCATTATAATCATTGCAAAAACATATATCTTTTATCTTTTTAAATTGTTCTGCACATTCTGTCTTTATGTCTTTGATTTCTTTATCTTTAAGTTTAATTGTTTCTTCTAGTTGATTAATCTTTATTGCTTCAGATGTATGTTTACCTATTCTCATTTACCTCACCTCCTTCAATTGTCTTAGTTTATATTTCATTCTTGCTAAAGTTATAATGTGCCATATATATGAATTATGTAGTTTGTCCATCACTCTTCCTCCTTATCAATAAACATTTCTAGCATATTTTCTAATTCTTCTATATCTCTAAAAGCATGATGTTCATATGTTATTGATTTTAATTTTGTATTTGTTTTTGTATGTATAATGTTCAATGTGATTTCTTTTTTATCTGTTGAATAGATTATTTCAACATGCTTATTAGGTGAAATGTCTTCAAATTTATTTGCTAATGATAATAAATTGTCAAATACTTTTTCTTCCATAATTTAATCCTCCCATAACTTTATTCCTTTATCTAAATAATTTCTTTGGTAATATTCTATTGCTTCTTGATCCCCTGCTTGTATATCTTGATATAATTGATATCTCCAAGTTGATAGATATTTTTCTGGATAATTTATAAATTGTACTGTCATCATTACTAATAAAATTATTAATACTATACTTAATATTAAAATTGCTGTTGATTTAATGAATTTCTTTTTGTTCACTATTTTTATTTTCACTTGTATCACTCTCCTTTTTTATTCCTGCATATTCCAAGAACTTACTTTTTATTATGTTGTAATTCCATTTTCCTCCTTCTTCTTCAGGTGGAACTGCACTACCAAAATCAAACCTATTTGCTCGTAAACCTGCCCTTATATATTCTGCATTCTTTCCAATAATTCGTGCTGCTTCATAAGGTGTTAAAGTATCAACTGGCTTTATTTCTTTTTCTTCTTCCATGTTTACCTCCTTCTATAATGTGTGGTGTTCCGCATTTTTTATTTTTTTCATCTTTCCTCCTTTTACTGAATTTTATTCAGTTTTTTCTTCAAAAAAATACATATAAATATCTTTTGTTGGTATCTCCAATACTTTTACTGCTCTTTTTATTTCTTCTGTGTTAAAAAAGGATATACCTTTAAATTTTCCACTAAGAGTTGGTGCTGACATTCCTATCAAATTAGCAAATTCTTTTTCAGAATAATTTTTTTCTTTAATTTTTCCTCTTAATTTTGAATAATCTGGCATTCTTTTCCTCCCTCCTTTTTACTGAATTTTATTCAGTTTTTATTATGATATATTATCATTTTAATTTTGTCAATATATTTTTTGAATTTTTTTCAGTTTTTTTTATTTGCAAAATTTTCATTGCCAATGCAACAACTTTTTTCTCAAAAGTGTTGTCATATTCTCGTTTTATATTTTTGTTT
>CALXFF010000003.1 GCA_944387525.1 uncultured Clostridia bacterium | reverse complement strand
GTGCTGATTCATTAGATATAGTTGAATTAGTAATGGCTTTAGAAGAAGAATTTGATATAGAAATTCCAGATAGTGATGCAGAAAAAGTTGTAACAGTAGGAGATGTAGTTGATTACATTAAAGAAAATGTTAAATAGTTTCTTATACAATATAAAATCTATAGATTTAAAGATCTATAATTAGTACAAAAAAGGTCTAAATAAGTATATAGTAATATATTTATTTAGATTTTTTTGTACTGTAAAAATATTAATATTCTAAAACTTGTTCTAAAATTTTTGAATAATTAGAGAAAAAATAATTTAAGTAATACAAAATGTCTTTCTTATTAATATTATTAGTATTTATAATATCTAATGTAATTAAAGTTTTATCATTAAGACTTAAAGTCAAATTACCTATTACAGTATTTGATAATATTGGCGCTTCTAAATTTTGTTCTATATAAATAGAAGTCTTTATATTATTAATATCGTTTTTATTAACTGATAAAATAGGATTTTGGCAAGTTTGTACTTCAAAATCAAATGAATTAGAAGAACTTTTATTAATGTTTATATATTGTAAATTTTCGTTTTTCCAATTATCAAAACTACTGATTGCTATTTCATTTGCATTAATATATGTAAAATTTTTAAAAGCATATTCAATCAATTTAATACTATCTTGTGTTCGAAAATTCTTTGTATCAGCTCCTAAGACAACACATATAATATCCATGTTATTTCTTTTGCAGGCAGTTACTAAACATCTATTAGCACCATTAGTAAAACCAGTTTTTACACCATAGACACCATTTAGATATCCAAGTAGTTCATTAGTATTTGATAAATTCTTTGGATATCCATTAATTGTTATTGTGTAGTTTTTTGTTCCGACAATTTTTGCAAATGTTTCATTTTTTAAGGCATAATCAGTAAGTATAGCAAGTTCATATGCAGTTGTATAATGACCATCAGAATCTAGTCCGTGTGGTGATTCAAAATGAGTATTTGTAAGACCTAATTCATTTGCTTTTTTGTTCATTAAATCAGCAAAACCTTGAATATCTCCACCGGCATATTCAGCAAGTGCTACTGCTGCATCATTACCAGAACAAAGCATAAGACCATATAAAAGGTCTTTTACAGTAATTTTATCTCCTGACTTTAATCCTAATCTAGAACCACCAGTACCAGCAGCTTTTTTTGATACTTCAATTGTCTCTGATAAATCACAATTTTCAATTATTATTAATGAAGTCATAATTTTTGTAGTTGAAGCCATTTTTACCTGTTTTGTTTCATTTTTGCCATATAAAATCATTTGAGAATTTCTATCATAAACAATGCAAGAACGAGAATTAATCGAAGAAGATTCTAACGTATCACTTGTTTGTGCCAGAGTTTCAGATATTTCTGCACTAACATTAATTGTTGTATTATCTTCAAGGTAATCGTCTGCATAACTAAAATTGGAGTTAGTTATTGTAAGGAAAATTATGACTAATATATAGGATAATTTTGTAAAAAAGTTTTTCATTCTTAAATACCTCTTTTATAGTATATAAAATTTTAGAAAAAATATGATAAATTGTAAAATAATATTAAATTACGTAAAGTATTGATTATGATGTGAAAATGTAATATAATTGTAATGTGAATTTTAATTTTTGTTAATATTGTTTAATCCCTTGTATCCGTAAGGAAGGAGATAAGGATTTAATTATATGATAAAAATCGAAAAAAGTCCTATTGACTATGAGCAAAAAAAGTGGCAAAATATATAGGAAAGCTTATATTTAAAAAGAAAAAGGATGGAGAAAGATATGAAATTAAGGAAAGTAAGTGGAGTATTAGCTATAGTTGCTATTCTTATATTTAGTGTTTTGTTTTATTCAAATGAGTCTTATGCTGCACAAACATTGTATATAGGATTAACTGAATTAAAACTTGACAGTGGTATGGGATATGCAATCGGAAATCCAAATGATGGCGGAGCGAAAATATGGAATATAATACAGTATCAGAGTGCAACCTCAAATACATATTCTGAAAACAATATATATTGTTTAAAAGCAGGTGTTGGATTTGAGAACTTAGATAAAAGAGCTACATATGATACATTTTATGATATGAAAACACAAAAAGATGCAATACGTAACCAAAACGAAATATTAAGAAAACTAGTAGATGGAACTATACAATTAGAAGATGGAACTACAATAAATCAATATAGTGCAATATTAGCAGCATTGGATTTATTTTATTATAGTAAAACCTCTAATGAGGCAGAAAGAGAAGCCTTATTACACGCAGCCCAAATTCCTAACTATACATATAATTTAACTGATGATGATATAGAAGCAGTTCAACAAGCAGCATTATGGTACTTTACTAATTATGGAGAAAATGAAATATATGATCAATATGAAGGAGCAGGATGGCTTAACTATACAACTACAGGAGATTCATATACAAGTTTATCAGATTATAACTTAGGAGAACGTGAAGGACAACAAAGACAATTACAAGCAGAAACTTTATATAAGTATTTCATTAGAACAGTAAAAGAAAATGCACCTAAATATGATAATGTTGGAACACAGACAACAGGAGCACCTGCACAAGTTAATACTACGAGTTTAAATTATGAAGAAAGTAATGGCAATTATATTATAGGACCAATAAATATTTCAGAAAATGAAAACAATCCATCTTCATATACAATAGATTTTTTAGTTAAGGAAGCAGGAACAGAAATATCAGATTATAAATTATTAGATAGTAATAAATCAGAAGTACCTCAAGGAACAACAGTAGAAGATTTGGTAGGACAAAACTTTTACATATCAGTACCTAATAGTAGAAACATTGATAATATAAGTATAAATATAAGTATTAATTATAGTAATACAAAGTTAACATTGTGGGTATCAAGTACAAATAATGAAGAGCAACCAATAGTAATACCAGAAAAAGAAAACATATCAGTACCAGTTGAATTAACTACCACACCACATGAAGTAGAAAAAGGATTTGACTTAGCATTAAGAAAATATATTACTGAAATTAATGGAGTAGAATTAACAGGAGCAAATGTTAGAGTTCCAAATATTGATGAATCAACATTAGCTTCAGGAACAACAGCTACATATAAACATAAAAAAGATCCAGTGCTTATAGAATCAGGAGATATAGTAACATATAAAATTACAATATATAACGAAGGAGAAAAAGCTGGTAGAGCGACAAAAATAGTAGACCAATTACCAGAAGGATTAACATTTTCTCAAGTTGTAAGTGGAAACTTTGAATTAGATAGCTATGATGAAACAACTAATAGATTGAGTTTAAAGAGAAGTGATAGTAATACAGACAATTTAGATCCATATACAGAAGGAAATTTAGATAGTGAAACAATAGAAATAGAATGTGAAGTAACAGCGACACCTGATGCTCAAAATTCAACAGTATTAACAAATGTTGCATGGATTTCAGAAGAATATGATGCAGAAGAAGGTATAACTATAACAAATCAAGAAAATGCTGATAGAGATTCAGAACCATCAACAACACCAAATGTAGATAAAGATAATATGTCAGATTACACAGGTAATGGTAATCAAACAAATTTATCAGATTCAGATTATTATTATAAAGGACAACAAGATGATGATGACTTTGAAAAATTAGTATTATTACCAGAGACATTTGACTTGAAACTAATAAAAAGAATAGTAGCAGTAAATGACCAAAATGTTCCAGAAAGAATAGAAAGTATTGATGTAAGTGATTTAAATGTAACTGATTCAAATGGAAATATAGTTTCAACAACAGCAGATTATCGAATGAATAAAGAACCAGTTGGAGTAAAAAAAGGTGATATAGTTACATATACATTTAGAATATATAATGAAGGAACAATAAATGGTTATGCACAAGAAATAACAGAAGATGTGCCAGAAGGATTAGAATTCTTGTGGTCAGAAGAAACAGGGGATGAATTAGAAACTGATGAAACATTAACAGATGACGAAAAAGAAGCAATTGAGTTTAACCAAAGCTTTTTGTGGGGAAACTTTGTATATGATGAATCAGGAGAAAGAATTGTACAAATTTCGACAGATTATTTATCAAAAGAAAATGAAGGAACACCAGGAAGCAATTTGATAGATGCTTTTGGAAGAAATGATGGAACAAAAACAGAAGATGATTTATCATATAAAGAAGTATCTGTTAAATTTAAAGTAATAGCAGACAATATAGCTGGAACAGTTATAAGAAATGAAGCAGCAATAACAGAAGACTGTGATGAAGATGGAAATCCGGTAGATGATAGAGATTCTGATACAGAAGATTGGGTGAAATATGAAGATGATGAGGATTATGATAATGTAGTATTACAATCATTTGACTTAGCATTAAGAAAATTCATCATAGCAGTAAGTGATGATGAAACAATAGATTCAGACGAATACCTAAGAAATGAAGATGGCTCATACACAAGAGCACCAGTAGTAGATACATCATTACTAAATACAGAAGATGAAGATGGAAATTTAATAACAACAGCTGTATATAACCATACAAAAGAACCAGTAATGGTGCAAAGAAATAATATAGTTATATACATGTTAAGGGTATATAATGAAGGAGATATAGATGGATACGCTTCAGAAATAAAAGACCATCTACCACCATACTTAGAATATGTTGATGGAGAATTCAATGATCAATATGGCTGGGAAGTTTCAGAAGATGGAAGAACATTAACAACAAGATACTTAGAAGATACAATTATAGATAAAGCAGAATTAAATGAAGATGGTGAATATGTACTATCATATCAAGAAGTACCTGTAATGTGTAGGGTGATAGAAGGAACACCATCAAGTGAGAATGTAACAAACATAGCAGACATTACAGAATACTTAGATAATAATAAAGAAGAAACAACAGATAGAGATTCTCAAAGTGATAATGTAGAACTTCCTGATGATGAAGATTTACCAGAATATAAAGACGATGAAACAGGAGAATACATCCCAGGACAACAAGATGATGATGACTTTGAAAAAGTAATAGTAAAAGAATTTGACTTAGCATTAAGAAAATGGGTAACACAAGCAATAGTAATAGAAAATGGTAAAGAAACAATAACAGAAACAGGACATGGACCATATGACGATCCAGAAGAAATAGTAAAAGTAGAATTATATAGAAAAAATTTAAATGATGTCGTAGTAAAATTCAGATACAAAATAAGAGTAACAAATGAAGGAGACATACCTGGATATGTAAAAGAAATAACAGACTATGTACCAGAAGGATTAAGATTTGACCCAGCAGATAATCCAGGATGGACAGATGAAGGAAATAATGTAATATCAACAACATTAACAGAGGACATTCTATTACAACCAGGAGAATACACAGAAGTAGAAGTAGTCTTAACTTGGATAAATGATGAAAATAACATGGGAGTAATGACAAATGTAGCAGAGATTTCAGAAGATGATAATGAATATGATTTACCAGATAAAGATTCAACACCAGACAACCAAAAAGAAGGTGAAGACGATATAGATGATGCTCCAGTAATGATTTCAATAAGTACAGGAGCAGTAAGAACATATTTCATGTTAGGTGGAATAGTCTTAATCACAATAGCTGGAGGAGTATTCTTAATCAAGAAATTTGTCATTTAGGGACGTGCCAAATCGTTTCAAAATGAAACAAAAGGGACAGACCTAAATAGCACATAGCATTGGAATAATAAAAAAATATTCTTTCTCTCTTTTAACAGAGAAAGAATATTTTTTTGTTTATTAGACATCTACTGCTTAAAATTATTGCAATTTTACTGCAACCACATAAATTATATATATTTATAGTAAAATTTAATTGTTAATTTTTACTATGTTCGCTTGTTTTTTAATGTAAAATATAGTAATATGTTAACAACCTTTCTTGTCAGAAGGTAGTCTTTTACATAAGGACGGAAAGGGGGAAGCACATATGACAAACGCAGAACTAATTTTGCAACTAGTAGATAAATTATTAAAACAACAAAAAGAAATTGAAACATTAAAGTCTACGAAAGCAAATACAAAAGATGAAAAAAGCAAAGTAGATAATACATAATAGTATTGTCAAACAGGATAGAATGTTGTGGTCTATCCTGTTTTTATATAAAAAAAGTATGTGTAGTTGTGATACACATACAAGCACAAATGACATTCGCAGAACTTTGAATGTTTTGTTTAATGTAACTATATAATAACATTTTTTCTTATATTTGTCAAATATTTTTGCTAACCAAATCTAATGTTCAAAAGTTCTTGAATAATAATCATTTTTTGCATTTTCAATATTGAATAAACATATCTATCTTCTTATTAAGTAATAACAATCTAAACTTATTCAAATTGGAGGCGACACCCGGATTCGAACCGGGGATCAGAGTTTTGCAGACTCGTGCCTTAGCCACTTGGCTATGTCGCCGTATATTAAATAATATGTAGTATGTAATATAAAAATTACAAAAAAATAAAAAGTGGAGCAGGTAACGAGAATCGGACTCGTGACTAAACCTTGGCAAGGTCTCGTTTTACCACTAAACTATACCTGCAAATTTTTAATAATTAATTCTTGCATTAAGCAATTTCTATAATAGCAGATTTTTTGAAAAATGTCAAGGAAAAAATAAATAAAACATACAAAAAGCCCACAAACTGTGGGCTAAAAAGGTTTTTAATTATAAATAAAAATTTTACTACATCTCTTTAAAAAACTGATATTCTCTTCCAGAAGTATTTTTACCTTTATAAATATATCCATTATAAATACCACCATTATCATCATTTAAATCAACATTTAAAGACATATTATATACGAATTTTTGACCTAAATTATTAACAATATTAATTCTAAAACTCAAATTATAACCAATATCATCTAAATTAATATTTGCTTCTTGTAAAACCTTTCCATTAAAAGAAACAGTGTTAGAATCTTGAGTTGCAGCATAATTAGTCAAAATATTTTTATTTATATATCCTAAAGAAATAGGATTAGAGCAATCTGTGTAAAAAGTTGGGGTAGAATAATCATGATTTTCATTTTCTGAATTAGTATTAACAATATTAAAATCAATTCTATCTGTTGATTGCAGATTCTCATATTTTCCAAAATTCAAAGGATTTTTGTAATTTAGAACTTGATTTCCCATATCAGAATTAGTTTTAATATTTATATTATTAATATAAAGTTCTCTTATTGTATTTTCATCTGTTAAATCAGATATTGTTCCTAAATTATCAATATATATTGAAATATCTGTATATTGTAATATACTCATATCTTTTAAAGACAAATCATCTGAATTATCAATTGCATTTGCACTACTATATAATAGAATTCGTTGAACTGTAAAGATTGGGTTTTCATTTTGGTCAGCAATTTCTATCATTTGATTAGCAAATGCATTTCTAGCAAAAACTTCTGAAAATACAAAATTATAATATAGTATAAAAATAATAAATAAAGCAATTAATAAAACAGCAAATAATAATCTTTCATTTTTTACTTTAATCTTCTTTTTTATCTTCATTTACAACCTCCAATATTTTAAATTTATTGAAGATATACTAAAAGAAAGATAGCTCATCTTTCTTTTAGCAATCAAATATTTTGTACATAGTACTTATTTAAGTCTATTATATAGCATTTCCATATAATTATAAACTTTAGTATACCAATCTTTATCACTTGCATATCTAGTATTAACGCCTTGTAATGTAGGACCATTATAATACCAAGCAAGGGCTGTTTCACCATCATATATTTTAGTTCCAGGTGGATTTAAATAATATTTAACTAAAGATTTAGCAACTGTTTCAATACTTTCTTGATAACTATTAAAATCATAAGAAGACTCATAAGGTGATTCGTCATAAGAACCATAGCCAAATAAATTATTTTTATCTTGAGCTATTTGAGAGCTTCCCCATGCACTTTCATGAATTGCCATAGCAGCTAAGAAAATACCATTAATATTATATTTTTTTTCTGCGTTGTAGAATACAGTATAATTATCTTCAAAAATATCATTTTTATCATTAGGTATATTTGTAAATATTTTTTTATAATCATTTAATGTAAGACCACTTGTTTTATTTAATTCCATATTTATATTTACTTTTATTAAAATTCTTTGAATACGATTCTTTTCAACGATATTTGGTGTAGATGATGCAGATGTTAGGTTTGAAGTTTTAATATATCCTTCAATACCATCAAAAGAAACTTTACACCATTCTTCACTTGGTAATTCTAACAATTTAACATCTAAGCTTTCTTGAACTTCAGCAACATCTTTAGAAGTATCATCAGCAGCTTCTTTTAAAGTACCTTTATTTACAAAATACATTATATCACCAAGATGAACTTTATGTTTTGCTAAGAATTCAGAAGTTCCAACATCAATTATTTTAGATACAGGTTCTACTAATCTATCTTTAGCTAAAATAACTTCTTCAACAAAAGTACCATTTTCATATGTTTTAACAACAGTTACATTATCCTTACCAAGACTACCTTCTTGAAGTGTAATTTCTTCACCTTTTGGTAATGTCGCGTTATTTTGATATGTAGTTTCAAAATCAACATCACGTTCTTCAGTGACTTGCTCTTTAACTCTATCCATTCCAGAATTTTCAGAAATTATTGTCTGCATATTCAAACGGTGACGATTTAATTCATATTCTGAAACAGCTTCAATATTTTCTTCCTTTGCATAACTTTCAGTAAAAGCAGAAGTTTTTGGAAAGAAAATAGCCATACCAATAACTAAAGCAGAGCAACCAATAATAATATGTGATAATTTTAAATCATAAGTTTTTTGAAATGTTTTATTTGAATCAAGTTTTGAGTGAAAAGAAAACTTTGATTTACGTGATTCTTTTTGATAGGCTTGTCTTGCTTTTGGGTTACGTTGAAGTTCTTGCAATTCGTTAAAAACATCTATTAAATTACGTTCCTCTCTTTGGAAAGAATTATTATCCTTTGCCATAATATTTTCTCACTTTCTACTTTTAAAATAATACACATTTATTATACAATAACAAAATTCATCTGTCCATACATTTTTATAAGAAATTTTTGGAACTGTTGGGGACGTGCCAAATCGTTTCAAAATGAAACAAAAGGGACAGACCTTAAGGATTTTTAGAATCGTCCCTAAATCCCTGTCACCCTCTTGCAAAATTTAGAAAATAGTATATAATAGTAGTGTAAAAAAATAGACGAAAGGAGGAAAAAATCAAGTATGGCGTTAGACGATATGGAAAAAGAAATAGGATATACATTTAAACAAAAAGAATTATTAAAAAAAGCATTAACACATACATCGTATGCATACGAAAAAAAGGTTGATAGTAATGAAAAACTTGAATTTTTAGGAGACAGTATTTTAGAGTTTATATCAAGCAAATATCTATATAACAATTATCCTAAATTAAAAGAAGGAGAAATGACTAAAGTTAGAGCTACAGTAGTATGTGAAAAGAGTCTTTACAAAATTGCAAAAAAGCATAATTTTAGTGATTTCTTATATCTTGGAAAATCAGAGCAAATAACAGGAGGAAAAAATAGACCGGCAATATTAGCTGATAGCGTAGAAGCGGTAATTGCAGCAATCTACATAGATGGTGGTTTAGAACAAGCAGAAAAATTTATAATTACGAACCTAAAAAATGAAATAGAAATAGCAACAAAACACGTAGGAGATAAAGATTATAAAACAGTTTTACAAGAAAAGTTACAAGAGCATGGAGATGTAAAAATAGTTTATGAAATAACAAAAGAAAAAGGGCCAGACCACGATAAAAGTTTTGAAGCACAAGTAAGTGTAAATGGAAAAGTCCTTGCAAAAGGAAAGGGGAAAAGTAAAAAAGAAGCACATATGCAAGCTGCCAAAAAGGCTTTAGAAGAGATGAATTAATAAAAATATGAAAAAATAAGAAAAGAGGTAAATAGATGAAAAAGCTATATATTATACCAATATTTGTACCACATTTAGGCTGTCCAAACGATTGTATCTTTTGTAATCAGAAATCAATTAGTGGTCAAAAGAAAAATATGACTAAAGAAGAAGCAAAAAAGATAATAGAAGATTACCTAAAGAGTATAAATAGTGAAGATGCACAAATAGAAATAGCTTTTTTTGGAGGAAGTTTTACAGCAATAGAAAAAGAAAAGCAAGAAGAACTATTACAACTTGCATATGAATATGTAAAAGATGGAAAAGTAGAAAGTATAAGGATTTCAACAAGACCAGATTGTATAGATAAAGAAACTTTAAAGAGATTAAAAAGTTATAAAGTCAAAACAATCGAATTAGGAGTACAATCAGCAAATGATTATATCTTAAAAAGAGCAAATAGAGGACATACTTTTGAAGATGTAAAAAAAGCATCAAAATTGATAAGAAGATACGGATTTCAATTAGGTCACCAAATGATGGTAGGGTTACCTGAAAGTACAAAAATTGATGAAATTAATACTGCAAAGGCATTAATTAAATTAAGACCTAAAATGGTAAGAATTTATCCAGTTTTAGTTGTGAAAAATACAAAACTAGAAAAAGAATATGAAGATGGGGAATATCAACCATTACCATTAGCACAAGCGGTAGAAACTTGTAAAGAATTAGTATCAATGTTTGTAAAAAAGAAAATTGAAGTAATAAGAGTAGGTTTGCAAAATACAGATGAAATTACATCACCAGAAGAAAAAAATAGTGAAGTAGTTGCAGGTCCATATCATCCGGCATTTAGACAATTAGTAGAATCCGGCTTATGGTATGATGCAATTGTTGCTAAAATAAAAAAATTAAATGTAAAAGTTAAAGAAGTAGAAGTAACTGTAAATCCAGTTGATAGTAATAATGTAATTGGGCATAAAAAAGAAAATGTTATTAAATTAAAAGATACATATGATGTGGATTTAGTATTAAAACAAGATGAAAACATTAAACCAGGAAAATCAAAAATTGAAATTACTAAGACGTATCATGATTTCTTAGAAGAGTGATGTCGCGTTGGGGACGTTTCTCATGCGACATTTAGTATTAAAATTAGTATTATGTTAAAATTTAAAAAAATGTCGCATGAGAAACGTCCCCAACGCGACATCTTTGTGAATAAAAAAGCCACTATTTACCAATAATAAGGTAAAAGGTGGTTTTTATGCATATAGAAGAAAAATATAATATACCAAAAATAATAATAGAAATAGTTTTAACGATAGTAGGAGCATTAACAATGGCATTGGGAGTTTCACTATTTCTATTACCAAATCAATTATCTTCAGGTGGTGTAGCAGGTGTTGCTACAATAACGTACTATTTGTTAAAAATCCCAATGGGAACAATGATACTTTTAATAAACATTCCATTATTTATGATAGCATTTTTCAAAGTTGGAAAAAGTTTTTTTGTAAAATCATTAATAGGAACAATTGCTTTATCATATTTCATTGACTTTTTTGACAAATTTGAACCATTAACAAATGACAGATTTTTAGCGTGCATATATGGAGGAATTTTATTAGGGTTAGGAACGGCAATAATATTAAAAGCAAGTTCATCAACTGGCGGAAGTGATATAGTTAGTTTCATAGTAAAAGAATATAAGCCAAATGTCAAAGTAGGAAATTTAATAATGATAATAGATATCATAATAGTTGCATTAAATGTAGTTTTTTTTAGAGAAATAGAAATAGGATTATATTCTGCAATTGCAATATATTTGATGGGAAAAATGATAGATATATTATTTGAAGGAATAAATTTTACAAAGTTATTATTAATAATATCAGATAAAACTGAAGAAATAGCAGAAGAAGTAGGCAAGAAGGTTCAAAGAGGAGCAACAGGAATATATGGTAAAGGAATGTACACAAATGAGGATAAATTGATTTTAATGTGTGCAGCTTCAAGAGGAGATGTGAATCGAATAAAAATAATTGCAAAAAAAATAGACCAACACGCATTTATAATAATAACAAATTCAAGAGAAGTAGTGGGATTGGGATTTAAAAAAGAATAATGTCGCAATGGGGACGTTTCTTATGCGACATTTTTCTATTTGGAGATAGATTTGTTAAAAACTGTGTTCAAAAGCGTAAATTTATTGTATAATGTATATGTAAATGAAATGTCAGATTCATGTATCAGGAAGGAATAAGATTTAAAATGAGAGAACAAGAATATAAAATAAGTAATATAGATTCATTTGAATTAAAAGATATATTTGATTGTGGACAATGTTTTAGATGGAATGAACAGCAAGATGGAAGCTATACAGGTGTATTTGGAGAGAATGTTTTAAATGTGAGCAAAGTAGGTAATGACGTTGTTTTTAAAGGAATTTGTAAAGAAAATATAAAAGAAACAGTAGAAAAATATTTCGATTTAAACAGAGATTATCAAAAAATTAAAAATCAGCTAATGCAAATAGATGAAAATATGAAGAAAAGCGTAGAATATGGACAGGGAATAAGGATACTAAATCAAGATTTATGGGAAACAATAATCTCTTTTATTATTTCAGCAAATAACAATATTCCAAGAATCAAAGGAATTATAGAAAGATTATCAAAAAAATATGGAAAAGAAATAGAGTGGAATAATACAAAATATTACACTTTTCCAACTGCTAAAACCTTAAAAGATGTTACAGTTCAAGAATATAGAGAGTTAGGGCTAGGGTTTAGAGATATAAGATTATATGAAACAACACATATGATATTGGATAAAAAAGTAGATTTGGAAGCTATGAAAAATAATCCAAATACTATGGAAGTAAGAGAACAATTACTAAGTCTATCAGGAGTTGGGCCAAAGGTGGCAGATTGTATTTTGTTATTTTCAGATTTAAAAAGATTTGAAGTTTTCCCAATTGATGTTTGGGTTAGAAGAGTTATGAATGATTTATATATCCATAACGAAGATGAGACAAAGGTAAATAAAAAACAAATCGAAAAGATAGCACAAGAAAAATTTGGAGATTTAGCAGGACTAGCACAACAATATTTATTTTATTGGAGGCGAGAAGCTTGAGTTTAAGAATTATATATGGCAAACCAGGAACAGGAAAAAGTGAATTTTGCTTTAAAGAGATAGCAAATTTAATAGATAAAGAGAAAAAAATATATATGATAACACCAGAGCAATTTTCATTTACTGCTGAAAAGAAGCTAATGGAAGCGGTAAATCGAGATGCAGTATTAAACGCTGAAGTTGTAACACTAAGTAGGTTAGCATATAGAGTTATAAATGAAATAGGTGGAGCAAATAAAACTCAAATTTCAAAATGTGGAAAAGCAATGCTTATATATTCAATATTAAATAAGTACAAAAAAGATTTAAAATTCTTGGGAAAATCAGATGAAAATATAGAATTAAGTATGAATACAATAAAAGAATTCAAAAAACATGGAGTTACAATAGAAAATTTAAAAGAGGAACAAGAAAAAACAGAAGATAATTATTTGAAAGCAAAATTATCAGACATGATATTAATTTATGAGAAATTTGAAGAGCAAATACAAGGAAAATACATAGAAGATACTGATTTATTAACAATTCTTAGTCAAAATGTTGAACAAACAAATTTTATTAAAGATAGCATAATATATTTAGATGAATTTGCAGGATTTACTCGGACAAGAATATGATGTTATAAAAAAATTAATTGAGCAAGCAAAACAAGTAAATATCACAATGTGTATAGATAATTTGGAAATGAATACAAATCCTGATACAGATATATTTTATTCTAATAAACAAACTTTGAAGAAAATCATAAATTTAATAGATGAAAATGGATTTAAACTAGAAGAACCAGTAAACTTAGAAAAACAGTATAGATTTAAAACAGAAGAGTTGCAACATTTAAGTGATAATATAGGAAATATAAAAATACAAAAATATCAAAAAGAAAACAAAAATATCAATATGTTTTTAGCTCAAAATCCATATAGTGAAATAGAACAAGTGGCAAGGCAAATCACAAGATTAGTAAGAGATGAAGGACTAAGATATAAAGATATTGCAATAATAACAAAAAATATTGAAGAATATTCATCATTGGCAAGAAGCATATTTTTAAAATATAATATACCTGTATTTATTGATGAAAAAAGAGATTTAAATCAAAACATAATTACACAATATATCTTATCAATTATTGAGATATTAAATAAAAATTTCACAACAGAAAGTGTGTTTTTCTATTTAAAATCTGGATTTTTTGATATAGAAAAAGACGAAATATTTAAATTAGAAAATTATTGTACTAAATGGGGAATAAAACAAAATAAATGGAAAAAAGAATTCACATATGATAAACAAAATGTGGATAAAGTTCAAGAAATTGAAAGATTAGAGGAATTAAGAAAGCAAATAGTAGAGCCTCTTTTAAAATTGAAACAACAAATTAACGAAGATAAAACAGCTAAAAATATATGTAGATGTTTATATGAATTTTTGCAAGAACAAAATATTGAAGAGAAAATTGAGCAAAAGGTAAAAGAGTTAGAAGAAAAAGAACTTATTGAATTAGCAGAAGAATATATCCAAAGTTATAAATTAATTTTAGAAATTTTGGATGAAATTGTTTTAACATTTGCAGATGACAAAATGACATTAGACCAATACAGTAAAATATTAAAAGTAGGTATGCAAAATAGTGGGCTTGGAAAAATACCGGGAACGCAAGACCAAGTTACATTTGCAGACGTTGACCGTTCAAGAAGCCACAGAGTAAAAACAGTGTTCTTAATTGGTGTAAATGATGGACAATTTCCAAGTGTGAACAAAGATGAGGGCTTTTTTAATGATGAGGATAGAGAATATCTAAAAAGTGAAGGATTAGAAATTGCAAAAGGAACTGTTGAAAATCTATATGAAGAAAACTTTAACATCTATAAAGCATTTACAACAGCAGAAAATAGCATATATATATCATATTGTTCAACAGATAAAGAAGGAAAATCATTAAGACCTTCTACATACATAAATAAGTTAAAAAGAATATATCCAAATTTGAAAGAAGAAAGTGATGTAATCGAGAAAAAATATGAAATAGCAAATGCAAAAGTCACATATGAAGAGCTATTACAAAATATTGCAAGGTTAAAAAACAAGGAAAAGATAGAAGATATATGGTATTTAATATATAAGTACTATAAAACGAAAAATGATTGGAATGAAGTTTTAAAGAAAGATTTACAAGCATTGTTTTATACAAATCAACCAGAAAAACTTCAGAAAGAAAATATCGAAAAATTATATGGAAATACATTAAATACAAGTGTATCAAGATTGGAAAAATACAGAAGTTGCCCATTTTCATATTATTTGCAATATGGTTTAAAACTAAAAGAAAAAGAAGAACTAAAAATACATACATTTGATACAGGTTCATTTATGCATGAAACAATTGATAAATTTTTCGAGACAACTAGAAAAGAAAATATAAATCTAGCAGAGTTAGAAGAAGATAAAATATTCGAATTAGTGTCAGAAATAATAGAAGAAAAGTTGGAAGATACTAAAAACTATATGTTTACAGCAACAGTGAAATATAAAGTATTGGTAAGAAGATTGAAAAGAATCGTGTCAAAAGCATTGAAATATATAATTCAAACAATAATACATAGTGATTTTAGTATAGAAGGAACAGAAGTTGAATTTGGCAAAAATGGAAAGTATAAACCTATAATTTTAGAGTTAGAAGATGGAAAAAGAGTTGAAATCACAGGAAAAATTGACAGGATTGATACAGCAGATGAAGAAGATGGGAAATATTTAAGAATTATAGATTATAAATCTTCAAGCAAAAATATAGATTTAAATGAAGTGTATGCAGGTTTGCAAATTCAGTTATTGACATATATGGATGCAATTTGCAAGGAAGAAGATATTATGCCTGCAGGGATATTTTATTTTTCATTATTAGAGCAAATGATTAAAGCTGATAAAAAGATATCTGAAGAAGAAATTGAAAATATGATACAAAAAAACTTTAAGATGAAAGGGCTTATAGTTGCAGATGTAAAAATAATAAAGATGAATGATAATACATTGTCATCTGGAAGCTCAAAACTAGTACCAGCAGCAATTACGCAATCAGGTTCAGTAAATAAAAAGTGGACAAATGGTGTAAGTAAAGAGGAATTCAAGATTTTACAAGATTATATTAATATAACTATAAAACAGATTGCAAAAGAGATATTTAATGGAAATATAGAAATAAAACCATATAATAAAAAAGGTAAAACTCCTTGTGAGTATTGTGAATATAAAGCAATTTGTGGTTTTAATCCGCAAAATAAGGATAATAATTATAACTATGTTCCACAAAATGTCTCAATGGGGACGTTTCTCAATGCGACATAGATACATAGGCTAGAATATTTAATATAATATTCTAGCTAATTAGCAAATAAATTTAAATTATGAATTGTTATCTCAATAAGAACGTTCAATTGATATATATAAAGGAGGAAAACTGTGGATTTATCAAATGAGAATGTAATTCATGTTAAAAAGAATGGAATTGAATATTTGCAGTTTAGGAGATTATTAGAATACAAAGATAAAATAAAACATGCTTATACATTAGGAATTAACAGCGATTTTAGAACTTTAACTCCTGATAAAAAAGAATTGCCAAAAGAAAGATATGAAAGAAATATTAATACATATAAGAAATTTTTTGAAGAATTAAATGACGATTATACAAAAATTATTAAGCCAAATCAGGACCATACAGATGAAGTGAAAATAGTAAATAGTAAAATTAATCAAAATGAACCAGATTTTGATATGAAAGAATATGACAGAACAGATGGATTAATTACAAACAAGAAAGATATTATATTGGAAACTACTAATGCAGATTGCATATTACTCTTATTTTATGACCCAGTAAAAGAAGTAATAGCAAATACACATTCTGGTTGGAAAGGAACAATTCAAAGAATTTCAGTAAAAACAGTTGAAAAAATGAAAAAAGAATTTGGTTGTAATCCAGAAGATATAATTTGTTGCATTTGTCCAAGTATTAGAAAATGTCATTTTGAAGTAGATAGAGATGTAAAAGAAATGTTCGAAAATGAATATAAGGACTTAAAAAATGACCAATTATGTGATATAATACAGGAGAAAATTCCAAATGAAAAATGGAATATAGATACAGTTTTGATAAATAAAATAATTTTACAAAAAGCTGGTTTGAAGAAAGATAATATTGTGGATAGTGGAATATGTAGTGTGTGCCACTCAGATTTAATACATTCATTTAGAGTTGAGAAGCAGGGATATGGTTTGAATGCAGCTTTTATAGAAAAGTTTAGCTAGAAATCAAAAGAAATATTTAATAAAAAATACTTAAGAGTATGAAAGGATGATTAACTGTTTATGAAGGCGAGTAAAGAAGAAAAACGAATGATGAGAAAAACAAATATGTGGATATTTCCAATATATAAGCAGTTGGGATGGGATTTTCTATTTTTCTATACAATAGATTTCCTATTTTTAACACAGGTTAAAGGCATTAGTGCATCAGATGTCGTGCTAAAAAGTACGTTTTATGCGTTTTTTAGTATAATAGTACAAATTCCAGCAAATATAATTGTAGAATTTCTGGGGAGAAAAAACAGCATAATACTAGCAAATGTTCTGAATTGTGTTTATATGGTAATTATAATGCTTAGTAGAAACTTGTTTGACTTAATTGTTGCAGAATTTTTTGATGCAATAGCATTTTCTATAAAAAATGTTGCAGAACCTAGTTTACTAAATGAATCAATACCACCATCTAGATACAAAAGTCAAATATATTCTAAAATAAATGCGAAAGGAACATCAGGATATTACTTTATAAATTCAATTTCAAAAATACTTGCAGGATTCTTATTTGCAATTAATGGGTATATACCAATGATTTGTTCATTAATAGTTTTAATATTTGTTACTATTTTATCAATTGCATTTATTGAACCTGTAAGAAGAAAGAAAAAAAGTAGTAGCAAATTAATGTATATAGAGCAAATAAAAGATGTAAGAGATGGATTTGCCTTTATATTAAAATCTGAAAGGTTAAAAGCTCTAATTTTGTGTGCATCATTAGTTGATGCTTTGATATGGTTATTGTCAACATACCATGTAAGTTTGCAAGAAGAATTAAGATTATCTTCAATAGTTATAGGAATTGTAGCTGCAATAGGAGCATTTATCAGTGCATATGCATCAAAGAAGCAAAATCAATTTCATAATAAGTATAGGAATAAATCATTATATATTATTTCAATATTAGTTTCTGTAAGCACAATATTTGCAGGTATCTTTGGAATAAAAGCAGAAGGAAACATGATATTATTATTGATGGTTATCCTTGCATTTTTATTATATAGTTTTTGTGTTGGTGTATTTAATACAATAATTGATAGATATTTGAGAAATTTTGCAAATCAATCAATAGATACCAAAATTTTTGCAGCAAAGAATTTGTTTAAAAGTATTTTTAGAATGATTACTAGTTTGTTTGCGGCTTTTTTATTAACAAAGACTACAACTGCCTATTGTATGATTATCTTGGGTGTTATTTTTACAATTATTTATGTTTTAGTTGGAAAATATATGGAAAGCAGAGTTGGTTTAAAACCAGAGGAATATTCTAGTATCGAGAAAAAATATGATGAGTTAGGTGGAAATTAAATAAAATAGTAATTGTATTGGAGATTGAAATGTATAAGTTTAAAATATTTTATGTAATAGTTATAATTATTAGTATAATTATGATATTTACAAAGGGCTTTGATGGAAATATGATTATTTACTCATATAATGATGCAGACATAGGAATAATTGATGGATTTCAAGGAGTTGCTTGTTTATCTATTGCTAATTGCTTTGTTATAGCTATAATTATAATATTAACAATAATTATGACATTTAATAAAAATAACAAAATAAATATAAAATGGATATTATTTATGATAACAATTTTATTGGCATTGTGTATTCCTATAGGAATTGATTCTTATTCAGGAGGTTTTGAGGGAATAATAGATGAACGAAATATATATTTATGGAATGTAATGCTTTATTTAAATTGATAAATAAAATTCCATTATATTAAGTGTAGCTTACAAAAAAGTGGCAATTTTTTCAAAAAGAACCCTGCAAAAAGTGGCATTTTTTTAAAAAAGAACCCTGCAAAAAGTGGCAAAAAATATTGATTATTCTTTCGCATTATGATAAAATTAAAATTAATGGAGGGAAAATAATGCAAAGATTATTTGAAAATAAGTTGTTATATTGGAAAAAATCTGGGATGAATAAACCTTTAATGGTTGTTGGCACAAGACAAATTGGAAAAACATATATTATTGAAAAATTTGCTAAAGAAAATTTTGAAGAATATTTATATTTTAACTTAGAAAAAAATATTGATGTAAGGAAAATTTTTGAAAAGAGTATTGATGATACTAAGATAATAGAAGAATTAGAATTATATTTAGGAAAAAAGATAAATATAGAAAAAACAATATTCTTTTTTGATGAAGTTCAAGTAAGTGAGAATTTTATCGTTTCATTAAAATATTTTAATGAATCAGAGAAGCCTTATAAAATAGTTTGTGCAGGTAGTTTGTTAGGTGTAAAAATTAATAGATTTAAAAGTTCTTTTCCTGTTGGCAAAATTAGAATGGAATATATGTATCCTATGAATTTCGAAGAATTTTTAATTGCAACTGGAAAAGAAATGTTAAGAGATAAAATTAAAGAATGTTATGAAACAATGTCACCAATGTCTGATTTTGCTCATGAACAGGCTATTACGTTATATAAGCAATATTTATGTATTGGTGGAATGCCTGAAGCGGTAAATAATTTTGTGGAAAATGATTTAGATATATTAAAATTTGATTCTCATATTATTTCTGACATTAAAGATATGTATATAGCTGATATGCAAAAATATGTAAAAAGTAGTTTAGAAACTGTCAAGATTGAAAAAGTATATAAAAGTATTCCTAGCCAATTAGCTAAAGATAAGAAAAATTTTCAATATAATTTTATAGAAGAAACAGGAAGAAAAAGAAAATATGAAAGTTCTATTGACTGGTTAGTGGCTTCAAAAATGATTTTAATAAATTATAATTCAAAACGAATGGAAATTCCATTAAAAGTCTATATAGATGAAAATAATTTTAAATTATATTTAAGTGATGTAGGGATACTAACTAATATGAGTGAAATAAAGTTTCCAGATATAATGCTAGACAAAACTTTTATATATAAAGGAGCAATTACAGAAAATTATATTGCTCAAGAGTTGGCATTTAAAGGTGAATCATTATATTATTGGACTTCAAAGAGAAATGCAGAGATAGATTTTGTTTTGTATAGTGAGCAAGATGGAATTATACCAATTGAGGTTAAAAGTGGTAATAATGTAAGGTCAATAAGTTTAAATATGTATATGCAAGAATATAAACCAAAATATGCTATAAGATTTTCAACTAGAAATTTTGGATTTGAAAATAATATAAAGTCTATCCCATTATATGCAGCCTTTTGTGTAAAATAAGAAAGGATAAAAAATAATAATTGAAAGGATTGAATAAAATGCTAATTCCACAAAGACTAAAAAAAGGAGATGTAATAGGTGTAGTAGCACCATCAAACCCAATAATAGATGAAAATATTGAAGAATTAGAAAGAGCAAGAAAAATTGTAGAAGATGCAGGATTTAAAGTAAAATATTCAAAAAATCTTTTCTCTAACACTAATGGATATAGTAGTACTGCAAAAGAAAAGGCAAAAGATATAAATGAAATGTTTAGAGACAAAGATGTAAAAATGATATGGTGTGCAAAGGGAGGAGAAAATTCAAATTCAACTTTTGAATATTTAGATTATGAGCTAATAAAAAACAATCCTAAAATAATTTGCGGATATAGCGATATAACTTCATTAACAAATATAATAACAGCTAAAACTGGGCTTGTAACTTTTAGTGGAACAAACTTTAAAACTATTGCAACAGATGAAACAAATTATAGTTATAATGAAGTAATGAAAAGATTTGTAGATGGAAGTTTAGAATTAGGATTAGAGACAGAAAAATACGAAACATTGAGCGAAGGAGTTGCAGAAGGACAGTTAATAGGTGGAAATTTAAAGTTAACAAGAGGATTGGTTTCAGGAAAATATTCAATTGATTTTACAGATAAAATATTATTTTTAGAAGAATTAGGAATTGATACAATGCCAGCACTTGTAAGCAATTTTCTATATTTTATGAAACAAAATGGTGTATTTGATAAAATAAAAGGATTGTGGATTGGAAATTATGAACATGAAAGCGGAATAACCTTAGAAAAAGTAATATTAGATGTTTTAGAAGGCGAGTACGACTTTCCAATAATTAAGTCAAATAATTTTGGACATACAGAAACAAAAACTGTAATTCCAATTGGTACAAAGGCAAGAATAGATACAAAGAACGTAAGAAAAATTGAATTGATTGAAAAATGTGTGAATTAAGGTAAGTTATAAAAGATACATGAGAAATCCAAGAAGATACAATGGAAGAAAGTAAAGAAAGAGGAGAAAAAAGAAAAGGAGAAAATGGAAAATTGGAGATAGAAAAGTGGCGTCCCTTTTATGACCAAAAATGGTCAGTCCGAACCTGTCCCCAAAGTGACCAAAGTGAGCAAAATGTTTGAAACATGGGAAGAACTAGAAAATTCAATAACAAATTGTAATAAGTGTAAATTATATAAAGGAAGGCATAACATAGTTTTTGGAACTGGAAATAAAAATGCGGATTTAATGTTTATAGGAGAAGGTCCGGGAGCAGACGAGGATAGGTTAGGAGAACCTTTTGTAGGTCGTGCTGGACAACTTATGAATCTAGCATTTCAAATGGTCGGATTAAAACGTGATGAAGTGTATATTGCAAATATAGTAAAATGCAGGCCTCCTTCAAATAGAAATCCAGAACAAGATGAAGCAGACGCATGTATGAATTATTTAAGAAACCAAGTTATTTTAGTTAGACCTAAAATAATTGTTTTATTGCGGAAGTGTAGCATTAAAAAATATATTAGGACATGAGTATGGTATAACACAATCTAGAGGAAAGTGGATTGAGAAAAAAGGAATTAGATATATGCCAACTTGGCATCCGGCAGCACTTTTAAGAGATGAGACTAAGAAAATTGATTTTATAAAAGATTTAAAATTAGTTATGAATGAGTACAAAAATTAAGATAGAAAGAGTGATAAATATAAAAACATTTGATAATATTTTACAACAAAAAAGCTCAAAAGTTTCTGATGAAAAGGTAAAAAAAATTAAACAGAATTTTAATTTTGTCTTTAAAATGATTAAACCAATAATTTATTCAAGAGTGAGGCAAGAAGGAGATAGTTTACCATCAGAAGAAACATGCAAAATGATAACTATGTATATTGAACAAGTCATACATAATGAACTAAAAGAATGTTTGAAAAAGGTATCATTTAATGTTGTACCTGAAGCAGAAGCACATGTGTTAAATAGTTATCAAAAATTGGCTTATGATTCACAAAGGAGAAAAGAAATATATAATAAGGTGAAAAATCTACCAGAGGAAGAATTAGAAAAGATAATAGTTAGTAATAATATTGAAGAAAATGAAGAAGCAGTAGTAAAAAGTATAGTTTATTCATATAGAAAGACATTAGGAAAATTATCAGAAAATGCATATAAACTTGCAAATGCATATAAAAAAGGAAATAAAACTAGGCAGAAAATAAAAAATAAATTATCAGAAAAAGACTTTAAAACCTTGCAGATTCAAGCAAGTATAATAGGAAAAGAAGAAGAAAAATTTGAAGAGTGGTTTCAGAAAGTTCGTATGAAATATTCTAATAATATTAGAGGAAAATATATTGAGACATTAAAACAATTAGGAGAGATTCTAAAAAAATTCAACTTTTTGGATCAATATCAAAAAAGAGAACAGAAGAGACTACATGAGTTAGGTATAGAGCTAGGAAAAAATGATATAAATATTGAAATGTGTTTTGACGAAAGTTTTCTTAATCAATTGCCATTAGAAACGTTAATGGCTATGAATGTTTTTTGGAGTAATAGATTAACAAAAGAGATAGAAAATATAAATGAAGTGGTATTTATATTAAATGATTTAGGTATACTTGAAGACATAGTAAAAGATAAAGAAAAATATCAACAATTTCCTTTTGAAAAAATATCTGATAGAGATTTAAAGATAGAATTAGTAAAAATAGGTGTAATAAAAGAAATTGCACAGATGAGTATAAATCAGTTAGATAAAGATTTAGAAAAGAAAGGACCAGCTGAGGAAGTAGCTACAACGGTCGAGTTGAGAGGATATTTAGAACCAGTTTTAAGTAAATATAGTGAAAAATATAAAGAATATTTTGGAGCTATGATTCCTAAAACGGGAAATATATTAAGTGAAGATATAGAGGAAAAGTATTTAACAGGATTAAATGTAGTAAATAATCTATATAGATGCAAAGACTCTAATGTATTAGCTTTATTTGAGGCATGTATGACAAGAAATTCTATTCAAAATTGGGGATATATAGAAGATGATTCAAATGCGATTGGCAATTTTGTAATATTAGGATTTGACATTCCTAATTTAAATATGCCTTTAAGAATCCATATGCCGAAAAGACAAATTGATAATTTTTTAAAAGCAAATAATATGGAAAATATGATACCAATATATAAAGGTAGTGATGATTTTAGAAAATTTGGAGAGTTTGTCAAAACGCCAGTATTGATGCCTATGACACCAGAGGAGAAAAGCCAAATAAGAGAGATAGGAGTAGATAGTAAAAAGGGTGTACAAAAGGCTATGTATATAGAACATTTAAAATACTTAGCAGATACTAAAATAGAAACATTCCCACAAAGATTAAAGACACCTAGGGTTATTGGAAAAGGAAAGAAACAGAAAGTTAAATATGTTTTGGAAAAAGAATATATTGATTTAGATACAAATACAACATACAGAAAAGACAAAGATGGCTCATATGTCGAGATTCAATCACAAAAAGAAGAAAGATAGGATTTGACTTAAGAGTCAGTTGATTGACAAGGATTAATAAAATTAGTATAAATAAAATGATTGATTAAAGAAAATTAATTATTTTCAAACCATATATTAATTAAGAGAGGAATGAAAAAAATGCTATCAATAAATGGAGCAAAGGAAAAAGCAAATTACTGTTTAAATTGTAAAGTAAAACCATGTTCATTAAAAGGATGTCCTTTAGGTAATAATATACCAGAATTTATTAAACAAGTAAAAGAAGAAAACTATTTTGAGGCATATAAAATATTGTCAGAAACAACAGTATTACAAGGAGTATGTGGAAGAATTTGTCCACACAAAAAACAATGTCAAGGTTCATGTGTTAGAGGAATAAAAGGTGAACCAGTTGCAATTGGTGATTTAGAAGCATTTACATTTGATAAAGTAATAACGGAGCAAGGACATAGTTTACTAGAATGTTATAAAAATGAAATAGCTGAAAATAAAGAAAAAAATGAAAAATTATCTAATAAAAAAGTTGCAGTAATAGGTGGAGGACCAGCAGGTTTAACTTGTAGTGCATTTTTAGCTAAATCTGGAATTAAAGTAACAATATTTGAAAAATATAATTATTTAGGTGGATTATTAGTACATGGAATTCCTGAATTTAGACTTCCAAAGGAGATAGTAAAACAAACTGTAGATAATATCTTAGAATTAGGAATTGAAGTTAAATATAATCAAGAATTAGGAAAAAATCTAAAATTAGAAGATTTAGAAAAAGAATTTGATGCTATTTTCCTAAGCATTGGTGCAAATGTATCTTCTAAAATGGGAATTGAAGGAGAAGATTTAGAAGGTGTATATGGAGGTAATGAATTATTAGAATATAATTTACATCCAGACTATAAAGATAAAAAAGTTGCAGTTGTAGGTGGCGGAAATGTTGCAATGGACTGTGCAAGAACAATAAATAAAATGGGAGCAAAAGAAGTAAAAGTAATATATAGAAGAGCAAGAGAACAAATGCCAGCAGAAGATAAAGAAGTAGAAGATGCAATTAATGAAGGTATTGAGTTTTTATTCCAAAATAATGTGGTTAAAATTATTGGTGATGGAAAAGTAGAAAAAGTTGAATTAATAAAAACTGAATTAGTACAAAAAGAAGGAGAAACTAGATTAGTACCAGTAAATATTGAAAATAGTAATTATGTTGAAGATATTGACTATGTTGTTATGGCTTTAGGTTCAAAACCAGAAGGATTTGTTTCTAACTTAGGTTTAGAACTAAATAAATGGGGAAATATATTAATAAATGAAAATTATCAAACTTCAAATTCTAAAGTTTTTTCTGGTGGAGATTTAGCAGGAATAAAAGGAACTGTTGCTTGGGCAGCTCAATCAGGTAGAGAAGCGGCAAAAGGAATAGTAGAATTTTTAGAGAAATAAAAGTAAAAAAATACAACTAAAGAGCATTATTGCATTTTAGTTGTATTTTTTTTCTTATTAATACATTAATTATTTGAATTATTTTCTTGAACTCCAATTCCTCCAAATAATAATTTTTTAATAGCAGCGATAAAACGTCTAAACATATTCTCTCTTTTAGAAATAACTTTAATAGCAGTTTCAATTTGTAATGTTTCACCATTTTCAAGAGCATTATATTTTTCCTCAAGTTGTTCCATTTTTGAAACATAGTAATCATTAAAAAATGTATAACCTTCACTAGAGCCTAAATAATCTTTAAATGTATATAGTTTTCTTCTATAATTTTCAACTTCTTCAAGATTAGTAATTTTATTAAAACTATTATCAAAATAACTTGAAATAATCAAGTTTTGAGTTCTAAAGAAAATAAGAGAAATTTCACTTTTTAGTTCATCAATTTTCTTTAGCATACCATCAACCTTTTTATTTCTGTCATCTATATTTGCAATTTTATTATTTAATTTAATAATATCTTCTTCATGATATAAAATTTCATCAATTGCATTTTGAATAGCCATAAAAACCTTAGGTGAAGTAGCATCTGCAAAAGCCTGTTTAAAATTATCATTACTGTTTAATGTACTTTCAAATAAAACATCTTCACCAACTAAATAAGCTAATTGATTTACTAAACAACATTCTAAAGGATAGTATGAAGGACTGATTGTTTCAAAACTAATTCCGAAATATTTTACATATTCTTTTGGAATACCATTTACTTTAGATGCCATTAATTGAACAGCTGCTTCATTTAATCCTAATCCATATATTTTAAATTCAGTATAATCACAAAGTCCCATTCTAATTAAATAGTTCCTTTTATCTTTTACTTCTTGTAAATAGTGTATACACTCATGAATAGCAAATTCTTCTAGGTCATCATCTGGTATATGCTCATTAAAATATATAGATGTATTCTTATAAAAATAATTTGCTTCAGCCATCCCTTCAGGCATTTTAGCTCTATACATATCTAAACGTGATAAACGTATGAAAAGTTCATTCTGGTTTAAATTATATTCAGGAAAAGTTCTACATAATTTTATTGCGATATTATTTGCAATAGAGTTAATTTGAAGTGTATCTAGTTTTTTTGTTACTTCTATTCCATCTTTTTTTAAATCTGTTTCTATACTCATATCGACAAAACTCCTTAATATATTCTCCATTAAATTATACAACAAAAGTCGAAAAAAGAGAATGTCAAAAGTATTAAGTATTAGTTACAGTTTTGTTACAGAACAGGGATTAGGGGGACGGTCCTAAAAATCCCTGTTTTTTTTATTCTATTCTTTTGCTATTATAAAATAGTATAAAATTTATTTCATTTCTCGGCTAACATTTCATCATTAAGAAAATTTAAAGTTACCTAATAGGCACCTCTCAAAGCTAGTTTGAGATTCTCCTATTAGATAACTTAATATTTTCTAAAATGATTCCATTCACATTCGAAATTCATAAATTTTATACTATTTTAATAGCTTTTTAATTTTTAAAATCTAAACAGGGATTTTTAGGACCGTCCCCTAAATCCCTATTTCACAACAATGTTATAAATTTTATTTTTTACATAGATTTCTTTAATAATAGTTTTTCCATCTAATTTAGAATCAATTGCTTCATGAACCTTTTGCTTGATGACACTTTCATCTTCATTTAAAGGAATTTGAATAGTAGCTTTTAATTTACCATTAAACTGAATTGGTAAAGTAATTTCATCATCAATAGTTTTAGATTCGTCATAAGTTGGCCATTTTTCATAAGCTATTGTATTATCATGACCTAAGATATTCCACAATTCTTCAGTAATATGTGGTGCAATTGGATTTAGTAATTTTAAAAATCCTTCAGCATACTCTAATGGGAAAATTTCTTCCTTATTAACAGTGTTTATGAAAATCATCATTTGAGAAATCGCTGTGTTGAAATTCATAGTTTCATAATCATTTGTAACTTTTTTAACTGTAAAATGATAATCTTTTTCTAGATTTTTATTTGGAGTATCTTTAATTTTTCCAGATTCTACATATAATCTCCAAACACGGTCTAAGAATTTCTTTGTACCTTCAATACCGTTGACATCCCAAGGTTTAACGGCATCTATTGGTCCCATAAACATTTCATATAATCTTAAACTATCTGCACCATATTGTTTAACCATATCATCAGGATTGATAACATTTCCTTTTGATTTACTCATTTTTTCGCCATTAGTACCTAAAATCATACCTTGATGACGTAGTTTTGCAAATGGCTCTTTTACTGGAACAAGTCCTTTGTTGTATAAATAATTATTCCAAAATCTTGAATATAGTAAATGTCCAACTGCATGTTCAGGACCACCTACATATAAATCAACAGGCATCCAGTATTCAAGTAATTTTTTATTTGCAAATTCATCATTATTTTTAGGATCAATATATCTTAAGAAATACCAACTAGAACCAGCAGAACCAGGCATTGTACTTGTTTCTCTTTTAGCAGGTTTACCTTCAAATGTAGTATTTACCCAATCTGTTGCTTTATCTAATGGTGATGCACCTGTTTTTGAAGGAGCATAATCTTCAAGTTCTGGTAAAACTAAAGGTAAATCATTATCTGCTAAGGCTCTCATGTCATCATCTAAGTATACAATTGGAATTGGCTCTCCCCAATAACGTTGTCTTGCAAATATCCATTCACGTAGTTTATAATTAATCTTTTTCTTTCCAATCTTATTAGATTCAAGATATTCAATCATTTTTTTGATAGCTGTTTCTTTATCTAATCCATCAAGAAAATCAGAATTAATATGTAATCCATCTCCAGTAAATGCTTCTTTTGAAATATCTCCGCCTTCTAATACAGGGATTATATCTATACCAAATTTACTTGCAAATTCATAATCTCTTTGATCATGAGCAGGAACAGCCATAATTGCACCTGTACCATATGTAGAAAGTACGTAATCTGAAATCCAAATAGGGATTTTCTTACCATTTACAGGGTTAATGGCATAGCTTCCTGTAAATACACCTGTTTTTTCTTTATTTAGTTCAGTTCTTTCTAAGTCTGATTTACTAGCAGCTTCTTGTTTATATTTTTCAACTGCATCTTTTTGTTCATCAGTTGTTATTTTATCTACTAAATCAAGTTCAGGAGCAATAACGCAATATGTAGCACCAAATAGAGTATCTGGTCTTGTAGTAAATACAGTAAATTCTGTGTTATCAAAATCGGCAACCTTGAATATAACTTCTGCGCCTTCAGATTTTCCAATCCAATTTCTTTGAATTTCCTTAGTTGATTCAGGCCAATCAATATCATCTAATCCATCTAATAAGATTTCTGCATATTGAGGAATATCTAATACCCATTGTTTCATATTTTTACGAACAACAGGGAAGTCTCCTCTTTCACTTCTACCATTAATAACTTCATCATTTGAAAGTACACAACCTAAACCTTCACACCAGTTTACTGGCATCTCAACAAGTTTTGCTAAACCATCATTATATAATTGTTTGAAAATCCATTGAGTCCATTTATAAAAATCTGGATTACATGTAGAGATTTCTTTATCCCAGTCAAAAGAAAATCCTAACATCTTTAATTGTCTTTTAAAAGTTGCAATGTTTGCCTTTGTAAATTCTGCTGGATGATTTCCAGTTTTTATTGCATATTGTTCTGCAGGTAAACCGAAAGCATCCCATCCCATTGGATGTAAAACGTTATATCCTTGCATTCTTCTCATTCTAGACATTATATCTGTTGCAGTATAACCTTCTGGGTGACCAACGTGTAGACCTTGTCCTGATGGATATGGAAACATATCTAATGCATAAAATTTCGGTTTAGAAAAGTCCCATACATCTGTATAAAAAGTTTTATGCTCATCCCAGTAGTTTTGCCATTTTTTTTCAATTTCTGTAAAATTGTAGCCCATATTAAAGCCCCTTTCATATTTTTTATCTTTAATTCTTATTATATGCATTGTATTATATAACAAAAATGCTAGAGTTTCAAGAGAAATAGGCAAAAATACAAATTTCACAAAAATACCTCAAAAAAATCATGCAAACGTATATAAATGTGATATAATACACTAGGATAAAAAATATCAAATTGAAAGGGATGATAATAAATGGATGCACAAAAATTTACGCAAAAATCATTAGAAGCAATACAAGGAGCACAAAGTATTGCAATAGAAAATCAAAATGCACAAATAGAAGAAGAACACCTTTTATTAGCATTACTAAATCAAGAAGATAGCTTAATAAAAGAATTACTAAAAAAGATGAACATTCCACAAGAATTTGAAAAAGAGTTAAATGATAAAATAGAAGGTTTACCAAAAATGACAGGAGGAGCAAGACAAGCAAACTCAATTTATGTATCACAAGATGTAGACCAAGTTTTAACAAATTCAGAAAAAATAGCAAATAAAATGAAAGATGAATATATCTCAGTAGAACACATAATGCTTTCAATAATAGACAATGCAAATAGTTATTTAAAAAATCTATTCAAAAAATATAGATTAACAAAAAACGAATTTTTAAAAGCATTAGAAAGTGTAAGAGGAAATACTAGAGTAACAAGTGATAATCCAGAAAGCACATATGATGTACTAAAAAAATATGGACAAGATTTAGTAGAATTAGCGCGTCAACAAAAACTAGATCCAGTAATAGGCAGAGATTCAGAAATAAGAGATGTGATAATGATATTATCAAGAAAAACAAAGAATAACCCATGCTTAATAGGAGAGCCAGGAGTAGGAAAAACAGCGATAGCAGAAGGTCTAGCATTAAGGATTGTAAGAGGAGATGTACCAGAAGGGTTAAAGGACAGCACAATATTTGCATTAGATATGGGTTCACTTGTTGCAGGAGCAAAATATAGAGGAGAATTTGAGGAAAGACTAAAAGCAGTACTTCAAGAAGTAAAAAAGAGTGAAGGAAAAATAATCTTATTTATAGATGAATTACACACAATAGTAGGAGCAGGAAAAACAGAAGGGGCGATGGATGCAGGAAACTTATTAAAGCCAATGCTTGCAAGAGGAGAATTGCATTGTATAGGAGCAACAACACTAAATGAATATAGGCAATATATAGAAAAAGATCAAGCATTAGAAAGAAGATTCCAACCAGTAATGGTAGATGAGCCAAGTGTAGAAGATACAATATCAATTTTAAGAGGAATAAAAGAAAGATATGAAGTATTTCATGGAGTAAAAATATCAGATAATAGCCTAATTGCAGCAGCAACTTTATCAAATAGATATATATCAGACAGATTTTTACCAGATAAAGCAATAGATTTAGTAGATGAAGCATGTAGTTTGATAAAAACAGAAATGAAATCAATGCCAACAGAGCTAGATGAAGTATCAAGAAAAATAATGCAATTAGAAATAGAAGAAACAGCGCTTAGTAAAGAAAAAGATGAGTTTTCAAAACAAAGACTACAAGAAATTCAAAAAGAAAAATCAGAACTTAAAACAAAGTTCGATTCAATGAAAGCAAAATGGGAAAATGAAAAACAAGCAATTGAAAAAGTACAAAAATTAAGAGAAGAAATTGAAAAAACAAATGGAGAAATAGAGCAAGCAGAAAGAAACTATGACTTAAATAAAGTAGCAGAATTAAGATATGGAAAACTTCCAGAACTACAAAAAGAGCTAGAAAAAGAAGAGGCAGAAGAAAATAATAAAGAAAATGTTTTATTAAGAAACAAAGTAACAGAAGAAGAAATTGCAAAAATAGTATCAAAATGGACTGGCATACCAGTATCAAAACTTATGGAAGGCGAAAGAGAGAAAATATTACATCTTAAGGATATCTTACATAAAAGAGTAATAGGACAAGATGAAGCAGTAGAAGATGTATCAGAAGCAATAATGAGATCAAGAGCGGGAATAAGCGATCCTAAAAAGCCAATAGGTTCATTTCTATTCTTAGGACCTACTGGAGTGGGAAAAACAGAACTTGCAAAAAGTTTAGCAGAAAGTCTATTTGATGATGAGCATAATATGGTAAGAATTGATATGTCAGAGTATATGGAAAAATATTCTGTATCAAGATTAATTGGAGCACCTCCAGGATATGTTGGATATGAAGAAGGAGGTCAACTTACAGAAGCAGTAAGAAGAAAACCATATTCAGTAGTACTATTTGATGAGATAGAAAAAGCACATCCAGATGTATTTAATATCCTATTACAAGTACTAGATGATGGTCGTATAACAGATTCACAAGGAAGAACAGTAGACTTTAAAAATACAATAATAATTTTAACATCAAACTTAGGTTCTGAATATATCTTGGAAGGTATAAATGAAAAAGGTGAGATTTCAGAAGAAGCAAAAGAAAAAGTAAATGATTTATTAAAGAAAAGCTTTAGACCAGAATTTTTAAACCGTTTAGATGAAATAGTATTTTATAAGCCATTACAAAAAAATGAAGTATCAAAAATTTTGGATTTATTGATAAAAGATCTTGAAAAAAGACTTGAGGACAAGCATATCACATTAGAATTAACACAAAATGCAAAAGATTATCTAATAGATAATGGATATGATCAAGTTTATGGTGCAAGACCACTTAAAAGGTTTGTGACAAAAAAATTAGAAACACTAATTGCAGAAAATATTTTAAAACAAGAAATTTTACCTTCAAGCAAAGTGGTTGTCGATTGCAAAAATAATAATTTAGTAATTAAAAAGTAAGGTCTGTTATATAATCTGTTTTAGAAATTAATATATACATAAAAGGTTGAAAAAGAATTAAATTTTTAATTCTTTTTCAATCAGACTTAGTTTTTAGAAAGGAAATAATGACAAAAATGATAGATATAATAAAAGCAAAGAAAGCATTTGCAGAATATGTTAAAAATTATGATATAAAAAATGATAAAATAAGACTAAAAGTTGAGCATATAGAAAGAGTATCTCAAGTGGCTAAAAAATTAGCAACAAAATTAGAGTTAGAAGATGAAGATATAAAATTAGCAGAATTAATAGGTTTACTACATGATATTGGAAGATTTGAACAATTAAAACAATATAATACTTTTGTAGACAGAAATAGTATAAATCATGGAGAATTTGGAGTACATGTTTTATTTAATAAGAAAGATGGAATTATAAGAAACTTTATAGATGATAAGCAATATGATGAAATAATAAAAAAATCGATATTTAATCACAATAAAGATGCAGTAGATATCCCAGATGATTTAACACCTAGAGAATTATTACATACAAAAATAATAAGAGATAGTGATAAAATTGATATATTAAACTTACTAACATTTGAGAAAAAGGAAACTGCTTGGGAAAAACCGGATTTATCAGATGATATTATTAGTGATGAAATATATAGAGAATTTATGGAACAGAAAAGAATTGACTATGGACATAGGAAATCAAGTGCTGATGTTCTTGTTGGACATTTTGCATATGTATTTGATTTTAATTTTCCAGAAAGTTTAGAATTAGTTAAAGAAAGAAATTATTTTGAAAAAATATATAACAGATTTGAATTTAATAATAAGGATACAATGGATAAATATAAAAAAATATATAAAAAAGTACTTGAGCATATAGAAAATACTTTACAAAATGCTAAAATATAAAAAGCAAACATGTGTAAATAAGGAGTAAGAAATAAATGATAGATTTAGAAAGTACTAAAAAGGAATTTGAGAAGTACATAAGCAATTATGATTTAAATAATCCTGAAACTGAAAGGAAAGTAGGACATAGTTTTAGAGTATCAAAAATAAGTGAAAAAATAGCTAAAAGCTTGAATTTGCCAGATGAAGAAATAGAAGTTGCAACTTTAATTGGACTTTTACATGATATAGGAAAAATTGATCAAAGAAGTGAAAAAAGTATATATAAAGATTTAGAGAAAGTAGAACACGGTGAAGCTGCAGTAAAAATTTTAGAAAAAGATGATTACATTAGAAAATATATAGAAGATAGTAAATATGATAATATTATAAAAACAGCAATTATTAATCATAGTAAATATGAAATAGAAAAAATTTTAGATGATGAAACTCTAGTGTTTTGTAAAATAATTAGAGACAGTGATAAATTAGATATATTATATCAAGCAGAAATGTTATTTTGGAAGAATGGAACAAAAGTGCAAGATGAAATTACACAAAACGTAATAGAAGAATTTTATAATCAAATAAAAGTACATAGAGAAAATATAGAAACTAAAATTGACGGAATAATATCAATGATTTCAAATATTTATGATATTTACTATCAAGAAAGTTTTAAAATTATAAAAGAAAATGACTATATAAATAAAATTATGGACAAATTTGAAATACAAGATGAAAATGTAAAAAAGCAATTTAACGAAATACGAAGTATAGCAAATAATTATGTTGAAGATAGAATAAAAAATATGAAATGAAGGTATGACAGTATATGGGCAAAAGTTTATTAATTACAGAAAAGCCGTCTGTTGCAATGGAATTTGCAAAGGCATTAAAAATTACAACGAATAGAAAAAATGGATATCTGGAGTCAGATAAGTGGATAATAACATGGTGTGTCGGACATTTAGTAACAATGAGCTATCCAGAAAAATATGATGAAAAATTGAAATTTTGGAGATTAGACACATTACCATTTATACCAGAAGAGTGGAAATATGAAATAATTCCAAATGTTGCTAACCAATTTAATATAGTAAAAGAATTAATGCAAAGAGAAGATATAGATGAAATATATAATGCTGGTGACTCTGGACGTGAAGGAGAATACATACAAAGGCTGGTTTTTATGATGGCAAAGCCAAATCCAAAAGCAAAAATGAAAAGGGTTTGGATAGATTCACAAACAGAAGAAGAAATATTAAGAGGAATTAGAGAAGCAAAACCACTATCTGAATATGATAGTTTATCAGATAGTGCATATTTGAGGGCAAAAGAAGACTATTTAATCGGAATTAATTTTTCAAGATTGCTTTCAATTATTTATGGAAGAAGACTAGCGCAAAGTTTGCAAGAAGATAAGGCATCGATTTCAGTTGGTAGAGTTATGACTTGTGTTTTGGGAATGATAGTTTCTAGAGAAAGAGAAATAAGAAACTTTGTGAAAACAAAATATTATAAAATAGTTGGAGAATTTGGAGAAAGTAATTCATCTTTTAGAGCAGAGTGGAAAGTAAATGAAAAATCAAAATATTTTGAATCTCCAAAACTATATAATGAAACTGGATTTAAAAAAGAAGCTGATAGTAAAGAATTCATATCGTTATTAGCAGGAAAAAATGCAGTAATAAGTAGTTTAAAAAAATCTAAGCAAAAAGAAAATCCACCACTATTATTTAATCTAGCAGAGATACAAAATGAATGTACAAAAAGGTTTAAAATAAAACCAGATGAGACATTAGATGTTATACAAAATTTATATGAAAAAAAATTAGTAACATATCCAAGAACAGATGCAAGAGTTCTTTCAACTGCAGTTGCAAAAGAAATAACAAAAAATCTAAATGGAATTGCAAGAGGTATGAAAGATGAAGAAATTCAAGGGTATATAAAGAAGATGGTAGATGAAAAATATTCAACAAATATATTAAAAACAAAATATGTTAATGATAGTAAAATAACTGACCACTATGCAATAATACCAACAGGACAAGGATATGAGAATTTTAATCAATTACCAGATTTACAAAAGCAAATATATAAAGTAATAGTAAAAAGATTTTTAGCAATTTTTTATCCACCTGCTGAATATAGTAAAGTTCAGGTAACTGTAGATGTCGAAATGGATGAAGAAAAGAAAAATATTGAAAACTTTTATGCAAGTGAGAAAGTATGTGTGAATCAAGGGTATTTAGAAATTTTAAAACCACAAAATAAAAATTCTACAACAAATGAAAAAAATGTGGAAAAAGAAGATGAAAGTAGCAGCTTAGAAATATTAAAAAATCTGAAAAAAGGACAGAAAATAGAAATACAGAACTTTGAGATAAAAGAAGCGGAAACATCTCCACCAAGTAGATACAATTCAGGTTCGCTTATTCTTGCTATGGAAAATGCCGGAAAATTAATTGAAGATGAAGAATTAAGAGAACAAATAAAAGGTGCAGGAATTGGTACAAGTGCAACAAGAGGTGGAATTATAGAAAAACTAGAAAAAATTCGATATATTGAAATAAACAAAAAAACACAAATAGTAACACCTACTAATAAGGGTGAAAAGATTTATGATATTGTAAAGTTATCTATGCCAGACATGTTGAATCCTAAACTTACTGCTAGTTGGGAAAAAGGCTTAGATATGGTGGCAAAAAAGGAAATTGAACCAGATGAATTTATGACAAAATTGAAAAAATATATAAATTCTAAATTTGATAAGTTAGTAGTAAAAATGTAACAGTAAAAGCACTCTAAAGAAAGTAATTAACTATTCTTAAGAGTGCTTTTACAGACTAATCACGTGAGTAGAGGAGAAAATTGTCTCCATTTATGTTACATTTTCTTAAAAATGCAACAAATGAATTCAAATTGTTAAAGCTCCGCTCGTTCTCCCCTATTACTCGAGCATAGATTGTCTCCCCACTGACAAGCATATCTGTTGCTTCATTTACAGATAGCTCTAAATCACCATCAGGAACTTTGAAATTTTCAATTTCATTCTGTTCATAACCATAGAACTGGCATTTCTGAACAGAAGAAAGTTCTGAAAAGTTTTTGAGTTCCTGTTCAGATTTCACAGGTTTTAATAAATCCCGCGAAACTTCACATTTTGGGAAAAATCCATGCTTGAGTAGTGATAAAGCCTCATTATAAGATATTTTTTTCATAGTATTTTCCTCCATTTTTGGAAAACAATGAACTTGTGACAAAAAGATTATACAATATTTTACATAAAATGTCAACAAATCACTTTGAATTATAAATTTTAAATTAAAGAGTGTTTTTTAGCTAAAAAGAAAGGAGAGAGAAAATTCTCTCTCCGAATGGCTATTTTGCATAGGGACAATATACTACTCCGCCATGTCCATTTACGCAGTTATTAGCAATCTGCCCGTATTCTTTCAATACAGCTTCTTGCGTTTTTGCCTGATTACTTGGATCCCAGTGTTTCCCTTTGCAATTTTCGCAAATTAAAGATTTTGATTTTAAATTGTAAGCCATTTTTTTTCCTTTCTGCCTTCTTAATCTAGAAGGACTTTCATACTGTTTGAATTTTACAAGTTACACTTATATTATACTACTATTTAACATAAAAGTCAAAATTTGAATTAGAAAAATGAATTGTATAGACATTAATACATTGTAAAAAAAATAAAAATATGTTATATTAAAAAAAATAAAAAAGCAAAGGAATGAATACAATGGAAAAATCAAATCTTAAATTTACTATATTGGCATTAGTACTGATAGCAATAGTCTGTATTGCATTAACACCTGTGACATTGCAAAATGACACATTTTATACAATAAAAATTGGAGAACATATTGCAAATTATGGAGTAGATATGCAAGATCCATTTTCTTGGCATGAGAATTTGCCATATACATACCCACATTGGCTTTATGATTTAATAACATATTTTGTATATACCCTTTTTGGATTTACAGGAATATATATATCAACATGTATATTATCAGTAATATTAGGATGGTCTATATATCTAGTAAATACAAAAATAGCTAAAAATCAATTTTTCTCATTTTTTATTACGATAGGAGTAATGTATGTAATAAGAGGATACATTACAGCAAGAGCACAGTTGGTGACATTTATATTATTTATATTGACAATATTCTTAATAGAGAAGTTTTTAGAGACAAAGAAAAAACGATATGCAGTAGGGTTAATTATCATACCTATATTAATAGCAAATTTACATGTGGCAGTATTCCCATTTTATTTTGTATTATATTTACCATATATTGCAGAATATCTAATAGCAATATTAGCAGAAACGATACTTTACAAAAAAGTAAAAATATTCTTGTTGAAAGATAAAATTAAAGCATTAGAAAAGAGTCAAAGGAACAATGAAAAATTAGAAAAGTTACAACAAAAGTTGAAAGATTTAGAAGAAAAAGTAGATAAAATAAAAATAAAGAGAACAAAAGAATTACAAAATCCATATAAAATAAAATTAGTAAAAAATAAGAATGTAAAGTGGTTAATTTTAATAATGATTATTTGTTTATTTACTGGACTATTGACACCACTAGGAGATACACCTTATACATATTTATATAAAACAATGCAAGGAAATACAACACAAAATATCAATGAACATTTACCAATGACCTTATCTAGTGATGTTGATGCTTTGTGTGCAATAATTTTATTTTTAGCAGTTTTAACATTTACAAAAGCGAAAATCCGATTATGTGATTTATTTATGATAGGTGGCTTAGCATATTTAATGTTAGATTCTAGAAGACAAATAACAATGTTTGCAATAATAGGAAGTGTTATATTAGGAAAATTACTAATGGAAATGGTTAGAATATATAGTAAAGATTTAGATAAAAATGCAGTAAAGGTATTAACAAATAAAATAGGAATAATTTTATTGACATTAGTAGGTTTAGGTTTAAGTTATTATTTTGCTAAAGACAAGTTTAATGACACCTATATAGATGAAACAGCATATCCAGTTGCAGCATGTGATTATATATTAGAAAATATTGATTTAGGAACAGCAAGATTTTATAACGAATATAATTATGGAAGTTATATGTTATTTAGGGGAATACCAGTATTTATAGATTCAAGAGCAGATTTATATTCTCCAGAATTCAATGGACAAGCGGACGATATATTTATGGATTTCATAGAAACATCAAGTATTGGAAAGTTCTATGAAGATATATTTGAAAAATATGATATAACTCATGTAATAACTTATGATAATTCTAAAATGAATATGATAATAACAAAAACGCATGATCCACATTATAAAGAACTATACAAAGATGATTACTTTGTGATTTATGAGAGAGTGTCTCAATAGGGACGTTTCTATGTGAGACATTTTTGAAGGGGTTAAAGTTAAATTGAAAAATGTAAAAAAGATTAATAAATTTGGTATTGCAATAATTATAATAATTATTGCAATAATAGTAATTGACCAGATATCAAAAATCATTATTCAAAATGTAGGAAATATAGATATTGAACAAAATACTTATTCAATATCTGGTGCAGATTCAAATTCTGCAATGATGTATATAGTTACTAATCTAATAATAATACTTATTATTGCAAGATTTATGTTGTCACAAAATCAGTTTATCGATAAGATATTAAAAGTATTTCTTAGTTTTATAATTGCAGGAGGAATATCTAATTTGATAGATAGAATTGCAAGAGGATATGTGTTGGAATGGATAAGTGTCAGTAAAATAGAATGGTTACCAATGTTTAATATAGCTGATATATTTGTTTTAGTTGGGTGGATTTTAGTTGTTGGAAAGTTTACTTATTTTACTGCAAAAGAATTAAGAAGAAAAACTGAAAAATAGTTATAATTTTATTTAAGAAAAGAATTAGTCTAAAATGAGAGAGTAATATAGAGATGAGGAAGTTAAAGTGAAAAAGTTTATTGTAGAAAAAGAAGAAGAAAATAAAAGAATAGATAGTTATTTATCTGAAAAGAATGAAGATTTATCAAGAGTTGCAATACAAAGGTTAATTTCAGAAGAAAAGGTTAAAGTAAATGACAAAAAAGTTAAACCATCATATAAAGTGCAAGAAAATGATGAAATTACATTGGAAGAAGAACAGCCAAAGGAGATTTCGTTAAAAGCACAAAACATACCATTAGATATAATTTATGAGGATAATGATATTATAGTAGTAAATAAACCAAAAGGTATGGTAGTGCATCCTGCAAATGGAAATCCAGATGGTACACTTGTAAATGCAGTTATGGCAATTTGTAAAGATTCTTTATCTGGAATAGGTGGAGAAATAAGACCGGGAATAGTGCATAGACTTGATAAAGATACATCTGGAATTATAGTTGTAGCTAAAAATGATAAGGCACATATTAATTTAAGTGAACAAATAAAAAATCATGAAGTTAAAAAAACATATATTGCAATTGTTAGAGGAGTTGTGAAAGAAAATCAAGCAACAATAAATATGCCAATTGGAAGAAGTGAGAAAGATAGAAAGAAGATGGCAGTTACCAAAAAAGGTAAAGAGGCAATAACGCATTTTAAGGTATTAAAGAGATTTGAAGATTATACAGTATTAGAGGTAAATATAGAAACAGGAAGAACACATCAAATAAGAGTGCATTTAGCTCAAATTGGATATCCAATTATAGGAGATAGTACATATTCTAGTGGTAAAAATAAGTGGGGGATAAAAGGACAGGCTTTACATGCTAAAAGTCTTGAATTTAGACATCCTATTACAGGTAAAAAAATGAAGTTAGAAGCGGAATTACCAGAATATATGAAAGAATTAATTAGCAGGGATTAGGGGACGGAGCTAAAATCCCTAAAAACAGGGATTTAAAGGACCGTCCCTTAATCCCTGAAAGGGAGAAGTTAAATGGAAGAAGTAAGATTACAAAAATTTATAGCGGATTGTGGAATCACATCAAGGAGAAAAGCTGAGGAATTAATACTTCAGGGAAAAATAAAAGTAAATGGAAAAGTTGTAACAGAGTTGAGAACAAAAATAAATCCACAAAAAGATGTTGTATTATATAATAATAAACAAATTCAAAATGATAATAAATCTGTTTATATATTGTTAAATAAACCTATTGGATATGTTACAACAGTAAAGGACCAATTTAGTAGAAATTCAGTTTTGGATTTAGTTAAAGTTAAAGAAAGAATTGTTCCTGTTGGGAGATTAGATATGTATACATCAGGAGCATTAATCTTAACAAATGATGGAGATTTTGTATATCAAGTAACACATCCAAAACATGAAATAGATAAAACATATACAGTTACAATTAAGGGAAAAGTATCTAATGAAGCGGTACAAAAATTAAGAGATGGCGTAAAAATAGAGGATAAAGAGACATATATAACCAAGCCAGCTAAAGTAAAAATATTAAAAATAGATGAAGAAAAAAATCAATCAAGATTAGAAATAACCATTCATGAAGGGAAAAATAGACAAGTAAGGAAGATGTGTGAAGCGGTAGGTCATAAAGTCTTAGCTTTGCATAGAAGCAAAATAGCAGGAATAGATGTAAAAGACTTGCCATTAGGAAAATGGAGATTTTTGAATCAAAATGAAGTTAAAAGAATTTTAAAAAAATAATGCAAAATATTGAAAAATAAAATCAAAAAATATATAATTGAACAAACGAAAGAATAAGGAGAAAATAACAAATGAATACATTTAAATTTATACCAGAAGGATGGAATAACGAGATTACAAAATTAGATACAGTAGAAGATATTAAGGACTGTCAAGAAAATCAAACAACCTTGCAGGGACTAGTTAAAAGTTGTGATGAGAATTATAATCTACATATAAACTTAGGAAAAGGAATTACTGGAATAATCCCAAGAGAAGAAGTTGAAGCTATAAATCTTGAGGAAACTGGATTACCAAAAACAAATTTATGTACAGGAAAAGTTCATAAATTTGTTCAGTTCAGAATAAAAGATGTTCAGCAAGATAAAAATAATGTGATTTTGTCCAGAAAAGAAGTTCAACAAGATGCTTTGAATTGGGTGAAAAATGAATTACAAGTAGGGCAAAGAGTAGAAGGAATTGTTAAAAACATTAGACCTTATGGGGCATTTATAGAGATTGGCGGAGGAGTAGTAGGTTTGGCACATATTGAAGATTTATCAATAGCAAGAATAAAAAGTCCTTCTGAAAGGCTAAAAATTGGACAAAAAGTCCAAGTTGTGGTAAAATCTATAAATAGAGATGATGGTAAAGTTATTTTATCATATAAAGAAACTCTTGGAACTTGGGAAGAAAATGCAGAAAAATTTGAACAAGGCACAAAAGCAAAAGGAATAGTTAGAGAAACAGAAAAAAATAAAAATGGCATATTTATTGAATTAACACCTAATTTAGTTGGTATGTCAGAATATGAAGAAGGATTAGAATATGGACAAGTAGTTGATGTCTATATAAAGAAAATAGATAAACAAAAGAAGAAAATAAAATTATCAATTTATAGATAGAAAATTCTAATTATTTAAGGGGGAATTAAAATGGTTGAAGATAACCAAATTAAAGCACAAGTATCACCTTTTGCAATAAGAGAAGGAGAAATTAAAACATTTGATGGAAAAGACGGATATGTTTCAATGAATCAAATTGTACATAAAATTAACATTGGACATATAAATGAAATTCATTTTGCAATCTTAGAATTAGTAAATGAATTTGAATTTATTACTTCAAGACAATTATATCAAATGTTAGAGATTAAAGGAATTGATCCTAAATCACAAGACAAATTAAATAATAAATTGGACCAATTAGTAAAATCAAAGATATTGACAAGATATTATTTTACATCTGATGAAGGAAAGGGAATTTATCGTATTTATTGCTTAGAGAAGATGGGAAAATATTTATTAAATTCAAAGGAAATTGAATGTAAATGGCAACCATCAGATAATACAAAACCAGTTCCAATGATTAAGAAAAGATTAGCTGGAAATCAAACAATTATTGCATATTTAAGAAAGGTAAAGGCATTTGATAGTTATATAGTAAAACCAGCAATAACTGCAAAATCAGCAGGTAAATTATTTAAAGCAACAGGTGGAGCTGTTAAATTAACTAAAAATAGAAAATCAATACAATTTGTTTTCGAGGTAGTAAGAAGAGAACAAGATTGGCAAAAGAAATTAGTTGAGAAAATGAGATTATATAAAGATTTCTATGAAAACTTCGTACCAGGAGATTCTGGATTTAGTGGTATGCCACAATTAATACTAATTTGCGAAGATGAAAAACATATGGCAGAATGTTTTAAAGAAATAGTAAAAAATCAAGTAGAAATACCACAAATTAAATTATATTTTTCAACGGATTTAAGACAAAATCAAGAAACTTTGGAAAATACTTTGGTTGATTTTAAATTAGTTGATGGAAAATATAAGATGGAAAATGTTGATTTGAAATTATTAGAAATGTAGGAGAAGAGGGATTTAGGGACGGACCTCTAATTTTGATTTTTGGATAAAAATTTTATATAGTTTTAAAATAGGCTTTTAATTCGACTTGAAATTCTTAAAGTTTTGTATTATAATAGTGGACATAAATTGGTTGAAGTGTTTGAGTAAAAATCAATTTATGACTATAAAAGATATAGGAGGTAAATAATGAAACCAGAAGAAAGACTTAATGAAATGATACGGTTGTTTCATGAAGAGAGGGTTGTAGAAAAACTGATTGATGCACAAAAAGAAGGTGGAATTATAAAAGTCAATACAGTTTATGCCAAAGAAAAAAAGAAACTCTTTGAAAAATTGTTTGACTTTAGACAGAAAGTAAGAGACTCTTTAGCAAAAAGAGAATATTATATCAATGAAGACAACTTCGAGATATATCCAGATGATGCATTACAATTTTGTTTTGTCTGCATGATGGCAGGAATAAGTGATATTGATGTATTAAAAGATTGGTATCAGGTTATAGATTCGCTTAAAAAAATCAATGGTGAGTATAATGAACTTGCAAATAAATTAGTGGGATTTTTAGGCGCAGAGCGTTCATGTCATGCAGATGTTTTTACAGCTTATAATACAGGAGAATTATTAGAAATCTTTTTCTCTGATTAAAATCAATCCGAAAACTCAAACACACTAAAATTAATACAAAAAAAGTTCTAGGTAATTCCCAGAACTTTTTTTGCTCTTTGAACATCATCATTATTTGCATCTCTTACACCATCTAATTCATATTTTAGACAAAGCTTTTCCCATTTATATTTTCCCATACTATGATATGGAAGAATTTCAACTTTTTGAACATTAGACAAAGAATTTATAAAAACTTTTAATTGTAGTAAATCATTAGTATCATCAGTATATCCTGGAATTAAAACTTGTCTAATCCAAACAGGGATATTATTATCACTTAAATAATTTGCAAATTCTAATTCCAACTTATTTCCAACACCGACTAAAGACTTACATTTTTCATTATCTATATGCTTAATATCTAATAGGACTAAATCAGTTAAAGTTAGAAGTTTTTTAACATCATCAGTTAAAGCAACCATACCAGAGGTGTCAATGCAAGTGTGAATATTATATTCCTTTAATTTAGTGAATAAAGCTATCAAAAAATGAACTTGTAGTAATGGTTCTCCACCAGTCACGGTAACTCCACCATCTGGCTGGATATAGTTTCTATAACGCAAAATTTTATCTAATATTTCATCTAATGAGTGATAATGTCCACCATTAATGTCCCAAGTATCACGATTATGGCAATATTTGCATTGGAGATGGCAACCTTGTAAAAATAATACAAATCTAATCCCAGGACCATCAACAGTTCCAAAAGATTCTATTGAGTGAACTTTAGCGTAGTATTGTAAATCTTTGTTAGTATTATTCATGATAAATTTCCTTTCATATGACTATGGTTTGTGTGGTTAGTTTGGGGACAGGTTTGAACTGACCATTTTTGGTTAGTTTAGGGACGCTACTTTTAAAGGTCCGTCCCTAAATCCCTGAAAACAGGGATTTTAGGACCGTCCCCCTAATCCCTGTCTAGATTTTCTCGTGTATTGTTCTGTGTATTACGTCTAATTGTTGTTCTCTTGTTAATTTTGTGAAGTGTACTGCATATCCTGATACTCTTATTGTTAATTGTGGATATTTTTCAGGATGTTCCATTGCATCTTCTAATAGGCTTCTATCAAATACATTTACATTTATATGATGCCCTGTTTGTTTAAAATATCCATCAAGCATTGTAATTAGGTTCGTAACACGTTGTTCTTCTGTTTTTCCAAGTGTTCCAGGTGTTATTGAGAATGTGTATGATATTCCATCCTCTGCTGAGTCAAATGGTAATTTTGCAATTGAATTCATTACTGCTAAAGCTCCATTTGTATCTCTTCCATGTAATGGGTTTGCTCCTGGTCCGAATGGTTCTCCAGCTCTTCTTCCATCCGGAGTGTTTCCTGTTGCTTTACCATATACAACATTTGAAGTTATTGTTAATATTGATAAAGTGTGTTTTGAATTTCTATATGTTTGATGTTTTCTTAATTTATTCATAAATTTCTTTGTAATATCAACTGCTATTTGGTCTACTCTGTCATCATCATTTCCGAATTTTGGGAAGTCTCCTTCAACTTCATAGTCAACAGCTAGTCCATCTTCATTTCTAATTACTTTAACTTTTGCATATTTTATTGCAGATAGTGAATCTGCTACAACAGATAATCCAGCTATACCACAAGCCATTGTTCTTAATATTTCTCTATCATGTAATGCCATTTCGATTGCTTCATATGAATATTTATCATGCATATAATGAATTGCATTTAATGCTTTTATATAAATTCTTGCAACGTAATCCATCATTTGGTCAAATTTTGTCATTACTTCATCATAATCTAAGTATTCAGAAGTTATTGGTGCAAAAATTGGTGTAACTTGTTTTCCAGAGATTTCATCTCTACCACCATTAATTGCATATAGTAAAGTTTTTGCTAAATTTGCTCTTGCACCGAAGAATTGCATTTGTTTACCAATTTTCATAGGTGATACACAACAAGCGATTCCATAGTCATCTCCTAAAGTGATTTTCATTAAATCATCATTTTCGTATTGAATTGATGATGTTTTTATAGATAAGTCAGTTGTGTATCTTTTAAAGCCTTCTGGAAGTCTTGTTGACCATAAAACTGTCATATTTGGTTCTGGAGCAGGTCCTAAAGTTTCTAATGTGTGTAGTAATCTAAAAGAGTTTTTAGTAACTAGTGTTCTACCATCAATTCCCATACCACCAATACTTTCAGTTACCCAAACAGGGTCTCCACTAAATAGTTCGTTATATTCAGGTGTTCTTAAGAAACGTACTAATCTTAATTTCATAACAAAATGGTCCATAATTTCTTGTGCTTCTTCTTCAGTTATAACACCATTTTTTAAATCTCTTTCAAAATAGATATCTAAGAAAGTTGATGTTCTTCCTAAACTCATTGCAGCACCATTTTGGTCTTTTATTGCTCCTAAATATCCAAAGTATAACCATTGTACAGCTTCTTTTGCGTTGCTTGCAGGCTTAGAAATGTCAAAACCATATTTTGAAGCCATAACTTTTAATTCATTTAGAGCTTTAATTTGTTCACTAATTTCTTCTCTTTCACGAATAACTTCTTCAGTCATTTCATCGACATTTAAAACTTCTAATTCATCTTTTTTCTCATCTATTAGAACATCAACACCATATAGAGCAACACGTCTATAATCTCCAATGATTCTTCCACGTCCATATCCATCAGGTAATCCTGTTAATAAATGAGAACTTCTTGCAGCTCTAATATCAGGTGTATAAACACTAAATACTCCATCATTGTGTGTCTTTCTATATTTATGGAAGATTTCTTCAACTTCATCATCTACTTTTCTTCCATATGCTTCACATGATTTTTCTACAATTCTGATTCCTCCAAAAGGCATGATAGCTCTTTTTAAAGGTGCGTCAGTTTGAAGCCCAACTATATCTTCTAAGTCTTTATCAATATATCCAGCTTCATGGCTAGAAACTGTTGATACAGTTTTTGTATCTATATCTAGTACTCCACCTTCTGAATCATGTTCTTTTTGATATAATTCTAAAACTTCATCCCATAGTTTTTTTGTTTTTTCGGTTGCTCCTGCTAAAAAAGAGCTGTCTCCTTCATATGGTGTATAGTTTTTTTGTATAAATTCTCTTACATTTATTTCATCTTGCCAATCTCCTAGTGTAAATCCATTCCATTGTTCAAATTTCATAATATACCTCCTTATATATTTTTTATTAAATTTAAATTTATTGTCTTTTATAGTATTGACAAATTCACCATTTTTTATAATATCATAGCTATAAAAGTTATGCAATGGAAATAGGTGATTTTGTCAAAATAATCTTTCATAACAGTAACTAAATTTGATTTAACAAAATCATAATAATAAAAATAGAAAAAGACTGTTGCTTTTGCAACAAAAAATATAAACACCATTATTTTCTATAAAAGAAAATTTAAGGTGTTTAAAATAAGGATTGTAAACATTATTTATTTTTTATAAATCTTAAAACTTCATCATCTGGAATTTTAAGAACTTTAACAATTTTTTTGAAAGTAGAAATTCTAGTCTTTTCTTCGTTATGCTCTAAACGTTGTAATTGACGCCAACTAATACCAATTTCTTCAGCTAATTCTTCTTGAGTTAATTTATTTTGTAATCTATATTGACGAATCATTTCTTACCTCCATAGTAAAAGTATAAAAATATTATACAATATAGAAAATGAAAAAAGTACGACAAAAATGACGTAAACACGATATAATTTTACAAAAATAGATAAAATTTATATAAAACAAACATAATACATAAAATATTGTATATAAAAGAATGACATAATTTTGATAATAAAATTATAAGTAAGAAAAAATGTTTTTTTAAATATATTTGTGCATAAAAAATAATTCTGAATTTAATATCTATTGAATATTTTCAATAAATAAATTTCAGAATTACTTGGAAATTTTAATATATTAAATTACTCTTCGTCTAAGTCAGTATCAGCAATTGTTTTTGCAACATTGTATATTAATTTTTGTTTTGCAGGAGAGCAGTTTTTAATTAAATCTGCAAATTCTCTATCAAGATATTCTTTAGAGTTACTAGATGCACCATTTAAAAGGTAACCTTCTGTTACATCTAATAAACCACATAATTGATTTAATCTTTTTAAATTTATATGAGAATTACCTCTTTCTACTCTGCTTAAAAAAGCTACTGATATATCAATTTTTTCTGCTAAATCTTCTTGAGTTAAATTTTTTGCAAGTCTTGCTTGTTTAATTCTTTGACCGATTACTGTATAATCTAAAGCCATTTTTATCACCTTCCTATTTTTATTATATGCATATAATAGCATTTTATAGTTTAAATTTACAGAAACTAAAAATGCATATATAACTTATAGGTTAAATTATTTTAAAAAAATTTGCAAGTACATCTAAAGAAAAAGTAAGAAAAAGCAAGGAAAAACAAGAAAATGTGAGAAAAATATGGAAAAAATATAGTTAAAAAAGATTAATTAAGGCTAAAGTTGACAAATTATATAAAAATATGTATACATAATTTGATTTTGTAAAGAATATATAGTATAATATACATTAGTCGCGTTAAAAAAGCATCAAAAAGGAGAGTGAAGTTTATTTTAAAAAATAGATTAAAATACTATACGAAAGAAGTTATGAAGTATTTTAACATTGCTATTATAGCTTTTGGTTTTATAATCGCGATTGTACTAATAAAATATAGACCAGTCTATAAAGTAAGCATATCTGGTGAAGAATTAGGATATATAGAAAATATACAAGCATTTGAAGAGAATTTGAAAAATGAAATTATTAGTGGAGAAACAAAAAATGTTGATAGTATAAATTTATCTGAAGAGCCAGAATATGAGTTAAAACTTATTAATAGAACACTTGAGACAAACGAAAAAGAAATTGCAACTGAAATCGAAGATGAATTAGTTGTAACATATAAATATTATGATGTAGCATATAAAAATGAAACAATACAATCTGTTAACACAATTGAAGAAGCAGAAGAAATTGTAAATGAAATAAAAGAAAATAACAGTGAACAAGATGTAGATTTGACAATTATAGAAAAATATACTGAAAATGAAGAAGAAGTTAATACTTCTGAATTAGAAGTAGCTAAAACTGAAACTCAGACAATAGTTGCTGAAAAAATTGAGGAAGAACAAAAGCAAAAAGAGGAAGAGGAAAGAATAAATAGCCTTCCAGATATTAATGGAATAAAATTGGCAGTAACACCAATTGATGGAAGAATTACATCACGTTATGGTGCAAATAGTAGAATTAGAAAATCAACACATACAGGTTTAGATATTGCGGCAGCGAAAGGAACACCAATTAAGGTTGTTGCAGCAGGTACTGTAATATCTGCAAGTTATGATGGCTCATATGGTAATTTAGTAAAAGTGGACCATGGAAATGGTGTTGAAACTTGGTATGCTCATACAAGTAAAATGTATGTAAAAGTTGGTGAACAAGTTGAAGCAGGAGATGTGATTGCAGCAGTTGGTTCTACTGGAAATTCAACAGGACCTCATTTACATTTAGAAATTAGAGTTAATGGAGAACATGTAAATCCACAAGACTATTTATATCAAAACTAGTAAAATGTCGAAAAATGCGATGAGTTTTTATAAAATTAATATAAAAACCATTGCTTTTTTTGACATTTTCTGGTAATATGTAAACAGTAATTGTAATTGACAGTCATTTTATACATCAAATTTTTTAGATTAATGATTTTAGATTTTTATTTATTCTTGAAATATTATAGTTCGAATTGAAATTTGAAAAAGTGAAACTTGTGTTTAAAATTATCCAAAAAAATTCACGTGAAAATTTATAGAAGTTTAAAAAATATGTTTAAATATAAATGTATTATTACAATTACTAATACATAAAAATTTACGCAGAAAGTATTGAATAATATTAATATTTCTGGTAAAATAGGAAGGAGTAAAATAATTTGAATAATATAAATAAAACAGTAGAAAGATTACCATTAACAAATGATTATGTATTTAAAAGAGTATTTGCAAAAGAAGGAAATGAAAACATATTAAAAGACTTATTAGAAGCAGTGTTAGATATAAAAATAGAAAAAGTAGAGGTACAAAATCCTGAGATACCGAAAGAAGCAATAGAGGATAAATTAAGCGTATTAGATATAAAGGCACAATTGGATGAGAAAACAATAGTTGATATTGAAATGCAAATGACAAATGAGCATAATATAAAATATAGAAGTTTAGTATATTTAAGTAAGAATGTATCAGGACAGTTACAAATAGGAAAAGAGTATGCAGAATTAAAGAAGTCTATTGTAATAAATTTTTTAAATTTTGAGTATTATAGGAGAAATAGTTATCATCAAGTAGCAAGAATGAAATTTGAGAAAACAAGAGAAGATGAATATGTAGAAATGCATTTTATAGAATTACCAAAATTTAAAAAGAAAAATCCAGGAGTAGAGAATAAAATAGAACAATGGTTGTGGACAATAATAGGAGAGGAGGAAAAGATAGAGATGGCAGAAAAAGATAACAAAGAAATAAAAAAAGCAATAGAAATTGTGGATACAATGAGTATGGACAAAAGAGAAAGGGAGTTGTATGAAGCAAGATTAAAAGGGGAATTTAATTATAGTATATCCATAAATGTAGCTAAAAATGAAGGAATAGAAGAAGGAGAAAAAATTGGTAAAAAGAAAAAGCAAAGAGAAATTGCTAAGAAAATGTTATCTAGAAAAATGCCAATAGAAGAAATTATTGAAATAACAGGATTAACTAGAAAAGAAATTGAAAATATTAATATCGAATAAATCAAAAAAATGTCGAGAAAAATAGAACGATTTTTCTTGACATTTTTTTGTTATAATATATAATTAAAGTGGTAAAACTAAAGATTGGAGGCGAATTAAATGGCAAAAGTAAGTGCACAAGAAGAACAAAAAGTTCAAAAAATGATAAATGACCTTGTAGAAAAGGCGAAAATAGCATCACAGGAATACATGAAATTAGATCAAGAAACAGTAGACAATATAACAAAAGCAATGTCAATGGCAGGACTAGAGCATCACATGGAACTTGCAAAATTAGCAGTAGAAGAAACAAAAAGAGGAATATATGAAGATAAAATAACAAAGAACATGTTTGCAACAGAATATATATATCATAGTATAAAATATGAAAAAACAGTAGGTATAATTAGTGAAAATGAAGAAGAAGGATATGTAGAAATAGCAGAACCAGTAGGAATAATTGCAGGAGTTACACCTGTTACAAATCCAACTTCTACAACAATGTTTAAGTCAATAATAGCAGCAAAAACAAGAAATGTAATAATATTTGGATTTCACCCATCTGCACAAAAATCAAGTAGTATGGCAGCAAAAATTTTAAGAGATGCAGCAATAAAAGCCGGAGCTCCAGAAAATTGTATATTATGGATAGAAGAACCATCAATAACTGCAACAAGAATGTTAATGAATCATCCTGATGTAAACTTAATACTTGCAACAGGTGGAACAGGAATGGTTAAGTCAGCATATTCTTGTGGAAAACCAGCATTAGGAGTAGGACCTGGAAATGTACCTTGCTATATTGATAAAACAGCAAAATTAAAAACATCAGTAAATGATTTAGTAATGTCTAAAGCATTTGATAATGGAATGATATGTGCATCAGAGCAGGCGGTATTAGTTGATAGAGAAATTTACGAAGAATTTGAAAAATTGATGAGAGAAGCAGGATGTTATTTTGTAAATCCAGAAGAAAAGAAAAAATTACAAGATAGTATGTTTGATTATACAGAAGAATATGGATATAAGTTAAAATCACATGTACCAGGACAATCACCATATAAAATTGCAAAAGAGGCAGGATTTGAAATACCAGAAGATACAAAAGTAATAGTTGTGTATGAAGATGGAATAGGAAGAGAATATCCATTTTCAAAAGAAAAATTAAGTCCCGTTTTAACATATTATATAGTTGAAAACGAAGATGAAGGAATAAAAAAATCAGAACAATTGATTGAATTTGGTGGATTAGGACATTCAGCAGTTATTCATTCTGAAAATAGAGATACAATATTAAGATTTTCAGAAACTATGAAAGCAGGAAGAATAATTGTAAATTCTCCATCTACTCATGGAGCAATTGGTGATATATATAACACAAATATGCCATCATTAACACTAGGATGTGGTTCATTTGGTGGAAATTCAACAACGGCTAATGTATCATCAGTAAATTTGATAAATATAAAAAGAGTAGCGAAAAGGAGAGTTAATATGCAATGGTTTAAAATTCCAGAAAAGATATATTTTGAAGCTGGTTCAATTCAATATTTAGAAAAAATGCCAGATATAACAAGAGCATTTATTGTAACAGATGAAGGAATGGTAAAATTAGGATATGTAGATAAAATTCTATATCATTTAAGAAAAAGACAACAATATGTACATTCAGAAATATTTAGTGAAGTAGAATCAGATCCATCATTTGATACAATTAAAAAAGGTGTAGAAGCAATGAAAAACTTTAATCCTGATGTAATAATAGCATTAGGAGGAGGAAGTCCAATAGATGCTGCAAAAGGAATGTGGCTATTTTATGAGCATCCTGAAGCAGATGCTGAAGGTTTAAAATTGAAATTTATGGATATTAGAAAAAGAACATATAAATTCCCTAAGTTAGGAACAAAATGTAAAATGGTAGCAATACCAACAACATCAGGAACAGGGTCAGAAGTAACATCATTTGCAGTAATTACAGACAAAGAGAAAAATAAAAAATATCCATTAGCAGATTATGAATTAACACCAGATGTAGCAATAGTAGACCCAGACTTAGTTATGAGTTTGCCAAAATCAGTTACAGCAGATACGGGAATGGATGTTTTAACACATGCAATTGAGGCATATGTATCAAATATGGCATCAGATTACACAGATGGATTAGCAGAAAAGGCAGTAGAACTTGTATTTGAAAATTTACAAGAAGCATATGAACATGGAGATAATAAGCTAGCAAGAGAAAAGATGCATAATGCAAGTACAATAGCTGGAATGGCATTTACAAATGCATTTTTAGGAATTAACCATTCATTAGCACATAAAATAGGTGGAGAATTCCATTTACCACATGGAAGAATAAATGCAATTTTATTACCATATGTAATAAGATATAATAGCTCAAAACCAAGTAAATTTGTATCATTCCCTAAATATGAATATTTCATAGCAGACCAAAAATATTATAGATTAGCTAAAAAAGCGGGATTAAAAGCAGATACTGTAGAAGAAGGAATCAATAGTTTAATTGAAAAAATCATAGAAATGAATAAAAAATTAAATATTCCAAGCACATTTAAAGAAGCTGGAATAGAAGAACAAGAATTTTTAGCAAAAGTAGATATGTTAGCTGATAGAGCATTTGAAGACCAATGTACAACAGCAAATCCACGCGTGCCTCTAGTAACAGAGTTAAAACAAATATTACTAGATTCATACTATGGAAAGAGGGATTAGGGGGACGGTCCTAAAAATCCCCGCTTTTAGGGATTTAGGGACGGACCTTGAAAAAATAAGGGAAAATAGATATAAAATTATAAAATCGAGTAGTTCTGTAACTTTTTTGTGAATTGCTTGATTTTTTTTGTGTATGAATATATAATTTAACAGTGACATAATTTTAGAAAATGGTTCGCAGAAAGGATTGAAACAAAATATGGGAATTCATGAAATTATAAAAAGATTAAAATTTGCTTTTTCAAATGCAGATTTAGAACAATTAGCTGAACAAGGGGCAGAGGAAGTAAAAAAGAATGTACAAGAAGCAAAGAAAAGTGATAAAGATATAGAATCTATAGCTGAAATGGCATATGAACAATATCAAGCATTGACTAAAAATATGTCAAAAGAACAAAAAGGAGAATTTGCAAGGCAATATGCTAATTTTTTAGTTGAGAAAAAAGGAATACCATTTGATATTGCATATAACTATATCATTATGATGACAGGGGAAAAAGAAGTAGATAATAAATATGTTATTGAGCCGGCCAAAAAATTGCCAGATGCGAAAGTATCAGAATTAATATCAGAAGATGAAGCACAACTTTCATTAGAAGATAAATTTGAATTAGCAAAAGGTGGAATACAAAATCCAGATTTAAAGGATGAAAAATTAGAGGAAATAGAAGAAGAAAAGCGTGAAAAACAGAGAAAAGAAGAAATGGCTGACTTGAAAAGTTTAGAAAGCTTATATAGACAATGCAATGAAAATATGGGTGATTGGAAACTAGTAGAAGAATTAAATAAAAAGATGCAAATGGTTAGGCAGGTTACGCCAAAAATTGAAGAAATGAAGAGAAAGATTGTGGCTAAGAAGATAGCTTGTAATTATGCTAAAAATGGTACTAGTACAGTATATATATTTGCTAGTGTAATACCAGCTATTGAAATGGGAAAAATTAATATGCCAGAATTAGCAAGAAGAGAGTATGAAACAATAGAGAAAAATCCAAACTTATTAAGAGTTAAAAATATGAAAAAATTTAATGAGCAAGAGTTGAGAGATAATATTTTAGCTGAAGTAGAAAGTGAAGCAGAAAAGGGATTTAATGAAACAGAAGCATTTAAAGAATTGGAATCAATGCTAAAGATTTTATCAGTAGAAGAAAGGAAAAAGCAAATCGAAGGATTAAAAGCTATAATTAAAGATTCAAAATTAAGATCTACTGTTGAACAAACAAAGGGATTAGTGGAAGAATTATCTAAGATACCTGAGGAAAAAAGATTGAAGGTTATCAGTAGTATTCAAGATATAGTTGAAGAGAGAAATGAAAAAAATATATCTCATAGCAATTCATCTGGAGTAACTCAATCAAATGATGATGAAAATTTGCGTTAGATTAATGTATTGAATAAAAAATGACAAGTGTTAATATTATCAATTAATACTTGTCATTTTAAGGATTATTCCTAAATTTCTAAAGAAATGAATTTGAAGGTCCGTCCCTAAATCCCTAAAAGCAGGGATTTTTAGGACCGTCCCCAAAATCCCGTCCTGTTAAAATTCACAATTCTTTGGAGTTCTTGGAAAAGGTATAACATCACGAATGTTTTGCATACCTGTTAAATACATAATTGCTCTTTCAAAACCAAGACCAAATCCGGCATGGTTACAACTACCATATTTTCTTAAGTCTAAATACCAGTCATATTCTTCTATTGGCATATTTAAATCTTTCATACGTTTTAATAATTTATTGTAATTTTCTTCTCTTTGACTTCCACCAATAATTTCTCCTATTCCTGGAACTAAAAGGTCAGTTGCTGCAACAGTTTTGCCATCTGGATTTTGTTTCATATAAAATGCTTTTATATCCATTGGATAATCAGTAACAAAAACAGGTTTTTTATAAACTTTTTCACATAAATATCTTTCGTGTTCAGTTTGTAAGTCAACACCCCATGAAACTTTATATTCAAATTCATCATTATGTTTTTCTAATTCAGCAATTGCTTCAGTATATGTAACTCGTGCAAAATCAGAAGAAATTACATGATTTAATCTGTCTAATAAACCAGTATCTATAAATTTGTTGAAGAATTCCATTTCTTCTGGACAATTTTCTAGTACATAGTTAAAAATGTATTTAATCATATCTTCTGCTAAATCCATATCATCTTTTAAATCTGCAAAGCATATTTCAGGTTCAACCATCCAAAATTCTGCTGCATGTTTTACAGTATTTGAATTTTCTGCACGAAATGTTGGACCAAATGTATATACATTGCAAAATGCTTCTGCAAAAGTTTCAGCATTTAATTGACCACTAACTGTTAAATGTGCAGGTTTTCCAAAAAAATCTTTTGAAAAATCAACATTTCCATCTTTATCTTTAGGAATATTATTTAAATCAAAAGAATTAACATTAAACATTTCGCCAGCACCTTCAGCATCGCTTCCAGTAATTAAAGGTGTATTTACATATACAAATCCTCTTTCTTGGAAGAATTTGTGGATAGCATATGCTAGAACGCTTCTTACACGGAATACAGCTTGAAATGTATTTGCTCTTGGACGTAGATGACTAATTGTTCTTAAGTATTCAAAAGAGTGTTTTTTCTTTTGAAGTGGATATGTTGAGTCTGATAAATTTTCAATTTCTATGTTATTTGCTTGTATTTCAAATGGTTGTTTTGATTCTGGTGTTAATATAAAAGTTCCAGTTACTTTAATTGAAGAACTTATTGTTAGTTTACAAATTTCTTCAAAATTGTTTAGGTTGTTATTAAAAACTATTTGTAAATTTTTAAAAAAAGTACCATCATTTAATTCTATGAATCCAAAGGTTTTAGAATCACGTACGGTTTTAACCCAACCTTCTATTGTGATTTCTTTTTTGTCATATTCTTTAGAGTTTTTATATAGTTCTTTTATTGATAGTCTGCTCATAAATGAATCATCCCTTCTATTTTTATTTCAATGTTAATCCATATTATATGACATAAATTTGGATTTTGCAATAAATTTACGTAAAAGTATATGAAAATAGAGTAAAGTATGATATAAGTATATATAGGAAATAGAGAAAATGACAAAATAAAAATTTAGCAGATGAGGTTGAAAAATTGTAATTATATTTTTCAGCCATATTTGCGTTTGGAAAAGGAGGTTTAAAAAATGAAAAGTATTTCTAAAATCGCAATAATAGGCGGACCTGGAACAGGAAAAACAACTTTAGCAGATAATTTGGGAAAGGTGCTAGAATTACCAGTTTATCATATAGATGGGATTCATCACCTGGCGAATTGGAAACCAAGGGATAAAGATGAGAGAGACAGAATAATTATGGAAAAGGTAAGAGAACCTAAATGGGTTATTGATGGAACATACCAATCTACTTTAGAAAATAGAGTGAAAGCTGCAGATTTAGTAATATTTTTGAACTATTCTAGAATGGCAAGAATGAAAGGTATATTTTCAAGATATTTTAAACGTAGAGGCAAGGAAAAGCCAGAAATACCAGGTTGTAAAGAAAAAATGGATTGGGAATTTTTAAGGTTTACATTTAATTGGAATAATACTAAGGGGAAAACAATAAAAGATGTGCTAGCGAGAAATACTGATAAAAATGTTTTGAATTTTAAAACTAGGAAAGAGTTGAATAGATGGTATGAAGTTGAGTTTAATAGAAAAATCGAAATTCAATAAAATCTTACAAAAAATTATGTAAAATTAAAAATTTGTTTGCAATATGAGAATACATATGGTATAATTAATGCGAAAAATTGCTAAAAAGAGAACTTTATTAAAGTTAAAAGTAAAAAAGGAATGAAAGAATGAGAAGTGAATTAGATTTTGTATTAAAAGAGCTTGCACAATACATAATGTATGGTGCAGAAGATGTAAAAAATGCATATAAAGAAGAAAAAATCATTCAACTAGATAAAAATATAACTGATATAAACAAGGTTTATAGAAAATTTCAAAGAATTGAAAAAGACAATCATTGGAGAATGGATGAAGATGAAATTTTTTACAGACAAGCAAAATATTTAGAAAATTTTGAAGACAATTATGAAGTAAAAAATGTTCATAGAAATAGTTATAATATTTTTGGAGTGGACTATACATATTCAAATTTTTCATTTACTGATTTTAGAACATATTTTTCGTGGAGAACAAAAATAAGAAAAGGTGAATTTGAATTAATAGACTGGGAATATGAGCAAATTTATATAAACGAACTATTAAATCAAATAGGGTGTAAAGATGAAAATGATGTAATAGAAAAATTAGTTGACTTTTGGAAAGGATATAGGCAATGCACATTAAAGATTGATAGTGTAATGCCTAATATTATCAAAGAATTTTACATTGTAAATGGTTTTAAAATACCGTATACAGAGATTATGAAAAAATTTCCTATTGAAATAAAAACACAAGCTAAAGATTTAAAAGACATAAATAAAGGAATATATACAGATAAAATGGATTTCTTAGATGAAATTTCAACATATAAAATAGCAAAAAGCAAGTTATTAGAAACAAAATATGGATATCTGTTAAATCAATGTATAGAAAAAATTTTTACTAAGTTAAATCAAAAATTTAAAGAAAATGATATTTCATTATCAGAAATGTTAATGTATAAGCATGAAACAGAATACTGGTGGAATCCACTTAGAAATTATAATATTTTTCATGAAAAAAAGCCAATTGGACCAATCATTATTGAAGGTATTGAAAAGTATGAATGTCTAAATGGTATGTGGAATAAGACAATTTATTCTGAGAATAGAAAGTATAGAAACACAATAGGATATATATTAAAAACAATGGAGTGTTATATAAGAGAATATTTAGGGTATAGAAAGTTGAAACTTCCAGGAAAAAATGAAATTATAAAAGATATTGGAGAATATTATTGTTCAGATAAAACTAGAAATATTTTACGAAAAATATACGAAATGAATTTACAAGAGATTATTCAAATAGAAACAATTAAATTCTTAGAAGAAAATAAAATCCCAAAGATGATATTTAAAAAACCAAAAGAAAAACAAGATGAATTTGAGCAAGAAGAAAAAATAGAGGTAGTATTTAATCAAGAGCAATTTGCAAAAATTAGAGAAAAATCAGAAGAAATTCAAAAAGCACTAATTATAGAAGAAAATGATGAAGAGATTAAAAATAGTGTAGTAAGAGAAGAAAGTATTGAGAATGACAAAGAAATAAGCGAAATTAAAAAATATACAATAGACAAACCTAAAGAAGTAGCTAACACGCAAGAAGATAATGTATTTAAAAAATTTGCATATAACTTAAATCCAGAAGAAAAAGAAATAATAAATGTTTTATTAGAAAAACAAGATGTTGAAAACAAAATAATGCAAATTGCACAAAGTCACAATGAAATGTTAGAAGTAATGATATCTAATATTAATGATAAAGCACTAGAAACAATAGGTGATACAGTAATAGAATCTGATATGTCATCTATTTATGAAGATTATGAAGAAGAAATAAAGAAGGGAATGAAACAAATATGGCAATAAAAGTACCAAGAAGAATAGCAACGACACTAATGAATTCTTTAAAAGGAGGAGTTGTACCAAGAATAGGACTTCGGATATATAGCAGTAGGTAGAGAACAAGAAATTAAAGCTTTATTAAATGATGTTGATATTATAGAAGAAGGAGGTTCTACATTCAGATTTTTGGTTGGAAGATATGGAAGTGGAAAAAGTTTCCTACTTCAAACTATTAGAACACATGTCATGGATAGAGGATTTGTTGTAATAGATGCAGACCTTTCGCCAGAAAGAAGATTAATGGGAACTAAAGGGCAAGGATTAGCAACATACAAAGAATTAATTCAAAACATGTCAACAAAAACAAAACCAGACGGACAAGCACTTCCATTAATATTAGAAAAATGGATTTCAGGAATAAAAACACAAGTTATGCAAGAAATTGGAGAAAATGCAGATGAAAAGGAATTTTCTAAAAAGGTAAAAAGCAAAATTTTTGAGAATATTTCTAGTTTAGAAGGTATGGTACATGGGTTTGATTTTGCTAAAGTAATAAATATGTATTATGAGGCATATGAAGAATCTGATGATGAGAAAAAGTCAAAGGTACTAAAATGGTTTAGAGGAGAATATTCAACAAAGACAGAAGCAAAAAATGAGCTTGGAATTAATATTATAATAACAGATGATAATTGGTATGAATATGTAAAATTATTTGCTATATTTTTGGTAAATGCGGGATATAAAGGAATGTTGATGTTAATAGATGAATTAGTAAATTTATATAGAATTCCAACATCTGTTACAAGACAATATAATTATGAAAAGATTTTAATGATGTATAATGATACTTTACAAGGAAAGGCAAAATATTTAGGAATAATAATGGGAGGAACTCCACAATGTGTGGAAGATACACGAAAAGGTATCTTTAGTTATGATGCATTACGTTCAAGACTGACAGAAGGAAAATTTGCATCAGAAGATACTGTTAATTTATTATCACCTATTATAAGATTAAAACGTCTAACACCAGATGAAATGTTTATTCTTACTGAAAAATTGAGAGATATACATTCAGATTTACATGAATACAAGAGTGAGTTAACTCAAGATGATTTGATGCAATTTATTAAAATAGAATATGAAAGAGTAGGTGCAAATACTAATATTACACCAAGAGAAGTGATTAGGGATTTTATAGAACTATTAGATATTTTATATCAAAATCCTAATAAAACGTTTGCTGATATTATTGGAAATGAGAAGTTTGAATTTGCAAAAGGAGATAATACTGAAGAAGAAGAGAATCGTGAGTTTGAAGATTTTGAGGTTTAAGTATGAGAAATGTTTTTGAAAGATTAGCACCATTTATTCAGGAATATATATATAGAAATGGATGGTCAGAAATAAGACCAATACAAGTGGCTGCATGTGACTTGATACTAAATACAGAGAATAATATACTATTAGCTTCTGGAACAGCGTCAGGAAAAACAGAAGCAGCTTTTTTGCCTATTTTAACAGATATATATGAAAATCCTAGTCATTCAGTGGCTGTCCTTTATATTAGTCCACTAAAAGCATTAATTAATGACCAATTCATAAGAATAGAAGAAATGTTAGAAGAAACTGATATACCAGTAACAAAATGGCATGGAGATGTACCACAAAATGCAAAAAGTAAACTTATAAGAAATCCAAAAGGAATATTGCAAACAACACCAGAGTCTTTAGAAGCAATGCTTATGCGAAATCCTGGAAATATATTAAAACTATTTTCAGATTTGAGATATATTGTAATAGATGAGGTTCACTATTTCATGAATGATGACAGAGGTTTGCAAACTTTGTGCATTATAGAAAGAATACAAAGAATAATTGGAAAAGAACCAAGAAGAATAGGATTATCTGCAACTTTAGGTGACTATGAATTGGCTACACAATGGCTAAGTGCAGGAACAAAAAGAAAAACAGTTATACCAAGTGTACCAGAAGAAAAAAGGAAGATACGATTAGGAATTAAATATTATGAAATAGAAGAAAAAGAAGATGAAACGTCAATTTTAGATTATTATAAAGATTTATATGAAAAAACATTAAATAAAAAATGTATTATATTTTCTAATTCAAAATCAGAAGTAGAAGAAAATATAGCACATTTAAAGAAAATAGCTAAAAATCGAAATACAAAAGACATATACTATGTGCATCATGCAAATATTTCTAATTCACTTAGAAGACAAGCAGAAGAACAAATGAAATCAGAAGAAGAAAATGCTATTACAGGAGCAACAGTAACCTTAGAATTAGGAATAGATTTAGGAAAGTTAGATAGAATAGTACAAACAGGTTCACCATTTACTGTATCTAGCTTTGTTCAAAGACTTCGGGAGAAGCGGAAGAAGAGGACAACCTGCTGAAATGTTATTTCTATTTAAAGAAGAAAAAGATAATAAACCAAAAGAATTCTACCAATTAATAGATTTTGAGTTTATCAAATGTATTGCAATAATAGAACTATATTTGAAAGAAAAATGGATAGAGCCAAAAGAAAAAAATGATTTGCCATATTCTTTATTATATCACCAAACAATGAGTTTTTTGTTTGGAATGGGTGCAGTAAGTCCAAAAGAATTAGCAAGATACATATTAACATTGACAGCTTTTAAAAAAGTGCCTAAGGAAGATTATCAAAAATTATTGCGATATTTATTAGAAAAACAAGAAATAGAAAAAGATGAAGAAGGAAATCTTTTGATTGGGATGCAAGGAGAAAGAAAAGCTAATAATTTTCAATTTTTTTCAGTTTTTAGTACACCAATAGAATATTCAGTAAGAGACGGTTCACAAGAGATTGGAACAGTACAGACACCATATATAGTTGGACAACAATTTGGACTTGCAGGATTTACTTGGAAAGTTATAGATATTAATGAAGAAAAAAGACAAATATTTGTTAAAAAAGTAGGAGGAATATCTAAAATTGGTTGGAATGACGATGGAAACATATTTGTAAATACTAAGATTTTGAAAAAAATGCAAGAAGTTTTAAGCAAGCAAGAAGAATATAGATATTTAGATTTAAATAGTGTGCATAAGTTAAGAGAACTACGTCAAATAGCTAATAAAACAAATATATTAGAAAATAAGGTTGTAACAATTGTAAAAGGAGTATATGGAATTTTTCCATGGTTAGGAACTAAAGAAATGTTAGCACTTAGCTTTAGTTTGAAACAAAAAGAAATAGAAAATCAAATTTTTTATAGAGCTGGAATACCTATCTTTATTGAAATAAAGACAAAGAAAAGTAAAGAAGAAATAGAAAATATATTAGAAGAAATAAAACATGAAAGTATAGATAAAGAACAATTTGAAATACCAGATATTTTGCAAAAATCGGGTAAATATAATTATATTATTCCTAAGGATTTGTTGAAAAAACAGTTTATAGAAGATTGTATAGATGTAGAAAATATGCAAAAGTATTTATAAAAGTGTTTATTTGTGATATAACTTGATAAATATAGTAATACTTTTTACAAGGAGAAAATCAAGAATGAAGTATGTAGAAAATAATAAAACAATAGAAAAAGAATTAGAAGGAAAAGTTAAATGTAAAGAATTATCAAATGAGCAATGGCAAGAATTGGTCTGTGATTTATTAAAAATTATTCCTGAAAATAAATTTACAAGAGCAAATTATTTAATTAATAAAGGTGAAATGCAGGAGAAATTAACATTTAAAGAAATAAATAAAATAATAGATAAAGTAATATCTGATGCAGAAAAAGGACTCTACTGTGATGAGTCGTATTATGACTATTCGTTAGATGAAGAGGTCGTAATAGGAGATGAATCTTGGATTGATGAAATTGACAGAGCTTTTAGAGGAATAAAAGGATTATTTGGTGAAAAGAAATATAATGAAGTTGTAGATTTATATGAAAAGATATTCGATATTACAGAAAGAAATCATGAGGAATTACATAGTTTATTACCTAATTATTATCATGTTGAAGATATGCTTGAATGTAAAATACAAGAACACTATTTAAATTATTTAAATGCAATATATTATGCAGATGATGTAAATAAGATTGAAAAATTTGAAAAAGCTTTTGAAGAGCATAGATATAATTTAGATGCTTATGTGATTCATGAATTTTCTAAAAAACATGAAAAGTTTAGAAATGAAATGATTATACCAATAGTAAATAAATTAACAGAATGTGATAAATGGTTTTCATATAAAATTGTATTTCAACTTTTAATTGAAAAAAATGGTACAGAAGAAGTATTTAAGTTTTTACAAAAAAACAGCGTAGATAATGTGAGAATATTTGAATTATTGTGCGAATTTATGATGAATAAATTTGAATATAATAAATTATTAGAATATTTATTTGCATTAGAAAAAATAAATATGAAAGATGGACAAAAAGAATTAATATATAAAAAGATTATTGATTTATGTGATATAATGAAAGATGATGAATTAAAAAGGAAATATTTATATAATATAAATGATTTACATCCTAAACTTGTATATACATTACAAATTTGTGAAAATCTTTCAGTTGATAATCAAATCAAAGAAATAACAAAATTAAGTGATAAATTTGTTGTTGTTAAAGAAAAAAATGAACGTGAGAAAATTTTGATTGACCTTATTTTAGGAAAAATAGAAAATGTATATGTAATATTTGAAAAACTAGATAATTATGATAAAGAGCGTGTTGAAAACTTAATATTTTATTATTTGTTATTTTTTGGAAGCAGAAAGAATAATGAAAAGAAATTAATAAGAGAGAAATTTGTAGAAGAGATAGAAGATATAGAAAATAACTTAGATACGGACTTGATTTTTAAAATAATGCAAGCTACCAAAAAAGAAATTCCAGAAGAACTGATAGAGAAAGTGGAAAAACAATTTGAAAATAAAATATCAAAAATAACTAAAAAGTATTTAAAGACACAACAACGTGGAAGATATCAAGAAGTTGCAGATTATTTAATTGCATTTGTTGAATATTTGAGTCAAGAGGGCAGAGTAAACGAATGTAAGATTTTATTACAGAAATTTCAAGAGGAATATACACATTATAATGTTTATAAAAAATGTTTAAAAAATTCATTAGAAAGAAGTAGTGTAGGAGAGTGAAAAAATGGAAGAAAAAATAAAAGAATTAACATTGCTATTATTATATTTAAATTCTTGGATAGAAAAAGAACCATATGGAGAATTTCATAGAGCATGGAAAGGGTATGATTTTGATATACTGAACGCATTAGAGGATGAACACTTAATAGGAGGAAGCACACATAAAGCAAAATCTACATATTTAACAGAAGAGGGAGTAGAAAAAGCAAAAGAATTAATGAAAAAATATAATATTAAGGAAGATTAAGATGTGATATTAGAAGGATATAGAATAATAATCTGTACCTTCTTTTTTTATCTAAAAATATATAAAAAATAAAAACAAAAATTCGTAAAAGTATTGAAAATAATTAATAAATATGATACAAATAGAAATTATAGAACAATATTAATTTAATAGTATGATTTAAAAGCTGATAGGAGTTGATATACATGGCAAATAATTTAGTAAATAAAACAGAAAAAGACTTTGAAAGTATTAAACATGTAGATGAAAATGGAGTTGAATTTTGGTATGCTAGAGAACTAATGACAATGTTGGAATATAGCAAATGGGGAAATTTCAAAAATGTAATAACTAAAGCAAAAGATGCCTGTAAAGGTAGTGATATTGCACAAGAGGAACACTTTGCCGACGTCGGGAAGGTGTTAAAAGTAGGAAATAATGCTGAAATGGAAATAGACGATATAAAACTTACAAGATATGCATGTTATTTAATTGCACAAAATGGAGATAGTAGAAAAAAAGCAATAGCATTAGCACAAACTTATTTTGCAGTACAAACTAGAAAACAAGAAATAACAAGACAAGAATATGAACAATTAAGTGAAGATGAAAAAAGATTATATACTAGAAAAAATGTAAAAGATAAAAATAAATATTTATTTGATACAGCAAAATCAGCAGGTGTGAAAAATTACGGAAAATTTAATAATTATGGATATAGAGGATTATATAATGGAGAAACTGCAAAAGATATAGCTAATAGAAAAGGAATATCAGAAAAAGAAGATATATTAGATTATATGAGTAGTACAGAATTAGCAGCTAATTTATTTAGAATTACACAGACAGATGAGGTTTTAAAAAATAAGAATATAGATAATGAAGATGATGCTTGTATAACACATCATAATGTAGGGCAGGCTGTTAGGCAAACTATAAAAAGAATTGGTGGTACAATGCCAGAGAATTTACCAACACCAAGTAAAAGTGCAAAGCAAATTGAAAAAGAAAAGAATAAAAGAATTTTATCAAAAGCTAAAAAGAAATTAAAATAAAAAACACTACCTACGGTATATTCATACTTTCAGTAGTTCAATTCAATAATAGCAGAAAATATGATAAAAGTAAAGAGAAAAATAAAAGTTATAGCAAATTCATATAGTTTATCTCCAATTACAAAACGAAGTAGAGCTTTAGTAATAAGGAAAATGAGAACAAAATTTTGCTAAAGCGTTGAAAAATTTTAAAATTAATGATATAAGTATTATATCAATTAAAACAATGGAAAATGATAAAAAAATTAACATATAAAGGAAAGAAAATTATATCTAATAAAAATGCTAAAGAAATAAGAAAATTAGATTCTTATGAAGAATAAAATAAAATGGTAACCAATTGTCAACATCTGAAAATTAAATTCATAGTGAAAAATTAAAATAAATTGTCAAAATAGGAAAAAATGGTGATATTGAAGTAGAATTGGAGATGATATTATGCATGAATGTTTATTATGTGAAAGAGATATGAAAAAATCTAAATCTACATTTGGAAACGGATGTATAAATAATATATTTACATTTTTAAATATTGAAAAGCCTAGAAGATGTAAAAACAAAGAACAACTTTTATATAAAAACATTATGAAGATTACAAATGTTTCGAAAATTAATAATAATCAAAAGATTTGGCTTACTGATAGATATTTGACATATCAATATTTAAATCAGTTACATTATGGCAATTTTGAAAATTTGAAAAAACACAAGAGTCAATATGATAGAAATAGTTTAAAAGCAATGCAATATGCATTTTGGCAGACTGTAATTGAATTAGGAGGGAGATACTTTAATTATGAATTAGCAGCAGAATTATTACAACATTCTTTAGAAAAAGAACCAACTGATTTTTTAATAAGTGATGAAGAATTTATAGAGCTAATAGTTAAAGATGAGAACTTTAAGAATAAGATAAATGAAATTATAAATAAGCATAAAAAAGAAAAAGAAATATATATACCAATAGGACAAGAATATGTGGCTTTTGAAAATAGTGATTTATATTTTGCTATTCACAATGCTAATATTAAAATGGAGGCACAACAAGATTCTAATTTAGATTGGAATATAGAGATTACATTAAGTGATACTTTTGATTTTACTAAATGGAAAGCACCTTTAGAATATTATTTTGATGCAAATAATATTCCAAAAAGTATATTATCTAGTACATTATATAATTTAGCATTTATTTCTCAAAAATTAGGAGTTATTAAAGAATATGATGTCATTGCAGAGCTTACAATAAAAGTACAAAAGAATGGAGAAATTCAAAAGTTGTAAGAGGTGACTTTAATAATGAAGAAATTTTTTAAAATAGCTTGTTTTATTATATTACTTTTGATAATAGCACATATAATATATTTACATACACTTTATGATTATAATTTTTATTCTTCACTCATTGAGATACCAATTCCAATATTTGCAAAGATGGAAGAAAAAGATATGCATGGTGGATTTCATGGAGATGGAGAAACACTTGCAAAATTTTATTTTTCAGATAAACAAGCCAAGGAACTTACAAGTAATATAAGTAATAATTCACATTGGAATAAGTTACCAATACCTGAAATACTACAAGAATGTGCTTATAATAGTATAGATGAAGACATAGAAAATCCATTTATAAATAATGGTTACTGGATATTTTTAGATAGGCATAGCGAAGCAATAGATAAGTATTATTATAATGAAATTTTTAATAGAGCATCTTTAAATTATTCGATTGCTACATTTGATATAGATTCTAATGTACTTTATATTTATTCATTAGATACATAAGTATGAAATAAAAAGTTCTAAAATTTTGAGAACAATCTTGAAATTTTAGAACTTTTAATATTATATATTAAATATAATATTTTAATGACTAAAGAAAACAATTCACCTTGCATAAAGACACATTTTACGTAAAGAAAACATAAAATATAGCAAAAGAAGGTTATAGGTAAACCGTTATATTACCTAAATATAATATGCAAGGTGGATAGTTGAAAAATAATTAGAATTTTGGCTACGTCAAACTTCATTTGAAATTTAATCAACGTACAGATAGTACGCCTCATAAATTTCAAACTTGTTTTCCTTGCCAAAATTTAATTCTTTTCCAACTAGGATAGAGCCTAGAGAAAGGAATGATATAAAAAATGGCACAGTACATAATCCAAGGTGGAAAAAAAGCAGAAGGAGAAGTGACAATATCAGGTTCAAAAAATGCTGCACTTCCAATAATAGCTGCAACTATTTTAAATGCAGGAAAAACAACATTATATAATGTTCCAAATATACATGATACGCAAATGATGTTTGAAATATTAAAAAAATTAGGAGGAAATGTAACAAAAAAGTCTAATAAAATAATAATAGACACAAATAAAATTGACAAATATGAAATACCAGAAGATTTAATGAGACAAATGCGTTCATCAGTAATTTTGGCTGGAGCATTACTAGGAAAACATAGAAAGGCAATATTTTCATATCCAGGAGGATGTGATATTGGAACAAGACCAATTGATTTACATTTAAAAGCATTTGAAAAATTAGGAATAAATATTGACCAAAACTATGGAAAAATAGCATGTAGTTGTGATAAAATAGTAGGAGAAAAAATTGACTTAGATTTTCCAAGTGTCGGAGCAACAGAAAATGCAATACTTGCAAGTTGCTTAGCAGAAGGAAAAACGATAATCACAAATGCTGCAAGAGAACCTGAAATTGTAGACTTACAAAACTTTTTAAACAAAATGGGAGCCAAAATAAAAGGAGCAGGAACAAATAAAATAGAAGTAGAAGGTGTGAAAAATTTAAAAGATGTAAGTTATAACATCATGCCGGATAGGATAGAATCAGGAACATTTCTATGTATAGCAGCAGCAACGAATGGAAATATACTTTTAAAAAATGTGGATACAGAACATATAACACCAGTTATTAATAAATTAGAAGAAACAGGATGTAAATTAAAAGTACAAAGAAGAGAAATAGAAATTGAAGCACCAAAAAAACTAAAAGCAGTAGATATAAAAACAATGCCATATCCGGGATTCCCAACAGATATGCAATCAATATTTGCAACTACTCTAACAACAGCAAAAGGGACATCAATTATAGTTGAAAACATTTTTGAAAATAGGTATAAATATACACGGTGAACTAATTAGAATGGGAGCAAAAATAAATATAGAAGGAAAAACCGCTATAATAAAAGGAGTACGAAAATTATATGGTACAAATGTTAAAGCAACAGACTTAAGAGGAGGAGCAGCTTTAGTATTAGCTGGAATTATGGCAAAAGGAACAACAACTGTAGATAACATAGAATATATTTTAAGAGGATATGAAGGATTTGACAGAAAATTGAATAACTTAGGAATTGAAATCAAAAAGAGGGATTAAGGGACGGTCCTCAAAATCCCTAAAAACAGGGATTAGGGGACGGACCTTATAGATATACCTGTCCCCAAAGTGACCAAAGTGACCAAAGGAGGAATTTGAATTGAAGTCTAAAGAATCAGATATGAACTTATATTATATGAAAAATGGACAAGCTAGAAAAGAAAATATAGAAGACTTAGTGAAGAAAAAGAAGCAGAAAGAAAGGGAAAAAAGAATCAAGCAAAACAAAATGCAAAGAGAGCAGAATAATGATTTTGACTTTGAAACAGAAGAAGTCATTAATATGACTAATAAAAACAAATTAAAAAAAGAAGAAGAGAGAAGAAAACAATTAAGTAAGCAAGAAAGAAAACGTAAAAAAAGAAACAGAAGAATTAAATTTGTTTTAAAAATAATATTAATAATTGGAGTAATTGCAGGTGGAATAACTTTTGCATTGACTTCACCAATTTTTAACATAAAGGACATACAAGTATTAAATAATAGTCAAGTTAGTAGTGATACAATTATAAGTTTATCTGAATTAAGGACAGACCAAAATATATTCAAATTTTCTTCAAATAATGTGATAGAAAAAATAAAAGAAAATCCATATGTAGAAAATGTAGAGGTACATAGAAAAATACCAAGTACAGTACAAATAGAAATAGAAGAAAGAATTCCAACATATAGTGTGGATTATATGGGAAAATATGCTATAATAAATAATCAAGGATATATTCTAGAAATATCTGAGGATAATAAAGGGCTTCCAATAATTTTGAATTCATCAACAGCAGAACAAGAAGTTTCACTTAATCAAAGATTAAATGATGAAGATTTAGGAAAATTAGAAGATGTCTTGAAAATAATGAGTTCAGCAAAAGAAAATAATTTAGACACAGAGGTCACAAATATTGACATTAGCAACAAAAACGAATATATTATATATTTAGAGCAAGAAAATAAATATGTACATTTAGGAGATAGTTCAAATTTAAGTAATAAGATGCTATATGTAGTAGCAATTTTAGAAAAAGAAAAAGAAAATGCAGGAGATATATTTGTAAATGGAGATTTAAATAATAAATTCCAACCATATTTTAGACAAAAGGTTTAGAAAAAATATATAAGGAAGAGGTGAAAAAATGACGCATAAGAGAACAATAAGTATAGTACTAGGAATAATGTGTTTTGCTTTGACATTAGGAATATGTGTACAAGTAAGAACAGTTCAAGGGACAGATTCAACAGTAAGCCAAAATTATGAAGAAAATAACCTAAGAGCAGAAGTTTTAAGATATAAAGAGAGATACGAAAATAGATACAAAGAATTAGAAAAAGCAGAAGCGGAATTAGAGAAAGTAAGACAAGAATCAACTCAAAACAATGAGGATTTAGAAGCAAAAGAACAAGAAATACAACAAGGAAACAAAATGATTGGTCTAACTGAAGTTACAGGACCAGGGGTAATAATAACATTAAGCGATAGTACAAGAGATGCAAATTCTGTATTAAATGCAAGTGAGTTACTGGTTCATGATGGAGATGTACTAAGTGTAATAAACGAATTAAAAAATGCAGGAGCAGAAGCTATATCAATAAATGACCAAAGATTAGTTCCAACAAGCAGTATAGTTTGTGGTGGAAATATAATAGAAATAAATGGAGAAAAAGTTGGAGCACCATTTGAAATTAAAGCAATAGGACTTCCAGAACAGTTAGCAGCTTTATCAAGACCTGGAGGATATTTGGAGATTTTAAAAAATGCTACAGTTGGTGTTGAATTGAAAAAATCAAATAATATTACAATTCCAAAATATACAGGCGTTATCACTTATGAATATGCAAAAACTGTTAATTAAAATATAGAATAATAAAGTTCAAAATATTATAGAAAGGAGGAATTCTTTTCTAAAGAGTAAAGAAAAGGTTTCGCAAAGCGAGATGTGACCTTTAGTAAAGAAAATAATTGCTATGAAGAAAAAGCTAAATATAAAAAAAGGTAAAATAACAATGACAATTACAATTGGAATTGCATGCTTTGTGCTAGTATTAGTTATGTTTATGCAGTTTAAAATTGTAAATGAAACGGATATAACTTCGATAGAAAATATGAGAGAAACAGAACTGAGAACAGAGCTTGCCAATTGGAAGTCAAAATATGATGAAACAAATGCACAATATGAAGAAGTTCAAAGTACAATTGAGGAATATAAAAAGACAAAAGAGTCAAATGAAGAAACAGAAAAATTGGTTGATGACGAGTTAGCTACAGTTAATATGAATTTAGGAAAAACTGATGTTGAAGGAGAAGGAATAATAGTTACATTAAGAGAGACAGATAATGAAGAGATAAGTCAAATAAATGCAGATGATTTACTTGTAATAGTAAATGCATTAAAATTAGCCGGAGCAGAAGCTATATCAATAAATGATGAAAGAATTATAAATATGACAGATATAGTTAATATAGACGCAAACACAGATAACTTATTTGTAAGAATTAATGGTCAAAGAATTTTAGCACCATATATAATCAAAGCAATAGGAAATCAATCATATCTAGAAAGTGCTTTAGTAGGAAAAGGCGGATATGTTGATGAACTTAGGACAATTGGGCATGATGTGACAATAGAAAAAAAGGATAAAATGACTATATTAAAATATGATGATGAGATAACAACAAAATATATTCAATAATGAAAATCAAGGAGGAAGAAAATGATATTTATAGCTATATTAATAGGATGTATATTAGGAGCTATTATAGGGATAAATGCTCCAATGATTTCATATACATATTCAAGTTATTTGGCAATAGCGATTATTGCAGCACTAGATTCAGTATTTGGTGGAATTACATCTGTTATAAATAAAAATTTTGATTTAAAAATATTTATTACAGGATTTTTTGGAAATGCAATTTTATCAATTTTATTAACAATATTAGGACAAAAATTGAATGTAGATATATATTTAGCAGCAATAGTAGTTTTTGTTGGTAGAATGTTTACAAATTTAGCAATCATAAGAAGATACTATGTTGATAAATGGTCAGACAAATTTAAAAAACTTAGAGAACAAGATAATCAGGAAAATGAGAAAGAAAAAAATAAAGGAGAAAATGTAGTAGAATCTTAAGTGTATTAAAGATATGCGACATGTTGTAAATAATCTAAAATTAGAATATATGCCATGTCGTTTTTATATGTTTTCTTATTACAATTATATTACAAGAACATTACAAAAATATAACAAATCCTATTGACATTTGTCTAAAAATGTAATATATATACACTTAAGAAATTTAATACAAAATTGGAGGAATTAACTTGGCAATCGGAGATATCATTGTAGGTATTGACATAGGAACAAGTAAGGTTTGCACGGTTGTAGGAGAAGTAAATAACTTTGGTCAAATCGAGATTATATGTAATACCTCTTATAAATGTAGTGGACTAAAGAAAGGTAAAATAATAAACGAAGAAGATATAACATTAAGCATTGCAAAAACCATACAAGATGCCGAAGAAGAAACAAATTTAAAAATAAATTCAGCCTATGTAACAATTCCAGGAAAATATGTAACAATTGTACAAAATACAATCACAAAAGATGTAAAAGATAAATATGCAGGAATTTCAGTTAGAGATGTGCAAAATGCAATAATGCAAGTTAAAGATATAGATATACCAGATGCAGAAACTTTAATTGATATAGTACCGGACAAAATTGTGTTAGACAATGGTGATGTAGTAGCCGATCCAGTAGGAAATTTGAGTTCTAGTTTTACAATTAGTGCACAGGTAATATTAGCTCAAAAAGACTATGTAAGGCAATTGCATAATATATTCAAAAAAGCAGGATTAGAAATAGACGGAATCGTACCAACAACATTAGCTGAAAGAAATTTAGTGTTAGATAAAAATGAATTGCATGATAATGTTATGATATTAGATATAGGTGCTGGAAATACAGATATAGGAGTATTTGAAGGTTCTAGCTTTATATATACAAATTCAATTCCAGTAGGTGGAGATAATATCACAAACGATATTGCAGTAGTTTTAAATATATCAGAAGAAGAGGCTGATAAATTAAAAAGGCAATATGGATTAGCTCTAAAATCTTATATTGACAACGATAATGATATAATATTAAATACATCAAAAGATGATAATAAAAATAGAATTATTAAAAGTTCAGAGCTAATAGAGATTATCGAAGCAAGAATTGAAGAAATCTTTTCAATAATAAATAAAGACATTACAAATCAAGGAATTAAATCAAAAATTAATAATGTTGTTTTGACTGGACAAGGAATTGTTAATATAAGTAAAAGTGATGTAGCAGGAAAAATCAATCTAAATATACCTGTAAAAATATCAACTGGAAGAGCAATTAGTACAGTTAAACCAGCATATAGAACAAGTTATGCTTTAGTGAGATATATAGCAGCAAGACCATTTGCTAAAACAGTTTCAAGTAGTATAGATACACAAAGTAATGAAAGTTTTATAAAAACTATTTTAGAAAGAATTAAAGAATTTTTCTATTCATAATTTAAGTTATTAATTTTAAAAATATAAATAAAAATAAGGGAGGAAGAACTAAATGATGGATTACAATGATGATAGCAATATAACAATGATGGATGGAACAGCAACAATCAAAGTAATAGGTGTTGGAGGAGCAGGAAATAATGCTGTAAACAGAATGATTGATGCTGGAATTAAAGGAGTAGACTTCATTGCAGTAAATACAGATAGACAAGCATTACAAACTTCAAAAGCAAATACAAAAATTCAAATTGGTGAAAAAATTACAAGAGGATTAGGAGCAGGGGCAAATCCTGACATTGGTGCTCAATCAGCAGAAGAAAGTAAATCTGAAATATCTGAAGTATTAAGAGGAGCAGATATGGTATTTGTTACAGCCGGAATGGGTGGAGGAACAGGTACAGGTGCTGCACCAATAGTTGCTTCAACTGCTAAGGAAATGGGAATATTAACAATAGGTGTTGTTACAAAACCATTTACATTTGAAGGAAAGAAAAGACTTTCACAAGCTGAACG
>CALXFF010000002.1 GCA_944387525.1 uncultured Clostridia bacterium | reverse complement strand
GTAAGAAAATTGAAGACGATATAGATGTATACTAAAATTCATCCAATTATTACCATTTTAGTGTCCCTACGTCAGGAAATAACACAGAAATTCAATCCAGCAATGGAATTTACAGAAACAGATTTAGTTTCAATGTTATACTATTTAGGCTATTTGACTATAGCAGGTGAAGTATTTGAAAAACCAGAATTAAAAATACCAAATAAAGTAATGAAAGATTATTTTGCATAGCAATGAATCTAAAAATATTTAGATTAAAATCAGAGATGGAAGTACAAAGAAAATATCCAGATATATTATTAATACCAAAAGATAAAAGTAAAGGATACAAAGGCGTAATGATAGAATTTAAATATTTAAAAAAAGAAGAAGCAGGAAAATTAAAAGAAAAACAAGAAGAGGCAAGAAATCAAATAAAAGAATATATGGGATTTGAAGAAATAAAAGATATACAAAATTTAAATTGTTACACAGTAGTAGCAGTAAATGATGAAATATATGTAGAGAAAGTTTAGATTTTATTTAAAAATGAGACTATCGTAAAAGTTGTGTAAATTGGATTTCCTTCCGATTTACACAACTTTTACGATAGTCTCATTAGCCCTTTTCTTCATGATATTGTAAAAGCACATTTTTAATAGCAATGTGAATCAACTTATAAACTGAAATACCATACTTATCCTTAAGCTTCTCCAAATTATTTAAAGAACTTTTTCTAAGAATAATAGAATGTTTAGTAAAAAGTTCATTTGCTTCTTTTGGATACAACTTAACATCTTCTGTTTCAATTAATTCATCAATGCAAGCATTAATAATTTTACTAACAGAAGTATCATAAACATTTTCACATAAAAACTCAATTTCATCATAAAGGCTACTTTCAATTTCAATGGTCTTTTGAACTAACTCATCTTTTGGCCAAAATCTATCTAAAACACTCATTTCTGCACCATCCTTATTATTTTGCAATTATATTATAGTTTTATAACTCAAATATTATAACCTTGATAAACATGGAATAAAACAATGTAAAATGATAACAATTTTTTTGAAACAATTGCGATTAAACATTGCAAAATCTATTAAGTTGTGATATAAAATAAAATAACGAATAAAATGAGAACAAGGCATAAAAAGAGGTGAGAAAATGATAAAAGCATATGCCAAGTCAGATATAGGAAAAGTAAGAGAAATAAACCAAGACTATTACTACATATCAGACTCATTAGACGAAGTACAGCTATACATGTTAGCAGACGGAATGGGAGGATACAATGGAGGAGAAATAGCAAGTAAGCTAGCTATACAATCAGCCAAAAGCTATATAGAAAACAATTTTAAAGAAATAGAAAAAGACAAAGATAGTATAATACAATTAGTAGGAAGTAGTATGGAATATGCAAATATGGTAGTATATGAAAAATCAAAGGAAAGCAAAGAACTAGAAGGCATGGGTACTACTTTAGAAATTTGCTTAATATATAATAATAAAGTATTTATCGGACATATTGGAGACAGTAGAATATATAGAATAAGAAAAGAATTTATGAGAAAATTAACACAAGACCATAGTTATGTACAAAAATTAGTAAAAGACGGAACAATAACACAAGAAGAAGCAGTACATCATCCACAAAAAAATATGCTTATGAAAGCATTGGGATGCAATGCATTTGTAGAGCCAGATGTTATGGTAAAAGGATTTTTGAAAGATGACATTTTAATAATAAATTCAGACGGATTAACAAATTTAGTGTCACAAGAAGATATTTTTAGAGAGGCAAAAAAAGATATAGAACAAGCACCTAAAGAGTTAGTTAGACTAGCTAATGAAAATGGTGGATATGACAACATAACAGTAATTGTAATAAAAAACATATGAAAATTCATGTAAACATGATTTAAGGAGAGAGAAATTATGAATTTAGAAGGTAAACTATTAGGTAACCGTTATGAGATGATTGAAAAAATAGGTAATGGTGGAATGGCAACAGTATATAGAGCAACAGATAAAATTCTAAAAAGAGATGTAGCAGTTAAAATATTAAGAGATGAATTTACAACAGATGAAGAGTTTATCAAAAGATTTGAAGTTGAAGCTCAATCTGCTGCAAGATTAACACATCCAAATATAGTATCAATTTATGATGTCGGAGTTGAAGACAACCTACATTATATAGTAATGGAATTAATACAAGGAAAAACACTAAAAGAAATAATCGTAGAAGAAAAAGGACCACTACCTTGGAAATGGTCAGTAAATGTAGCAATTCAAATAGCTTCTGCATTAGAAACAGCGCATAGAAATAATATAATACATAGAGATATAAAACCACATAATATTATAATAACAGAAGACGGAATTGCAAAAGTAACAGACTTTGGAATTGCAAAAGCAGTTTCTAATTCAACAATAACAGCATTTGGAACAACAATAGGATCTGTACACTATTTCTCACCGGAACATGCAAGAGGAGGATATACAGATGCAAAATCAGATTTATACTCATTAGGAGTAGTTATGTATGAAATGGTAACAGGAAGAGTACCATTTGATGCAGATACTCCGGTTTCTGTTGCGTTAAAACATATGCAAGAAGAGCCTGAAGAACCAATAGAATTAAATCCAAATTTACCAACATCAGTAAATAAAATAATTCTAAAAGCAATGCAAAAAGATACAACACTAAGATATCAATCAGCAACAGAGATGCTAAGAGATTTGAGAAAATCTTTAAAAGACCCAGATGGTGATTTTGTTGAAGAGGAAGAATATGACCCAACAGCAAAAACACAAAAAATAAATACAGATATGTATGGAAATTTATTAGATGATGAAAAAGAAAATCAAGATAAAAATAAAAAAGGTAAAAAAGATGGAAAATTCAAGAGTTTTATAAAAAGACATAAAGCATTAAGTATTTTTATTGGATTGATTTTACTATTTGCCATAAGTTTAGGTGGAACAATGGCAGTATTAAACATAACAAACCCGCCAGAAGTTTCAATGCCAAATGTCGTAGGATTATCAAAAGAGGAAGCTCAAAAAGAAATAGAAGATGCAAAACTGGTATTTGAAGTATCATCAGAAGAATATAACAAGGATGTACCTGAAGGGTTTGTAATTTCACAAGATCCAGCATATATGGAAAACTACAATAAAGTAAAAGAAGGAAGCACAGTATCAGTTGTAATAAGCAAAGGATTAGAAAAGACAACAGTTCCAAATGTTGAAGGAAAAGAAAAGAATGAAGCAATTAAATTACTAGAAGATGCAAATTTAGAGGCTGAAGTAGTTGAAGAAACAAGTAGAACAGTTGAAGAAGGATATGTAATTAGCCAAGAAACAGACCCAGATTCAGAAGCTTATGCAGGAGATACAGTAAAAATCCATGTAAGTACAGGAACAGGTATAAAACAAGTAACAGTGCAAAGTGTAATTGGCCAAACAGAGGCTAATGCAACAAATACCTTACAAGGATTAGGTTTGAAAGTAAATGTATCATATGAAGAAGATACATCAAGAGATAATGGAGTTGTTTTAAAACAAAGTATTGATAGCGGAAAAGTAGTAGATGAAGGAACAACAATTACTATAACAGTAAATAAAGTAGCAGAGACAAAAACTGTAACTGCAAATATAAATATAAAACAAATTACTGGATATACTGAGCCAACAGGAGATGAAAACACCACGAGCGGAACAACTACAAATAATAGAGTAAATATAGAAATAAAAGTTGGTGGAGAAACAGTATATACAGATTCAAATGTAGATAAATCAACTACAAATAAAACTGCAACAATTCAAGGAAAAGGAACAGCAACAGTTCAATTAACAATAACAGATTCAAATGGAGGAAACTGGTCAAGAACTCAAACTGTAAACTTTAATAGTGCAACAACAATAAATTTTAACTAAAATAAAAGATTAGTAATAAGTAAAAAGAGCATAAAAAAACAGAAAAATCACATTGAATTTATCCTTTCAGTGTGGTTTTTTCTTGAGTTTTTTTCTAAAATATAGTATATTAATATATATGAAAGATTAATAAATATTGATATATAAAGGAGAATTTATGCAAGGATTAATTATAGAAAATATCGCAAATTTGTATAAAATAGAAAATAGAGAACAAGATAAGAACAAGAAAAATAGTCAAAAAGAAGTCTATGAAGCCTATGCTAGAGGAAAATTCAAAAAAGAAGAAATAACACCAGTAGTAGGAGATTTTGTAGAATTTGAAGTGACAGATGAAGAAAATAAAAAAGCAGTAATAACACAAATTGAAGAAAGAAAAGTATATATAAAAAGACCTAAAATGGCAAATATTACACAACTTGTGTTAGTAGTATCAAGTAAAGATCCAAAACCAGATTTATTAATGTTAGACAAACAACTTGCATTTGCCGAATTTTTAGATTTGAAGGTATGTATAGTTTTAAATAAAATAGATTTGGATGATGAAAAAGAATTTAAAAGCATAAAAGAAATATATACTAAAATAGGGTATGAAGTAATAGAAACACAGGCAAACAAAAGAAGTGAACAAAAAAATGGAGAATTATCAAAAACAGCAATAGAAGAAAATGAATCGATTGACAATTTGATTTTAAAATTAAAGGGAAATATAAATGTTTTAGCAGGAAATTCAGGAGTAGGAAAATCCACATTAATAAATGCAATCTTCAAAAAGGAATTAACACAAGAAGGAGAAATAAGTAATAGAAACAAAAGAGGAAAAAACACAACTACATCAACAAAGTTATATGAAATAGAGGAAAATACATATATAGCTGACACTCCAGGATTTTCAACATTTTCAATTGAAGAAATACCAAGCAATAGACTAGCAGAATATTTTAAAGAGTTTAGAGATGAAATACAAAATTGTGAATTTGCTAGCAGTTGCACACATATTAAGGAAGAAAATTGTGGAATAAAACAAGCAGTAAAAGAAGGAAAGATATCACAAGATAGATATAATAGATTTTGCAAAATTTATGAAGAACTAAAACAAAAGGAGGAAAGAAAAAAATGGTAGAAGTTTCAACATCTATTTTAAATGTAAAAGAGGGAGAGGAATCAGCAACTTTCTTTGAATTAGAAACAGCAAAAACAGATTATTTCCACATTGATGTAATGGATGGAAAATTCGTCGAAAAGGACACATATCAAAAAATGTTTGAATATGCATCATATATTAGAAGAATATCAAATTTACCTTTAGATGTACATTTAATGGTAGAAGATATAAATAAAGCAATAGAAGATTTTTTAGCAGTAGAGCCTAATATAATTACATTCCATTTAGAAGCATGTAAAGATAAGGAAGATGTAATGAAAAAAATACAATATATAAAAGACAATCATTGTAAAGTAGGTATTGCAATTAAGCCTAATACAAAAATAGAAGATATTTATGAATTTTTGCCATATATTCATTTATGCTTAATCATGACAGTAGAACCTGGAAAAGGTGGACAAACTTTTTTAAGTGATATGGTAAAAAAGATAGAAGAATTGAAAGAATATTTAGAAGAAAATAATTTAGAGACAGATATTGAAGTAGATGGTGGAATTAATTTAAAGACTGCTCCAATAGTAAAAAATGCAGGAGCAAATATCTTAGTTGCTGGGACTGCAATATTGATGGCGAATAAATTTGAAGATATAATTAGTGAATTAAAAAATAATTAGTTTGGTCAGTTTGGGGACAGGTTCGGACTGACCATTTTTGGTCAGTCCAAACCTGTCCCCGATTAGCCATTTTTGGTCAATAAAGGGACGGCACTTTCTACCACCCCCTTAAGTTTTTATTCTACAAAGTTAATATTTTATTTTGTTTCTTTTGTTTTTTCGTCTTTATTAGGTTTTTCTTTCTTGATTAAATAATATACTAAAATTCCTAAACCAATTATAATTGCAATAATTCCAACTATTGAGCCTACAACTGGAATTAAACCAATTAACCATAAAACTGCAGCTGTAACAATTAACATTCCGAAATTCCCAATATTTTTTTGGATTTTTAATTTATTACAAATCAAATTGTTAATTGCAATTATAAATATTGATGTACTTAATCCCATTAATATAAAAGATATAGCTACAAGTAATAATCCAAATGATGATGTAATACCTAATAATATTAATACAATAGAAACTATAAGTAATACAATAGGTGTTAAAATACCTAAACCAATTTCAGGTAAAATACTTTTCTTATCAATAAGATTTGATTTTTTAACAAATTTAGGTGCTAACCATAAACATATTAACCAAACAAGTATTGCTGTAGCTATAATAGTTCCTAAAGAAATTAAGTAACTTTGCATAGTTCTTGTATTAGTTGCTTTTATTTGATTATATTTTACTTCACCTGTAACAGTTCCATCTGGTATAGTAATTTCATTTTTTGATGAATATTCTAGATTACCATTAATCATACCTTGTGAACTAAGTGTTGTAGTTTCTTCTGTTTCATTAGTACCATCTTGTGCAAAATTCATATTATTACAAGTAACATATGCATTTCTACCAACAGTACCATAAATATTTAAATTATTACCACTTACTCTAATATCACGATATACATATCCTGTAATTGTAACATCATTTGAAAGTGCATATAAATCATAAACAACACCTTGTACATTTACTGTATTTGCAACTGTAAATAAATTGCTAAATACATATCCTTGATTTCCAATAGTTACAGTGTTAGCCAAAATAAATGCATCTCCACCAATTTGAGAATTAATTGTAACTGTATCTGCAAAAACAAATAAGTTTCCATCTATGATATAATCAATTGTTATATCATCACCAGTTAAATAAACATCACCTTGTTTGAAATTACTTTCTTCCTCAGTAGAAGTAACTTGATTTTCTGATGTATTAGTATCAGTTTCAGTATCAGTTTCAGCTGCTCTTGCTACTGGCAAAACAAGTGCAAACACAGTTATTAACACTAATACAATCATTCCAATTTTTTTCTTTAACATTTTAAACCTCCTAAAATATTTTTATTATTAATTTATGAAAAAATAATATATCTTTATATTAAATTTGTCAATTGAAAAATAATAAATTAAATAAAAGTTTAAATAGTAAGCTTCATAAATACTATTTTTTTGACTTTGCAAATTTGCATAAATTAGAAATAGGGCAAATATCACATTTTGGATTTCTTGCAACACAAGTATTCCTTCCATGCCAAACTAATAAATGGTTTAAATCCTTCCAACATTCTTTAGGAAAAGTTTTTAATAAATCCTGTTCAATTTTTTCAGGTTCTTTTTCTTTAGATAGACCAGTCAAATTAGAAATTCTTTTAGCATGAGTATCAACTGCAACTCCCTCAGCAATTCCAAAAACTTCAAGCATAATAACATTTGCAGACTTCCTACCGACACCAGCTAAAGAAGTTAGTTCTTTCATAGTGTGAGGAACGACACCATTAAAGTTTTCTAAAACTTGTTTAGCACATAATTTAATATTTTTAGCTTTATTTTTATAAAATCCACATGGATGAATAATTTTCTCTAATTCGTTAATATCAATATCTGCGAAATCTTGTATAGTTTTACATCTAGAAAATAATTCAGGAGTGGTTTTATTTACTCTTTCATCTGTACATTGAGCAGAAAGCATAACAGCAACAACTAATTGGAAAGGTTCTTTAAAATCCAAACTACAAGTAGCATCTGGATAATATTCTTTTAATTTATTAAATAAAATAATTGCATCTGATTTTTTCATAACCAACCATCCTCTATATATAATATAAATTAGAATTTTGAAATTTATAAGTTTCGACATTATTTTACAAGAAAAACTAATCTAGGTCAACTTTAAATTATTAGTTTTTATATATCATTTTAATTTAATATGTAACATAATTGGGAACAAATAATTAATTAAAGAATATAATATACAAAAAAGGAGGTAATAAATTGTGTAGAATATTAAGAAAAACATTAGCAGTTTGTTTAATTGGGTTAGGATTAGGAATATTAATGGTTTTATTACTTCCGGCGACAGGTTGGTTATTTATAATAGGAGTAGCCGTGGTGAGTATTGGAATAATGTGGCTTGCTTGTTAAAAAGGAGGGAGATACATATGACGATTGTAGTAAAAAAAGTACCCAAATTTCTAAGAGGTATTGTAAAGTTGATATTTGGAATTAAAGATTAATCCATGAAAAACTAATAATACAACAGAAGAAAAAGTAACAATTAATTGTATAAATATAAAAGTAGAGAAAAACAAAAAAAGAGCTTAGGCTCTTTTTACTTTTCCATCTTTTAAACATTTAGCACATACATAAATTCTTTTTGTTTCACCATTTACATCTGCTTTAACTCTTCTTAAGTTTGGTTTCCAAGTACGTGGTGATCTTTTGCTTATATGAGAACGAGTAATGCTAAGTTTATTTCCATGACTAGCTGATTTTTGACAAATTTCACATACTGCCATTCTTAACTGCACCTCCTAAATTTCATAAATAAATTGACTATTTACAAGTTTACCACAAAAAAATAAAAAAAACAAGTATTTTTTGAAAATTATAAAAAATTCCTTGCAAATTAGGAAAAATGTGGTATAATAAATAGGCTTTAGAAAATGAATTGGAAGAAAGCAGAAAGGATTGAATAAAATGAAATGTAAAGTTGAAAAAACAAAAAACGCAAATGAAGTAAAATTAGAAATAACAGTAGAAGCTGAAAAATTTAATGACGCAATAAAAAAAGTATACTTCAAAAGTGCAAAGTATTTTAATATACCAGGATTCAGAAAAGGTAAAGCACCAATGAATATAGTAGAAAAATATTATGGAAAAGAAATCTTTTACGAAGATGCTTTCAATGAAGTAGCAGGAGAAGCATTAGATGAAGCAGTAAAAGAAAACGATTTATATGTTGTATCAAGACCTGATATTGATGTAACACAAATTGAAAAAGGAAAAGATTTAATATTTACAGCAGTAATGCAAACAAAACCAGAAGCTGAACTTGGAAAATATAAAGGAGTGGAAATCAAAAAAATCGAATACAAAGTAACAGATGAAGATATAGAACATGAATTGGGACATATGCAAGAACACAATGCAAGAATGATTACAGTAGAAGATAGACCAGTAGAAAGTGGAGACATCGTAACAATTGACTTTGAAGGATTTGTTGATGGAAAAGCATTTGATGGTGGAAAAGCAGAAGGACATGAATTAGAAATAGGAAGTAACACATTTATACCAGGATTTGAAGACCAAATAATTGGAATGAAAATTGACGAAGAAAAAGATATAAATGTTAAATTCCCAGAAGAATACTTTTCAAAAGAATTAGCTGGAAAAGATGCAACATTTAAAGTTAAATTACATGAAATAAAGAAAAAAGAATTACCAAAATTAGATGACGAATTTGCAAAAGATGTAAGCGAATTTGACACATTAAAAGAATTAAAAGAAGATATAAAGAAAAAACAACAAAAACAAAATGATGACAAAGCAAAATATGAAACTGAAGATGCAGTAATAAAAGCTGTTTGTGAAAATGTAAAAGTAGATATTCCATCAGGAATGATTGAAACTGAAGTAGATAACATGATAAAAGATATTGAACAAAGATTATCATATCAAGGATTAAAATTAGAACAATATCTTCAAATGATGGGTAAAACTACTGAAGAAATGAGAAAAGAATATGAACCTCAAGCAATAGATAGTATTAAATCACGTTTAGCTTTAGAGGCAGTAATAAAAGCTGAAAAAATAGAAGCAACAGAAGAAGAAGTTGACGAAAAAATGAAAGAAATGGCTAAAAATTATGGAAAAGAAAATGATGAAGAATTCATGAAAAATGAAAATGTAAGAAATTACATCAAAGATGGATTAACATCACAAAAAGCAATAGAATTTTTAGTAAAAAACGCAAAAATGAAATAATATAAGTAAAAGCTGGGGTGAATAATTATCCTAGCTTTTAGCATTTTTTGTTACTTATTATTTATATTAAACTTATATATAAAATACAATAGCAAGGCGAATGTTTATAAAATTTAATAAAAAAATCAAAAACTATTGTTTATATTTCAAAATAATGGTATATAATTAATAAAGGAAAACAAGGAGGAATAGAATTATGTTAGAAAAAAATAGTTTAGTACCATATGTAATCGAACAAACAAGCAAAGGAGAAAGATCATACGATATTTTCTCAAGATTATTAAAAGATAGAATAATATTTTTAGGAGAAGATGTAAATGCAACAACAGCAAGTTTAGTAATTGCACAATTATTATTCTTAGAATCAGAAGACCCAGATAAAGATATCAATTTATATATAAATTCACCAGGTGGATCAATAACAGATGGAATGGGTATAATAGATACAATGAATTATATCAAATGCCCAGTATCAACAATCTGTATTGGAATGGCAGCAAGTATGGGCGCAGCATTACTTGCAGCTGGAGAAAAAGGAAAAAGATTTGCAACACCAAATGCAGAAATCTTAATTCACCAACCATTAATCGGTGGTGGCGGACTTTCAGGTCAAGCAACAGAAATCAAAATACATGCAGACCACTTAGTTAAGACAAGAGAAAAATTAAATAAATTCTTAAGTGAAAGAACAGGCCAAACTGTTGAAACAATCCAAAAAGACACTGAAAGAGATAATTACATGACAGCTGAAGAAGCATTAAAATATGGATTAATAGACGGAATTATGGACAAAAGAAAGTAGATAAGGAGAATGATGTATGGCAAAAAATAACGCACCTAAAAGTGTAAGATGTTCATTTTGTGGTAAATCACAAGAAAATGTAAGGAAAATAGTAGCAGGACCAGGAGTATATATCTGTGATGAATGTGTAGAGCTTTGCAATAGTATAATAGAAGCAGAATTATATGAAGATGAAAAAGCGGGATACAGTTTAAACGAATTAAATGATATACCAAGTCCTAAAGAAATAAAAGCAGTATTAGATGACTATGTAATTGGTCAAGAAGAAGCTAAAAAAACATTATCAGTAGCAGTATACAATCATTATAAAAGAATAGCACATGAAGAAGTGCAAAATAAAGATGATGTAGAAATACAAAAAAGTAATATTCTATTATTAGGACCAACTGGTTGTGGAAAAACACTTTTAGCAAGAACATTAGCAAAAATATTAAATGTACCATTTGCAATAGCAGATGCAACAACATTAACAGAAGCAGGATATGTTGGAGAAGATGTTGAAAACATTTTATTAAAATTAATACAAGCAGCAGATGGAGATATTCAAAAAGCAGAAAAAGGAATTATATATATTGATGAAATAGACAAAATAACAAGAAAATCAGAAAATCCATCAATAACTAGAGATGTAAGTGGTGAAGGAGTACAACAAGCATTACTAAAAATAATAGAAGGAACAATAGCATCAGTACCACCACAAGGAGGAAGAAAACATCCAAACCAAGAACTAATACAAATAAATACAGAAAACATTTTAATAATATGTGGTGGAGCTTTTGAAGGACTTGAAAACATCATAAAAGACAGAACTGGTGAAAAAGCAATAGGATTTGGAACACAAATAAAAAGCCAAAAAGAAATCAATAAATATGAAATATTCCAAGAGTTATTACCACAAGACTTATTAAAATTCGGATTAATACCAGAATTTATAGGAAGATTGCCAATAGTAGCAACACTAAAAGATTTAGACAGAAATGCTTTAATACAAATATTGGTAGAACCTAAAAATTCATTGGTAAAACAATATCAAAAACTATTTGAAATAGATGGAGTAGAATTAGTATTTGAACAAGAAGCCTTAGAAGCAATTGTTGATAAAGCAATTGAAAGAAAAACAGGAGCAAGAGGCCTTCGTTCAATAATTGAAGAAAGAATGAGAGACATCATGTTTGAAATACCATCTAATCCTGATATAGAAAAATGTATTATAACAAAAGAAACAATTTTGGACAACAAAGGACCAGAATTAGTTATAAATGAAAATAAAAACAAAGAAGAAAATAGTGATAAGCCTACAGGTAAAAAGAAAAGACAAACACCTGCAGCATAAAAAAGTGTCGCAATGGGGACGTTTCTCATGCGACATTTTTTTATATAATGTCGCATGAGAAACGTCCCCATTGCGACATTAAGGAAAAATTAATTTTTCCTCTATTTTTTCTTCATAATATTTGTGGTATACTATTGCTAGAACATGAAGATAGATTGAAAGGGGAAAATTAAAATGTACAATATTTTAGTTGTTGATGATGATAGAGAAATAGTAGGAGCAATTGAAATCTATTTAAAAAAGGAAGGATATAACATAATAAAAGCCTACAATGGAAATGAAGCATTAGAAAAAGTAAAGGAAAATGAAATACATCTAATAATTCTAGACATCATGATGCCAGAAAAAGATGGATTAGCGACATTAGAAGAATTAAGAAAAGATAAATCTATTCCAGTAATTCTCTTATCAGCAAAATCTGAAGATTATGACAAAATAGGAGGATTAAATCAAGGAGCAGATGATTATATAACAAAACCATTTAATCCATTAGAACTAATTGCAAGAGTAAATTCACAAATAAGACGTTATGTATCACTAGGAGCGATGGAGAAAAAGGATAATAAACATATATATAGAACAGGAGAATTAATACTTGATGATGAAACTAAAAAAGTTACAGTAGATGGAAAAGAAGTAAAATTAACAGCAACAGAGTTTAATATATTGAAATTCTTATTAAAAAACAAAGGAAAGGTGTATTCTATTCCACAAATATATGAAAATGTTTGGAATGAAGAAAGCTATGGAGCAGAAAATATTATAGCAGTACATATAAGACACATCAGAGAAAAGATTGAGATAAATCCAAAAGAACCTAGATATTTGAAGGTTATTTGGGGGATTGGCTACAAGATAGAAAACGTTGGGGAATAATTACAATAAAATTAGAAAGAAAGGAATGAAGCAAAAATGGAGAAATTAAGACAATCATCTATTTTAAAAATATTATGCTATATATTAATTCCGATATTAGCTGCAATATTATTTCTTAGCATTGTTCATATATCATATTTAAATGAATATCAAAGAGATGGAAATACACAAACAGAATATAAGCAAAGCCAATGGTTTGCAGATAAATATTTTTACGCTGTGTTAGATAAAGTTGGAAAAGCCGAAAGAAGTGAAGAAACAGGGCAATACATACAATTAGAAGATTCAAAAGGACAAAAATATTATTATTCAGAGGACTACTATTCCGACTCTGAAATTTGTATAAATTATATAATAATAGATAAAGAAACAGGAAACATGTATACAAACATAAAAAGTAATGACTATCAACAAACTATGAATGAAAACAGTTCAAATCCATATTATTGGAACATGGTAGAAGGACAGATACAAACAGACATAAATTATATGAACCAAGATAATATGAAATATGATTACACATATTATCATGAAATGAATGATACTCCAGACTTAATAGATGAAACATCAAAAACTTTAAAAGATTATAATATATACACATCATATAATCAAGCAAGAACAGAGCAATCATTTGATTTTGTAACCACACAAGACATATATCAATTTGTTACTTCAAATCAAAAATTACCGGTATTTGCATTATCAATCAGTTTAATATTATTAACAATAATAGGAATATATCTATTATGGGCAATTGGACACAAAAAAGGAAAAGAAGGAATTACATTAGACTTTATAGACGAACTTCCATATGAATTAGTATTTTTACTATTTTGCTGCATAATACCAATGTTCTGGGCAATAGCAGTAAATAGTGTAACAGATAGTTTTAACTATATATTTGTAACAATACTAATAATTTCATATATAATTTGTTATGTAATGACAGCAGGATTAACAATCACAACAATAAAAAGAATAAAAGCAAAACAATTTTGGAGAAGCTTTTTAACATATAAAATATTAAGATGGTTTAAAAATAAGATAAAAAAATATATAGACGAATTTAAAAACAAAACAGATAACACTAAAAAGATATTCTGGCTTTATTGGGGATTTGTGTTAATAACAACAATACTTCTAAGTATGTTTGTAACAGGAATAGCAATACTAATCTTAATAGCTTTCTGGATATGGGCATATTATCAATTAAGAAAATATGTAAGGCAAGAAGAAATGCTTAAAGAAACTTTAAAAAAAATCTACGACGGGGATACCAATGTTCACATAAACGAACAAGAACTTGAAGGAGCTTTAAAAGAAATGGCAATATATATCAATGATATAGCAGGAGGATTTAAAAACGCAATTGAAGAAAATTTGAAGGCAGAAAGACTAAAAACAGAATTAATCACAAATGTATCACATGATATAAAAACACCATTAACATCTATAATAAACTATGTAGATTTATTGAAAAAAGAAGATATAAAAGATGAAAAAATTAAAGAATATATAGATATTTTAGATGTTAAATCACAAAGACTTAAAAAATTAACAGAAGATTTAGTTGAAGCGTCAAAAGCATCTTCTGGAAATGTTAAATTGAACATTGAAAGCATAAATATCAAAGAATTAATAAATCAAACAATTGGAGAATTTAAAGATAGACTTGAAAGTAGAAATCTTCAAATAGAAACAGATATGCCAAAGGAAGATGTAAGAATAGATGCTGATAATAGATATATGTTTAGGATTATGGAAAACCTATTTAGTAATATTAGTAAATATGCACAAGAAAATTCAAGAGTATATATTGATGTGAAAAAGACAAATAAAAAAGTTAATATTAGTATAAAAAATATTTCTAAAGACAGACTAAATATTAGTAGTGACGAATTAATGCAAAGATTTGTTAGAGGCGATAAATCAAGATATACTGAAGGAAGCGGATTAGGTTTATCTATTGCAAAAAGTCTAACTGAACTACAAAAAGGAACATTTGATATTGTTATAGATGGTGATTTATTTAAAGTTGTGATGGAATGGAGCTGTTAGGGACGTGCCAAATCTTTCATTTGACACGTTCCCATTGAAATGATAAAATGACAATCGAAAGATAAAAACATGAGAGGAATGTAAGAAAATGAGAAAAATGATTGTCGCAATAGTAATTTTATTAATAATATTTGTTGGAATGATAATATATAGAAATATGGCAATAAGTACAAACAATCAAATAAGTGTACAAGAAATAGAGCAAATACAAACATACATAACAAAAATATATATGTGGAGAGAAGTGACTAATGAAGCATTACCTACATTCGAAAATATAAATGAAGCAAGCGATATGTGGACATGGGAAGTGGTAAAAAAGAATCTTGAAGATTATGAATTAAGCTATGAACAAATTCAAGAAAAAGCAAAAGAACTATTCGGTCCAGATTTCACAAAAGAATTCCCAAGAGAAGGCACAGAAAATTTTACATATGATGCAGAAACAGATAAATATTATGCAACAGGAATGGGACTAGACCAAGAGGAAGATTGTTTTTTATTAAATCAGATAAACAAAACAGATACTGGATATGAAGTTGAAATAGTAGAATATCTAGAAGATTACTCTCAGGAAAATATTGAAAATACTGAAAATACAAGAATGCAAAATTTTCAAATAATTATCAGAAATTTAAATGATGAAGAAATAGGAAAAGTAGAAGAAAACCAAGAAAGCAGTAGTCAAGATATAGTAAAAAATAATTTAGATAAATTCACTAAAAAAATAGTAACACTAAAAAAAGAGGGCGATAATATATATGTACAAAAAGTATCTAACGAAGTGTAAAATATGTCCACACGAATGTAATATAAATAGAAATGAAAATCAAATAGGTAGATGCAAATCAAAAGACACAATAAAAATAGCATTATATTCAACCCATAATTTTGAAGAACCATGTATTAGTGGAGAAAAAGGCTCTGGAACGGTCTTTTTTTCTAATTGTAATTTAAACTGTATTTTTTGCCAAAACTATGAAATTAGTCAATTAGGAAAAGGAAAAGAAATATCTATTGGAGATTTAGCAGAAATTTTTATAAAACAACAGGAAAAAGATGTAGAAAATATAAACTTAGTAACACCTACAAGTTATGTACCACAAATTATTGAAGCAATTAAGATTGCAAAGCAAAATGGACTTAATATTCCAATTGTTTATAATACAAATGGATATGAAAAAGTAGAAACTTTAAAAATGTTAGAAGGATATGTAGATATTTATTTGCCAGATTTTAAATATTATTTTGATGATATAGCAAAAAAATATTCTAAAATAGATAATTATTTTGAAATAATAACAAAAGCTCTAAAAGAAATGCAAAGACAAGTTGGCAAACCAGTATTTGATGAAAATGGAATAATGAAAAAAGGCATGATTATAAGGCATTTAGTATTACCTAATAATATTGAAAATAGTAAAAAGGTTTTACAATGGATAAAAGAAAATATGGAAGATTATACATATGTTAGCATAATGGCTCAATATTTTCCAACATATAAAGCAAAAGAAGTAGAAGAATTAAATAGAAAATTAACAAAAGAAGAATGGAAAGAGATTGAAGATTATGTTGAAAAACTAGGAATAGAAAATGGATTTATACAAGAATTAGGCGAACATGAAGAAGAATATGTGCCAAAGTGGGAGTTTTAAAATATGGGAAAAAATGAAGAAAAAGAATTTTATAACAAAATAGGAAAAACAATAGGTTGGGATTTTTCTAATATAAAATGTAAAATGGTCGATAATAGTGCTTTTCAATATTTTGATGAGATAAATAAAGAAAGCGAAGGAAAAATAATATTAGACATAGGAACCGGTGGAGGAGAAAAAATTTTAAATAATATAAAGAATGCTAAATTAATAATTGGAACGGATTTTTCAAGAGAAATGATTAATAGAGCAAAAGAAAATTCAAAAGAAAGAAAAGATGCTATGTTTTTTGAAATGGATTCCAATGAAATTAAATTTCCAAATAACTTTTTTGATATGGTATGCGCTAGACATACACCATTTAACTCAAATGAAGTTTTTAGAGTATTAAAAAGTGGTGGAATACTTATTTCAGAACAAGTAGATGAAGATGATTGCATAGAATTGAAAAAAATATTTGGTAGAGGACAAGGATTTGAAAAAACAATAAAACAAAGAGAGCAAGATAAATCGGACTTAATTAAAAGTAAAGCTAAAGATATCAAATTTTATGATATTGTGCAAGATGAATATTATGAAACAGAAGAAGATTTATTGTTTTTACTAAACAATACGCCAATTATTCCTGACTTTGGAAAGATGGAAAAAGACTATGAAAAATTTAATATATATGTAGAAAAATATAAAAGTGATAGAGGAATACATTTAAAGAGAATTTTATATGGTATAAAGGCCAAAAAAGGGTAATTTTAAAAAATTTAATACATAACAAAAAGAAAAACTTAAAAAAATCACGCAAAAATTAAGAAAAATCACGCAAAATTATTGCAAAATTTTAACAATAATAGTATAATAGAAAAGGTAGCATAATAATATTAAATAAACGAAAAAATAAAAGAGAGGTAGAAAATGGATTATTTATATATACTAAGAGAAGCATTGTTATGGATAATTACAATATTCTGGTTATATCAAATAATGGTAAGTTTATGCTCACTTGTAAAAATAAAAGAAAAACCATTAAAAGTAAACAAAAATCACAAATTTATGGCTATAATACCAGCGCATAACGAAGAAGCCGTAGTTGGAAACTTAATTGAAAGCTTAAAAAATCAAAACTATGATAAAGATTTATATGATATATATGTTATTGCAGATAACTGTACAGACAACACAGCAAAAATCGCTAAAGAAGCAGGTGCAATAGTATATGAAAGATTTGATGAAACAAAGAAAACAAAAGGATATGCATTAGATTGGTTTTTACAACAAAAAATTGATGAAAATGCTGACTATGATGCATTCTTTGTATTTGACGCAGACAACATAGTAGATCCAAACTTTATCAAAGCAATGAATAAAAAACTATGTCAAGGAGAAGATGTAGTTCAAGGTTATAGAGATATTAAAAATCCAACAGACAACTGGATATCAGCAGGATATGCGTTATTTTACTGGACAATGCATAGATTTTATCATTTAGCAAGATATAATTTAGGATTATCACCATTATTAAATGGTACAGGATTTATGGTAAGATTTGATGTTATAAAACCAGAAAAAGGTTTAAAAACAGTAACATTAACTGAAGACATTGAATTCTCTTTAAAAAGAATAATAAAAGGTAAAAAACTAGGATGGTCAACAGAAGCAATTTGTTATGACGAACAACCAACTGGATTTGCACAAAGTTGGTCACAAAGAAGCAGATGGACTGTTGGACATATGCAATGTATAAAGGAATATACAAAACAACTTGCACAAGCTGCAAAAGAAAATAAAACAATGATGAATTTTGATGGTTTCTTATATATAATAGGAAGTATACCAATGTTTATAATTACTTTAATAATATTAGCAACAAACTTTTTAATGTATGCAGGAAATGGAATGACAGATGAAGAATTAGTTATAAACATAGTAAAATTCTTAGTACCAACATTCTTATTACCAATCGGTACAGCAGTTATAGCAATGCTATTAGATAGAAGACCTATAAAACCAATGATTAAAGGATTAATTTGTTATCCATTATTCATGGGATCATGGTTACTAATAAACTTTAAATGTTTATTTAAAAGAGAAACATCATGGGAGAAAATCGACCATGTTAGAAATATTAAAATTGGAAACTCAGGCAGAAGTGCAGAGGCAACTGAAATGGCTGAAAAAGTTTAAAAAGATAAATATTTACGAAAATATTAAACAAATTTTCAAAAATACTTGCATTTATGCCAAAAATTGGGTATAATATTAAAGAACATGAAGAGACTAGAAGAGTGGGAACAAATCCCACTCTTCAGTCAGTTTAAAACCAAAACAAAGAAAGGAGAACACATTGGCAAATATTGAAGAAAAAGTAGAAAATCTTTTGAAAGATGAAATTGAAAAAAATGGATATGACTTATATGATGTGGAATATGCAAAAGAAGGAAAAAACTTTTTCTTACGAATCTTTATAGATAAACCAGATGGAATAGATTTAAAAGATTGTGAAAAGGTAAATGATGTAATAAATGATTTATTAGATAAAGCAGATTATATAAAAGATCAGTACTTTTTAGAAGTGTCTTCACCTGGGATTGAAAGGATATTAAGAAAAGATAAACACCTAAAACAAAATATAGGAAAAGAAGTACATGTAAAACTTTTTAGAAAAGATATTCAAGGAAAAAAGGAATATCAAGGAATATTGAAAGATTTTAACGAAAATGAAATTGTATTGGAAAATGAAGAGCCAATTGAACGTAAAAATATAGCTCAAATAAAGACCGTATATAATTGGTAAATATTGTTACAATTATTTAATATAATATCCTAATAAATTAAGAAAATATAATTGTAACTAAAATAAATTTAGTAAAGAAGAAAGGAATGGTAGGAAAATGAAAGAGCCAGCAATAGATAATAAAGAACTAATTATTGCACTAGAAGATTTAGAAAAAGAGAAAGGAATAAAAAAGGAATACTTATTAGAATCAATAGAAACAGCATTAGTTACAGCATATAAAAGAAATTTTGATTCATTAGAAAACGTAAGAGTAGAAATGGACAGAAAAACAGGAGCAACACATGTATATTCAATAAAAGAAGCAGTAGAAAAAGTAGAAAATAGTGAAACACAAATTTCTATGGAAGAAGCAAAAAAAATAAATCCTGATATATCAGAAGGAGAAACAGTAGAAATTGAAATAGTACCAAGAAATTTTGGTAGAATTGCTGCTCAAACAGCAAAACAAGTAATAATTCAAAAACTAAGAGAATTAGAAAGAGAAATTATATTTAATGAATATAATGATAGAAAAGGTGAAATTGTTACAGGGTTGATTCAAAAAGCAGATAGAAATATAGTAGTAATGGACTTAGGAAAATTAGAAGGAGTTATGCCATCAAAAGAACAAATACCAACAGAACATTATAAAGTAAATGATAAAATAAAAGGATATGTATTAGATGTAGAAAAGGGTTCAAAAGGTGCACCACAAGTAATAGTATCAAGAAGCCATCCAGACTTTGTACGTAAACTACTAGAATTTGAAATACCTGAAATTTATGAAGGGGTAATAGAAATAAAAAGTGTATCAAGAGATCCAGGATATAGAAGTAAAGTAGCTGTATATTCACCAGATCCAAATATAGATCCAGTAGGTTCATGTGTTGGACAAAAAGGTGTAAGAATTCAAAATGTAATTAATGAATTAAATGGAGAAAAAATAGATGTTATTGAATGGAATGAAGATCCATCAATATACATTGCATCAAGTTTATTACCTGCAAAAATATTAGCAGTTGATATAAAACCAGAAGAAAAATTTGCACAAGTAATAGTTCCAGATGACCAATTATCATTAGCTATCGGAAAATCTGGACAAAATGCAAGATTAGCAGCAAAATTGACTAACTGGAAAATTGATATTAAATCAGAAACACAATTTAGAGAAATGCTAATGAACGCACAAAATGAAACAGAAAAAGCTGAAGAAGCAAATGTAAATAGTGAAAATGAAGAAGAAGTTAACAAAAAAGAAAACGCAGAATAGTAAAGTCTATACATAAAAATAAAGGAGGGTACAAAATGAAAAAACAACCTCAAAGAACATGTATGGGATGTAATGAAAAAAAGGACAAAAAGAATTTAATAAGAATTGTAAAAAATAAACAAAATGAAATAAATATAGACAAAACTGGTAAATTAGAAGGACGAGGCGCATATATTTGTGATAGTATAACTTGTCTTGAAAAAGCAATTAAAACAAAGAGAATTGAAAAAGTATTTGAACAGAAAATACCAGATGAAATCTATGAAAGATTAAGAGGTGTAATGCTTGAAAAATAGTAAAATATTAGGTTTAATAGGTTTAGCTGCAAGAGCTAGAAAAGTATCATTTGGAGCAGATAGTGTAGAATTAGAAGCACAAAAAAATAAAGTGTATTTAATTATTCTAGCACAAGACTCCTCATCAAGGACAAAAGAAAAATTCCAAAAAATTAGTGAAAAATATAATGTACCAATAATTATAACACAAACAATTGAAGATTTAAGTAAAGCAATAGGAAAAAGCAATAAAGCTATTTTAGGAATTGAAGATATCAATTTAGCAAGCGAGATACAAAAAATAAATAACGGGGGTGAAGCTATTGGGTAAGATAAAAATACACGAAATAGCAAAAAAATTAGGATTAACAAGTAAAGAAGTATTAGAAGTAGCTAAAAAATTAAATATTGAAGCAAAAAGTCATTTAAGTGGAGTAGAACAAGACGAAGCAGATAAAATAGAAAAAGAAATATCTAAAAATGGAGCAACTAAAAAAGAAGATAAAAAGCAAGAAGACAAAAAGTCTGATGAGAAAAAGGAAACTACTAAAAAAGACTCAGAAAAACAAGAAAAAAAGAAATCTGAAAAATCAGAAAAAACAAAAAAAGAGTCAAAGAAAGAAGAAAAAGCTCCAGTTATAATAAGAAGAGAAGTTATAATTAATGAAGAGCCAGAAACAAAAAAAGAAGAAAATAAAAAACAGAATAATAGAAATAATATAGGATTTGTTGAGAGAAAACAAAACAAGGATTATAATATAGTTTATCGTAATAAGCCAAGTAAACCTATGACTGTAAGTGAATTGTTTGGTCTAAAAAAAGAAGAACCTAAAAAAGAAGAAAAAGAAGAAATAAAAGAAGATGTAAAACAAGAAACAAAAATTAAAGAAGAAGTAGACCAAAAAGCATCTCAAGAAGTAAAAATTGAAAAAACAGAGACATCAACAAATGTTTCTTCAGGTGAAAAAGTAGCTAAAGACCATAATAATGTAAATATTGCAAAAGCAAGAAACAATGACACTAGAAATCAAGATGACCGCAATGGTAGAAATAATTTTAGAAATAACAACAATAGAAATAGAGGCCAAAATAACAATCAAAATAATAATAACTTCAATAGAAATAATAATAAATTTAATAAAAATAGAAATAATAATGGAGAGAGATTTGGAAGAAGACCATTAGATGAAAAAGGGATTGAGAAAAATATTAAAAATATAATGGCAACTGAAACTATAGAAAAAGAGCCAACTAGAGAATATAACAAATCAATTGACAAACAAAAAAATAATAATAGATTTGAAGAAAACAAAAATACAAAGAAAAATAAAAATAGAAGAAACAACTCACACAATGACTTTGATGAAGGTAAATTAAAAAGCCTTAAACAAACAAATAGACTATCTAATATGTTTGATGACCAAGACGGTGGTATGCTAGACTATTATGACCTAACAACAGAACGAGGAAGACGTGGAAAGAAGAAAAATAATAAAAATCAAGAACCACGTAACAAACAAAAAATCTTCCAATTAACAGAAATTGAAATCCCAGAAACAATTACAGTTAAAGATTTAGCTGCTGAAATGAAAAAAACAACAGCAGAAGTAATTAAAAAGCTATTAGGTTATGGAATAATGGCAACAATAAATCAAGAAGTTGACTTTGATACAGCATTCTTAGTAGCAGGAGAATTTGGAATTACTGCAAAGAAAAAAGAAGTTGTAACAGAAGAAGACATCTTATTTGACGACTCAGAAGATAAAGAAGAAGATTTAAAATCAAGACCACCAGTAATAGTTGTTATGGGACACGTAGACCATGGAAAAACTTCACTTTTAGATGCTGTTAGAAAAACAAATGTAATTGAAGGTGAAGCTGGAGGAATTACACAAGCAATAGGTGCATATCAAGTAAAAGTAAATGATAGATTAATAACATTCTTAGACACACCAGGACATGAAGCATTTACTGCAATGAGAGCAAGAGGTGCTCAAATAACTGATATTGCAATATTAGTTGTTGCTGCAAATGATGGAGTAAAACCACAAACAATTGAAGCTATAAACCATGCAAAATCAGCTGGAATTCCAATAATTGTTGCAATAAACAAAATAGACTTACCAGATGCCAACGTAGAAAAAGTAAAACAAGAATTAATGGCATATGACTTAGTTCCAGAAGAATGGGGCGGAGATACAATATTTGTACCGATTTCTGCAAAACAACATACAAATATAGACCAATTATTAGAAATGGTATTATTAGAAGCAGATGTATTAGAATTAAAAGCTAACCCAAATAAACAAGCAAAAGGAGCAGTCATAGAAGCAAGACTTGACAAATCAAAAGGTGCAATTGCAACTATGTTGGTACAAAGAGGAACATTAGATGTAGGAGATACAATAGTTGTAGGTTCTTCAATAGGAAGAATAAGAGCAATGAAAGATGACAAAGGTAGAAGTGTAAAATCTGCTGGACCATCAACACCAGTAGAAATAATGGGATTAACAGAAGTACCAGAAGCAGGAGATACATTCTATGAAGTTAAAAACGAAAAAATGGCAAAACATCTAATTGAAAGAAGAAAACGTCAAGCAAGAGAAAAAGCAATAAATAGCGCTTCAAAAGTAACATTAGATAACTTGTTCAGCAAAATGGAAGAAGGAGAACTAAAAGTATTAAACCTAATTGTAAAAGCAGATGTACAAGGATCTGTTGAAGCAGTAAAACAATCACTAGAAAAATTAGAAAATGAAGAAGTAAAAGTAAAAGTAATACACGCAGCAGTTGGAGGAGTAAACCAATCAGACGTTACACTTGCAAAAGTATCAAATGCAATAATAATAGCATTTAATGTAAGACCAGATAATATGGCAAAAGAAATGGCAGAAAAAGAAGAAGTAGAAATAAAACAATATTCAATTATTTACCAAGCAATAGAAGATGTAGAATCAGCAATGAAAGGAATGTTAGATCCAAAATACGAAGAAAAAGTAATAGGAAATGCAGAAGTAAGACAAACATTCAAAATATCAAATGTAGGAACTATTGCAGGAGCATATGTATTAAATGGTAAAGTAGAAAGAAATGCTGGAGTAAGAGTAATACGTGATAATGTAGTAATACATGATGGACACTTAGCAACATTAAGAAGATTCAAAGATGATGTAAAAGAAGTAACAAAAGGATTCGAATGTGGTATTCAAATAGAAAACTACAATGACATTAAAGAAGGAGACATTATAGAAGTTTATATCATGGAAGAAATAAAAAGATAGAGGGATTAAGGGGACGGTCCTCTAAATCCCTGAAAACAGGGACTTAGGGACGGACCTTGATAGAGTATTATAAAAAAAGAGGAAGTTGAAATTGGGAAATTATTTGCAAAAAAATAAAAAAATTATAGAAAAAAGGAAGAAAAGAAATAGAAAAAATAAATTAAAAGAGAAGAAAAATGGAATCTATTTTAAAACAAGACATGAAAGGAAAATGCTGAAAAGAAATATTAAAAAGATTAATCAAACAGAAAGAGAAGTAGCAGAAAATGAAAATGAAGTAATTCAAAATAGACGAGAATTACGAAAAAGATATTTAGAAAGTCTTAATGTTGGAGATATAAAACTAATAGAAAGTGCTAGACAATCTATGCTTAGTTATGAGATAGGCTTAAAATTACAACAACAGGAAAATGAAAGAGATTTTTAGTATAAAAAAGGATGTGTTGAAATGAAGAAGAATAATGAAGAACCAACAGTTCCACCAAAACATGTAAGAAGAGCAGAATTTTATAAGAGACTAAATAGTGAAGTTGATAAAGAAAAAAGCGAAAAAGAAAATAAAAGAAGAGTTAAAGAGCAAATATTGAGTAAAAATAAAGGCTATAAGCAAGAAATGAAATTGGGATGGGACAGAGAAGATGATTAATTAGGAGGTTTTAAAATGCCAGAAAATCAAACACGTCTAGGACGTATAGATGAAGAATATAGAAAAGAAATAAGTAATATAATTAGTTATAAACTAAAAAATCCAAATGTTACAGGTTTAATTAGTGTAACAAAAGTTAAAGTAACTAATGACTTAAAATATGCAAAAGTATATGTAAGTATACTAAATTCAAAAAATATTAAAGATACTTTAGCTGGATTAAAGAAATCTTCAGGTTTTATTAGAAGCGAATTAGCAAGAAGTGTAAATTTGAGAAATACACCAGAATTAATATTTGAGTTAGATGATTCAATTGAATATGGTGCAAGAATTGATAGTATTTTGAAGGAAATATTACCTAAAAAGGAAGATTAAGGAGAGGTTGAAAATATGACTCTAGATGAAATTTTAAAACAAATACAAAAAGCAGAAAAAATAGTAATATTAACACATGAATCACCAGATGGAGATGCAGTAGGAAGTAGTTTAGCAATGAAATTAATCGTAGAAAAATTAGAAAAAACTGCAGATGTAATAATACCAGAATATTCAAGATTATTTAATTTTTTGCCATCAGCAGAAGCTATAATGACAGACTCTGAAATAAAAAATTATGATTTAGCCATATCAGTAGATTGTGCAACTTTAAAAAGAATGGCAAAAAAAGAATATTTTGAAAATGCAAAAACAACAATAGTTATAGACCACCATGGAAGCAACACAATGTATGGAGATTTAAACTATGTTAATCCAGCATCACCAGCTTGCTGTGAAGTTATAGCTGGAATGTTAAAATATTATGAAATTGATATAACAAAAGATATTGGAACATGCTTAATGACAGGAATTATAACTGATACAGGAGGATTTAGACATGTGGGAATAACACCAGAAACTTTTGAATTCACAGCAGATTTGATTAGATTAGGTGTAGATGTGCCAGATATATATAAAAGAACATTAAACACTAAGACCAGAGCTAATTTTGAACTATCTAAAAGAGTTATGGATAGGATGGAAATTTTAGAAGATGGCAAAGTTACTTTCACATATATGAATAAAAAAGATGAAGAAGAAGTAGGTGCAGAGCCTGGAGACCATGAAGGATTAGTTGAAATTGGTAGAGACATAGAAGGTGTAGAAGTTTCAATCTTTATTAGGCAAAAGGAAAATGAGGAAGCATATAAAATTTCTATGCGTTCAGGAAATAAAGTTAATGTTTCTGATATTTGTTTCTTATTTGGTGGTGGAGGCCACCCAAGAGCTGCAGGTGCTTTAATACAAGGAAATGTAGAACAAGTAAAAGAAAAAGTAATGAAAGAAGTAAGGAAAGCTTTAAAATAGTAAAAGACATATGAAGATAATTGTATTTTCATATGTCTTTTAAAAACTATAAAAGTTCTGATTTTAAATTGTCTAAAACTTTTTTTAGTGGTGAAAGGTCTGTTTCATCAAATTTAAGGTTTTCAACCCAGATTTTAAAATCTCTTAAAGAGGATTCTTTAATATAATTATTAGATAAAACCTTTTCTTTTGATTCACAAAACCATTCCATGCTTGCATTTTTAGATTCTATTGATGCATTTAAACACACTAAATCTAGATAAAATTGGAATTTATTTGATCTATTTATAGCATTTCTATATTTTACATGCTTTTCCCAATTATCTAAATTTCTTTCTTTACATACCATATAATAGGCATGTAGTGTTCGTATACCGGGTAATCTCAAAAAATCAAGCTTTAATGAGTCTAAGATAAAGTACCGATAGAATTTGTTTTTAATAAAAAGTTTTAGCCTATTATTCTTCATAAGTTTTCTTCCTTACATTTGTTATATGAGAATATGTGCTAATTGCTATATATAATAGCTAAACAACATGAAAAATTATAGCATATATCGTAATATAATACAAGAAAAATTTATTGACTTCTTATTTTTTCTAATATATAATTCTAGCAGGAATAGAAAGTAGGAGAATTAATTTGAATTTACATTTGAATTAGCATGGAAATCCATGAAAGACTATTTAGAATATACAGGAGTTGTAGAAAAAACAGGAAGTCCAAGAGAAATATATGTAAAAATCAAAGAAAAATATATAAAATTATTAAAAGACTTAGATAACAAATTTGATGAACTATAATATAAAAAGAAAGAGATTCAAGATGGATGGAATAATAATAATAAATAAACCAAAAAACTATACCTCACATGATATAGTATATAAAATAAAAAAAGCAACAGGTGAAAAAGTCGGACACACAGGAACATTAGATCCACTAGCAACAGGAGTATTGCCAATACTAATAGGAAAAGGAACACTGTGCTCAAAATACCTAATAAACCATGACAAAACATATCAGGTAGAACTAAAATTAGGAATAAAAACTAAGACAGCAGATAGTGAAGGAAAAATAATAGAAGAAAAAGAAGTACCAGAAGAAGCATTAAAAGAAGAAACAATAAAAGAAATTTTGAATTCATTTTTAGGAAAGCAAACTCAAATGCCGCCAATATATTCAGCAATAAAAGTAAAAGGAAAAAAACTATATGAATATGCTAGAAAAGGTGAAAAAATAGAAATAGAGCCAAGAAATATTGAAATATATAAAATAGAATTAAAAAATGTTGATAAAACAAATAAAGTTATAAGTTTTGAAGTTAGTTGTTCTAAAGGTACATATATAAGGAGTCTATGTGAAGACATAGCAAAAAAATTAGGAACAGTACGGATATATGTTAAACTTAAATAGAACACAAGTAGGACAATTTAATATATCAAATTCTATTTCAATTGAAGAGCCAAAAAATCAAGAAGAAAAGAAATTAAAAAATATTATTAGCAAAAACTTAATTACAGTAGAACAATTATTCAAAGAAAAGGAGAATATTGAATTAAATAACAGAAAACTAGAATTATTTTTAAATGGTGTAAAATTAACACAAAACAAACCTGATGGAACATACAAAATATACAACAATAAAAATTTTATCGGAATAGGAATTATAAAAGACAATCTATTAAAAAGAGATATTATAATCTAAAACACTAAATAGTAATATAATGAAAATCACTCACATATATTTGAATAAAAGTATATGAGGAGTGATTTTAGTGTATTTTATCCAAGAAACTGACAAGCCTAAAATGTTATCTCAATTATTATTAATTCCAAAATTAGAAAAAGATAAAATAATATTACCAATGTTTCTCGAGGCAAAGGAAAAAAACAAGCAAAAAGAAATAAAAAACAAAGAAAAAGACTTAAAATTAGAAAATAAGATTGCAAAACAAGAAATTCTAATTGCTAAAAAAACTAAGAAAATTTTAGATAAAACGCATTGCAAAAAAGTAATTTTGAGCAAGCAAATGCAAGAAAAAGAGATATTCTGTAATCAATTATATACATATAGATTTGAAATAAGTGATGGAAGATGGCTTTTTAAAGTACTAGCATTTGATGCAATAAACTATATTGTGAAGAAGAATAATATGACATCAGAAAAGATAAAAATATCTGTATTAACAAATGAGATAGATGATATTACTTTAGAAACTATAAATCAAATAATCAAAAAATATAAAAACATAAACATAGTTACTAATCATATGGAAAAATTTAAGAAATTAGAAGAACAAATTTTAGAAGAGTATGGAATAATGATTACCGTAAATAACAATAAGAAAAAAAGCTTAACAAAATCAGATATTATATTAAATTTAGATTTTCCAAATGAATTAATTAACAAATATAGAATTGCTGAAAAAGCAAGCATAATTAATATAAGAGGAAATATAAAAATTAATCAAAAAAGATTTGAAGGGAAAATTTATAATGACTATGAAATAAAATATGAAAATTTAGAAGAATTTGACTTTGATAAAGAAAACATATATTATAAGAAAAATATTTATGAGGCTTATATCTATAAACAACAACCGATTGAGAACATTATGAATAAAATTAGAAAAGATAAAGTGAAAATTACTAAATTGCTGTAATATTGAAATATTAATATTTCATAAATTTCACCTCAAAACCTTTTCTTTTTATGAATTTTATAATATAATGTAAATGTTAAATTTTAAATTGGCAAGGAGGTACTAAAATGCCAAGTGATAATAATAGAAGAAATAGAGAACATGATAGTGAACAGACAAGAAAATATAGACCACAAAATAGAAAAAGAAAAACTGCAAAAAGAAGTACTAATAATGAGCAAACCAAAAGAGTACCAACAGGTAAGAAACCAGTACCTAAAAAAGGCAATGGAACAAATGGCAAAAAAGGAAATAGTAAAAAAGGTAAAAAGGATAAATTTTCAGCAAGACATCCTAAATTAATGATGTTTATTAAAATAATGATTATTCTATTCTTATTACTATGTGTTATTGGAGCAGGAGTAGTTGCTGGAATATTCTTTGGACTATTTGGAGACGATTTTGAGATAACAAAAGAAGAACTTCAAATAGGAATTTCAAACTCAGTTGTAGTAGACTCAAATGGTGCGGTACTTGCAAATTTGAGTGGAGATGAAAAAAGAAAAATAATATCTCTTGAAGATATGGCAGAATACCTACCAAAAGCATATGTAGCGATAGAAGACGAGAGATTTTATGAACATAGTGGAGTAGATATAAAAAGAACAGCAGGAGCAATATTAAATACAATATTTAGAGGAAGTTCAAGCTATGGCGGAAGTACAATAACACAGCAATTAGTAAAGAATATAACTGATGATGACGAGTCAGAAGGATTAGCTGGAATTTTCAGAAAAGTAAGAGAATGGGCAAAAGCATATCAGGTTGAAAGAATGATATCAAAAGACCAAATCTTAGAGTTATACCTAAATATTTTATTTGTTGGTGGAGAAGGAAACTTGCATGGTGTTGAACTTGGAGCAGAATACTATTTTAATAAATCTGCGAAGGATTTAACATTAGCGGAATGTGCATATATGGCAGGAATAAACAGTTCACCTATGTCATATAATCCATTTGACACATCAACAGACAATACACAGAAAATAAAAGATAAAACTAAGACAGTTTTGAATAAGATGAAAGAATTAGGATATATAAATAGTGATGAAGAATATAATGCAGCAATTGCAGAAGTAGATAATGGGCTAAACTTCCAAAAAGGTCAAATTTCAAATGGTAGTGATTATTCATATCACACAGATGCAGTCCTAGACCAAGTAATAAATCAAGTAATGGAAGAAAGAGGAGTATCAAGACAAATCGCAGAAAACTATGTATATAGTAGTGGATTAACAATTTATTCAACAGTAGATACAAGTATTCAAACTAGACTAGAAGAAGAATATTTAAAAGACAAATATATAAAATCAGGAAGAGATAAAGACAAAGATGGAAACTTAATAAATGATCATACACAATCAGGAATGGCAATAATAGACTATAAAACAGGATATGTAGTGGGAATAGCAGGAGGATTAGGAGAAAAAGAAGCATCTGGATGGAATAGAGCAACACAAATGAGAAGACAACAAGGGTCAGCTATAAAACCAATCGCAGATGTTGCACCAGCACTAGAAGAAGGAATAATTACACCAGCAACAGTATATGATGATGTAAAAACAAACTTTGGTGGAGACTATGAACCTAAAAATGAAGGTGATGATTATGATGGACTTATAAATATTAGACAATTTATTGCAGTATCACATAATATTCCAGCCTTGAAAATAATGAAAGAGCTAACACCAGCAAAATCATTAGAATATTTAAATAAAATGGGAATGACATCTTTAACTAAAGAAGCTGATAATGTGTTATCATTAGCAATTGGAGGTACTAGCAATGGATCAAGCCCATTAGAAATGGCAGCAGCATATGGAACAATTGCAAATGATGGAGTATATATCACACCAACTTTCTACACTAAAGTTGTAGACTCAAGTGGAAATACAGTTTTAACACCAAAACAAGAAGAAACAAGAGTATTCTCAGAACAAACAGCATATTTAGTAAAATCAATTACACAAGAGCCTGTAACAGCAAGTAATGGTACAGCTAAATATTGTGCAATTTCAGGAATTGATGTTGCAGCAAAAACTGGAACAACAGACGAAAGTTATGATAGATGGCTATGTGGATTTACACCATATTATGCAGCAGCAACATGGTTTGGATATGATAGAAATGAAGAGGTAAGAGGATTTACTCAAAACCCAGCAGGACAAATTTGGGATGCAGTTATGACAGACATTCATAAAGGTTTAGCAAGTGCATCATTTACAAAACCAAGTGGTATAGTAGAACAAACAGTATGTAAAAGAACAGGCTGTTTAGCAACAACAGGATGTACAGAAACATATAAAGAAATATTTGCATCAAACAATCTACCAGAAAAATGTCAAGGACATGGAAGTCAACAAATTTGTTCAGAATCTGGTAAAGTTGCAACAGCATATTGTTCACAATACTGTGCAGTTACAACAAATTATTTTGGAGCAGTTGTACCAAAAGAACAATTAAATTTATGGACGCCAGTAGGTGGAAAAAAATCTAGTAGTGGAACAAAAATAAATGAAGTTTGTACATTGCATACAGAACCAAAACCAGCTGAAGAACCAGTACAAAACACAAATACAAACACAAGCAATATAGGAAATGCGATAACATCAAATACAAATAATACAAGTAATACATCAAATACTTCAAACACAAATAATACAGATAATACAACAAATGTCACACCACCAAGTGATACAACAAACACATCGGATAATACAACTAATACAAATTAAAAAAGAGAAAGATGTTCTATAATAAAATTTTAGTAATATAAGAATTATAGAACATCTTAATTTAAAATATTAAAGAGGTGAGAAATTATTGGATATATATTTTTATAATACTCTAACTAGACAAAAAGACAAATTTATACCAATTGACAAAAATGAGGTAAGAATTTATTCTTGTGGACCAACGGTATACAAAGATGCAACAATAGGAAATATGAGAACAAACATATTTCAAGATGTACTAAGAAGAGTTTTAAAATACAATGGATACAAAATCAAACATGTAATGAACATAACAGATGTAGGACACCTAGTTTCAGACGGTGACGAAGGTGAAGACAAAATGATAAAATCTGCTAAAGAAGAACACAAAACACCTTTAGAAATCGCTGAACATTACACAAAACTATTCTTCCAAGACTTAAAAGACTTAAATATAGAAACTCCTGAAATAATTTGTAAAGCAACAGACCATATACCAGAGATGTTAAAATATGTAAAAAAATTAATGGAAAATGGATATGCATATGAAACATCAACAGCAATATATTTTGATATATCAAAATTAGACAAATATCCAATATTGTCAAATTTAGATATAGAAGAGCAAAAAGCAGGTGCAAGAGTAAATGTAGACCCAGAAAAGAGAAATCCATATGATTTTGCTTTATGGATAAAAGCACCAGAAAATCATTTGATGAAATGGGATAGCCCATGGGGGCCAAGTTATCCAGGTTGGCATATTGAATGTAGTGCAATGGGACAAAAATATTTAGGGGAACAATTTGATATTCATACAGGCGGAATTGATTTAATACCAACACACCACGAAAATGAAATTGCACAGAGTAAAGGAGCATGTGGAAAAATACCTGCAAATTATTGGTTGCATGGAGAATATTTACTAATTAATGGCGGAAAAATGTCAAAAAGCTTAGGAAATGTTTATTTAATAAAAGATATAAAAGACAGAGGATATGACCCAATAGTATATAAACTTTTATGCTATTCATGTAGTTATAGAATAAAATTAAACTTTACATGGGAAGGTATGGAAGCAACATCTAAATCATTAGAAAGACTTAGAAATGGATATAAAATACATAAAGAAGGAAAAGACAAATTAGACAAAAAAGATAGAAAAAAATTAGAAGAAATAGAGCATAATTTCCATGAGGCAATAAATGATGACATGAATATGCCACTTGCCATGAGTTATGTATGGGAAGCAGTAAGATATAATAAGAAATCTCAAGAAGTTGCAGATTTACTATTACAATTTGATACAGTTTTGGGACTAAAAATTGATAAAGCACCTGAACAAGAAGAAGTTGAAATTCCTCAAGAGATATTAGATTTAATGGAACAAAGAAAAATTGCAAGACAAGAAAAAAATTGGGCTGAATCTGATAGATTAAGGGATTTGATAAAAGAAAAAGGTTATGAAGTAAAAGACACAAAGGATGGAATGAGTATAAGTAAATGTTAAGTAAATAATAGCTAGTAGGTGAAATTCAATTATTAACAAGTAGAGTTGAACACTTAGATATAATGGATGTTAAAATGAAAAAAGCTCCAGAGAGGAGCTTTTTTTATGAAAGTACTTAAGAAATTTCCAAAATATAAACTGCTTCAGCCGTTTCTACTCTGAAAATTTTCTTTGAAATTGGGATTACATCTAAGATTTCTCCACTTTTTATTTCAGTAACCCAGTTTCTGTCTTTAAGAACCCTAAAATGTAATAAAAACTCTCCAATACTTGGAACATCGGATTCAGAAGTATTTGCTAAGAAAACCTCCTTTTCATCTTCAAACCACGAAGATGGATAACTTCCTTCGACACCTTCAAGAGTATATTCTGCAAGAGAATTATGAATTTCTAATTTCTTTACAGAATAAACCTGATTATAGCTCAAATTTCGAGCTAAACCTGTGAGACTTTCCCACTTTTTTAAATTATACCGTACTTTCATTATGCAGTACCTCCTTTAATATTATGTATTATCTCCTGAAGAAGAGATACTATGTAGACCATTTAGTCTAACATGAAGTAATTGTAGCAGAATTTCAATCAAAAGTCAAATTATGTTGACAGATTTAAAAATTCCTAATTGATACTTGTAAAATACTAATTAATATAATATAATATTTAAGAAAAAGAAAGAAAGGTAGATGATAATTATGGCAATTTTATTACCAGGAGGAGCAGGATATATAGGAAGTCACACTGCAATAGAATTATTAAAAAAAGGATATGAAATAGTAATAATAGACAATTTTTCAAATAGCAATCCAAAAGTACTAGATGCAATCAAAAAAATAACAGGAAAAGATTTTAAATTTTATGAAATGGATTACATGGACAGAGAAAAACTAGAAAAAGTATTTGAAGAAAATAAAATAGATGCAGTAATAAATTTTGCAGGATATAAATCAGTAGGAGAATCAGTAGAAAAACCAATTGAATACTATACAAATAACATTTCAGGAGCATTAGTAGTATTAGATACAATGAGGAAATATGGATGCAAAAAATTCATATTTAGTTCTTCTGCAACAGTATATGGAGAGCCAGAAAAAATACCATTAACAGAAGACTGTAGAACTGGAGGAACAACAAACCCATATGGTACTTCTAAATTATTTATTGAACAAATTTTAAAAGATATATATAAATCAGATAACACATGGGATATATGTATATTAAGATATTTCAATCCAGTAGGAGCACATGAGAGTGGACTAATTGGAGAAGAACCACAAGGAATACCAAATAACTTAATGCCATATGTTGCAAGGGTTGCAAATGGAGAATTAAAAGAACTATCAGTTTTTGGTAATGACTATGACACACCAGATGGAACAGGTGTTAGAGATTATATCCATGTAGTAGACTTAGCTAAAGGACATATTAAAGCACTAGAAAAAATAGATAAAGAAGGACAAGGATTATATATATATAATTTAGGAACTGGAACAGGATATAGTGTTTTAGATATGGTAAAAGCATTTGAACAAGCGACAGGAAAACAAGTACCATATAAAATAGCACCAAGAAGAGCTGGAGATATTGCAACATGCTACGCAGACCCTAAAAAGGCTAAAGAAGAACTAGGATGGGTTGCAGAAAAGAACTTAGAAGATATGTGCAAAGATTCTTGGAATTATATAGTCAATAGAAAATAAGTAATGGAAGGAATAGATTAAATGATACAATTTAAAAAAGAAATTGCTAAAGAAATTTCAAAAGCAACAGAAATCGAACAAAATGAAATAGAAGGATATATTGAAATTCCAAAAGACCAAAACAATGGAGATTATGCATTTCCATGTTTTAGGCTTGCAAAAACTTTAAAAAAAGCCCCACAAGCAATTGCAGAAGAAATAAAAGAAAAAATTGAAATTGATAATAATGTAATTGAAAGAATTGAAGTTTTAGGTGGATATATAAATTTCTATATTAATAAAAAATTACTTGCAAAAGAAGTATTAGAAGAAATTTCAAACAAAGAAGAATATGGAAAGTCAGAAATAGGAAAAGGAAAAAATATAGTAATAGACTATTCTTCACCTAATATTGCAAAGCCATTTCATATTGGGCATTTAAGAACAACTTTAATAGGAAATTCTTTATACAGAATATATAAATATTTAGGATATAATACAACAGGAGTAAATCATTTAGGAGATTATGGAACACAATTCGGAAAAATGATAGAAGCATATAAAATGTGGGGACAAGAATATGATTTAACTGTTGATCCAATTAATAAATTAATGGATATGTATGTAAGAATTAATGAACTTTGTAAAGAAGATGAAAACGTACTTGAAAGATGCAGAGAAAATTTTAGACTATTAGAAGCAGGAGATAAATACTGTACAGACTTGTGGAATAAATTTAAAGATGTAAGTATGGTTGAATTTAACAAGATTTATGATGTATTAAACGTCAAATTTGACTCATACAATGGAGAAGCATTTTATGCAGATAAAACTGATGAAGTAATACAAAAACTTGAAGAAAAAGGAGTATTAACTGATTCAGAAGGAGCAAAAATTGTAGATTTAACAGATGTAGGAATAAAAACACCATGTTTAATACAAAAAGCAAATGGTTCATCAATATATGCAACAAGAGATTTAGCAGCAATAATGTATAGAGCAAAAACATATGATTTTGATAAATGCTTGTATGTAGTAGCATATGAACAAAATCTACACTTTAAACAAATATTTGCAGTGGCAAGATATCTAGTAGATGAAAAATATGTAAAAGGATTAGAACATGTATCATATGGTATGGTAGCCTTGCCAACTGGTAAAATGTCAACAAGACTTGGAAATGTTGTAAAAATAGAAGACTTAATAAATGGAACAATAGAAAAAGCAGAAGAAATAATAGCAGAAAAAAATCCAGACTTAAAAGAAAAAGAAGAAGTTGCAAAAAAAGTTGGAATTGGTGCAATTGTATATAACACACTATCAACAGCAAACATAAAAGACCAAATATTTGATTGGAATACAGCATTAAACTTCCAAGGAGAAACAGGACCATATATACAATATACATATGTACGTACACAAAGTGTATTATCAAAAGTAGAAGAAATGCCAAAATTTGAAGATATAAATATCGAAAAATTACAAGATGAATATTCTATTAATGTTTTAAAAACAATATACAATTTTGAAGATATATTAACTCAAGTAACAAACAAAGAAGAGCCATCAATTCTTGCAAGATATTTAATAGATTTAGCAAAAGCATATAGTAATTTCTATAATGAAAATAAAATTATAGGGGAAGAAAAAGAATTACAAGATGCCCGTATCTATTTAACAAATGCAGTTGGAAAAGTATTAAAAATAGGTGGTTACTTATTAGGAATGGAAATGCCAAACAAAATGTAAAGAGATTAGTTTGGTTAGTTTGGGGACAGGTTTGGACTGACCATTTTTGGTCACTTTAGGGACGCCACTTATTACAAATTAAACAACAAAAAACTAAAAAGTAAAATTTTATGAAAAAGTTTGATTAAATGAGCTTTTAAAAGATAATGATAGGTTTTGATAGCTGATATGACACTAACAAGAAAAAATTAATTTGAAAGTTCTATTTTATAATGATATTATATGTCCATAGTCAATCTTATGCAAATAAATTTAGAAAGGAGGAAGATTGAATATGGACATTAGTGAATTATGGCAAAATATACAAGGAGAATTTAGTAAGCAAAATGAAAGGCTTGATGGCTTAGAAACACAAGTTGGTACTCTAACTAAAGAAGTAGGAGGGCTAAAAACACAAGTAAATACGTTAAATACAGAAGTAAGTGGACTAAAGACACAAGTAAATACGTTAAATACAGAAGTAAGTGGACTAAAGACACAAGTAAATACGTTAAATACAGAAGTGAGTGGACTAAAGACACAAGTAAAGACATTAAATACAGAAGTAAGTGGACTAAAGACACAAGTAAATACGCTAAACACAGAAGTAAGTGGATTAAAAAAACAATTTAAAAACTTAAACAAAAAAGTAAATATCTTAACAAGAGATGTAAAAGTTCTAGATACAAGAGTAGGAAATTTAGAAGAAACAACACAAAGAATTGACAAAAGATTAGATGACACCATAAACATAAATATAGCAAAAATATTAAATGAGCAAACAATGATGAGAAAAGAAATGAATGAAAAATTTGATAGAGTAATATTACAAAATAATAGAGAACACAAAGAACTTGCCTATCAAATAGCAAAATTACAAGAAGAGCAAGGAAGAATGTATGGATAAAAAATATTATATAAAAGACATCAAATAAGATTACACTTATTTATACAAAAGTGTAATCTTATTTCCTGTTTTTTCAATAAATCCATCATCTTTTAAAAGTTTTAATTCACGCATCATTGCACTTCTATCAACACTTAAATAATCAGCTAAATCAGTTAAAGAAAAAGGAAGAGAAAAACTTTTAGTCAAATACATTGAAGAAATCAAATTAAAATATCCAACCAATTTATCTCTAATAGACCTTTTTGTCAAAAGTTCAATACGCATATTTAGATTAGTAACTTTATTTAAAATAAGCTCTGGAAGCAACTCAGTAAGTGTTTCATGAAATTTGCAATTTGTTTTACATTTTTTCTTAATATCATCATAAATGTAGAACAAAACTTCACACTTTCCTTTAGCCTCAACAAATAATTCATTATTAGTTGAAACTATATAAAAAACTTCACCAAAGACATCATATTTTGAAAAATGATCTATGATAGTACGGTTACCATTTAAATCGTATCTAACTAAATCAGCACTTCCATCAAGAAGAATACATAATTGATTACGTTTTTCGATGTAATTTGTTATAACTTCGTTTTTTGAAAAAGATTTCTTTTTGACTTTATGACAGCTATTTTCAAGGGCTTCAACAAATTGTTTAATATCAAAACTAATATTCATTTTTCATACCTCATTACATATTATATAAGAAATTAGTTGCAATTGCAACAAAAACCACGTAATATTTTTGTAATATAAATGTAATATTATGACGAAATATTGAAAAAAGCAACTTAATAAAAGATAGAAAATAATTTGTTGCTTTTGCAACAGAAAAAAGAATAACTTAATATATAATTTAGGCATGCAAAAAATACAAGGAGGAAATGTAAAATGAAAATTATCAAGAGAGATGGAAGAGCTGTAGACTATGACAGAGCAAAAATTAAAGTAGCAATTGAAAAAGCAAATCAAGAGGTAAAACCTAAAGAAAGAGCAACTAAAGAAGATATAAAAGGAATTATTTTATATATAGAAGACTTAGGTAAAAAAAGAATGCTAGTTGAAGATATTCAAGACATTATCGAAGAAAAATTAATGGAATTAGATAAATACGAACTAGCTAAAAAATATATTGTATATAGATATACAAGAGCATTAGTCAGAAAAGCTAACACTACAGATGAATCAATATTAGGATTGATAAGAAATGATAATAAAGAATTAGCAGAAGAAAATTCCAACAAAAATACATTACTTGCATCAACACAAAGAGATTACATAGCAGGTGAAGTATCAAGAGACTTAACAAAAAGACTATTATTACCAGAAAAAATAGTAAAAGCAGATGCAGACGGAATTTTACATTTCCATGATGCTGATTATTTTGTACAGCCAATATTTAATTGTTGTTTAATTAATATAGCAGATATGCTTGATAATGGAACAGTAATGAATGGAAAAATGATTGAAAGCCCAAAAAGTTTTCAAGTTGCATGTATTGTTACAACACAAATAATAGCAACAGTTGCAAGTAATCAATACGGAGGACAATCAGTAGATTTAATTCACTTAGGAAAATATTTAAGAAAAAGTTATAACAAGTATAAAAAAGAACTTGAGAGCAAATATAAAGGAAAGATAAAAGACAAAATAATAGAAGATATGGTTCAAGACAGATTAAAAGCAGAACTAAAATCAGGAGTACAAACTATCCAATATCAAATAAACACATTAATGACAACTAATGGACAAGCCCCATTTGTGACATTATTCCTACACCTAGAAAAAGATGATCCATATATCAAAGAAAATGCAATGATTATTGAAGAAGTATTAAGACAAAGATATGAAGGAATAAAAAATGAAGCAGGAGTGTATGTAACACCAGCATTTCCAAAATTAGTTTATGTTTTAGACGAATTTAACAATTTACAAGGTGGAGAATATGATTATTTAACAAGACTTGCAGTTAAATGTTCAGCAAAAAGAATGTATCCAGATTACATATCAGCTAAAAAAATGCGTGAAAATTATGAAGGAAACGTATTCAGTCCAATGGGATGTAGAAGTTTCTTATCACCTTGGAAAGATGAAAACGGAAACTACAAATTTGAAGGAAGATTTAATCAAGGTGTAGTAAGTATCAATTTACCACAAATAGGAATTATAGCAAAAGGTGATGAAGAAAAATTCTGGAAGATATTTGATGAAAGACTTGAACTTTGTAAAGAAGCATTAATGTGTAGACATTATGCATTACTTGGAACACATTCAGATATAAGCCCAATCCACTGGCAATATGGAGCAATAGCAAGACTTGAAAAAGGTGAAAAGATAGACAAATTATTATATGGTGGATATTCAACAATATCTTTAGGATATATAGGACTATATGAAGTAACAAAACTAATGACTGGTGAATCACATACAACAGAAAAAGGACATGAATTTGCATTAAGAGTTATGAAACATTTAAGAGAAACAACAGATAGATGGAAAAAAGAAACAAATATTGGATTTGCTTTATATGGTACACCAGCAGAAAGTTTATGTTACAAATTTGCAAGAATAGACAAAGAAAAATTTGGAACAATTAAAGATGTTACAGATAAAGGATATTATACAAATTCATATCATGTAGATGTAAGAGAAAAAATTGACGCATTTTCAAAGTTATCATTTGAAAGTGAATTCCAAAAGATATCATCTGGTGGTTCAATATCATATATAGAAATACCAAATATGAACAAAAACTTAGAAGCATTAGAAACAGTTGTTAAATTCATATATGATAACATCCAATATGCAGAATTTAATACAAAATCAGATTATTGCCATGAATGTGGTTTTGATGGAGAAATAATAATTAATAAAGATAACGAATGGGAATGTCCAAACTGTGGAAACAAAGACCATAGTAAAATGACTGTAGTTAGAAGAACATGTGGATATTTAGGAGAAAACTTCTGGAACGTAGGAAAGACAAAAGAAATTAAACAACGTGTAATGCACTTGTGATGGTCAGTTTGGGGACAGGTTCGGAGTGACCATTTTTGGTCAGTTTAGGGACGGCACTTAGTAACGGGAATAAAACAAAAAAATAAAAAGAAAAAGAAATCTGAGAACATATATAATACTCGGATTTCTTTTAATATTAAAATATCAATATGTAAAGCAATTTAGTTATCATCCAAAAATCTATCCAACAATTGATTTCTACAAAGCTCTTCAAAACTATCATCAAGAGGTTCTAAAACAACAGCTTCGTTATACTTTCTATCTAAACAATGCTTAATAATATAATCAGCAAGTTCAGGATTTTTAGAAAGAAGAGGACCATGTAAATAAGTTGCAATAACATTATTTTGAAAATAACCTTCTTCAGTATCTCCAAACTTGTTGCCATTACCAAATAGAACTTTCCCAAAAGGATTAGAAATATCAAAAGTCTGACCGCCATGATTTTCAAAGCCAATAACTTCTGTACTTTTTCCATTAAGATTAGCTTCTATTACAATATTTCCGATACATCTTTTCTTTCGATCATTTATAGCTTCTGTATAATAATCAAAAACTTCTAAACCTGGAACAACATCACCATCAGCAGATTTATAATATTTTCCAAACAACTGATAAGCACCACAAATTAATAAAAAGAACACACCATTATTAATAGCTTCTTTAATATTATCTTTATATTTAATCAAATCATCAGCTAAAATTCCTTGTTCCTGATCAGCTCCACCACCTGCAAAAACCAAGTCATAACTATTAAAATCTGGAGGATTATCTCCAATAGAATATCTATCTATAATAGCAGTTATTCCACGTTTTTCTAATCGATATTTTAAAACTTGAATATTTCCATAATCTCCATATAATTCTAAAATGTCAGGATATAAATATAATATTTTTAATTCTTTCATTAGAGAATACCTCTTTTCTGTTTTTTATTTATATATATTTGTATATAAAATATTTGGATGATTTTTTCTCCGTCCCAAAATCATCATTTCAACTTCAAAATTTCAGTTCTTGTTGGTTGCAAAGAAGTATAATTTGCAATAACATATTTTTTAACATTTGTTTTATATAAATTTTTAACTGCTTCATGTAAATCTAGGTAAGGCTCTATTTTATCTGCATCAAATCCAGAAGTTTTAATTCTAATTGCCATGTCATAAGCTCTAGTTCCAGAAGTTATAACTCTAGATACATTATTTAAATTTGAAAAGTCAATATCCCAAATCCAAGAAACATCATGACCGTCAGCTAAGTTATCATTCAAAACAAAAAGCAATTCTTTTTCATCATCATCTTCATTTAAAATTCTTAAACTAACGTTACTTCCAGTAGGATTTTTTGCTAAATTAATAATAGTTGGAATACCATTTATATCAATTTCTTCTAAACGACCATTATTCAAAACAAATTCCGATAAAGCTTTTTGTACAATTTTTGTATCAATGTTATATAAGCTAACACATGAAATTACAGCAATAAAATTGTATATGTTATAAATACTATTAAATTTAGTTTTATATGTAATTCCATCAACTTCAAAACTTCTATTTTTTAAGTCAACATTTTGAGCAAGTTTGTAAATTTCATTATCGCCATAATGACAATTAGGACATTCGAATTTTCCTATGTGAGAATACTGATAATATTCATATTCGAGACGAGTATTGCAGAATGGGCAAAATTTTCCTTCTCCAGCTTCTTTCATCTCTTTTGTTGCATATTTATATGGTTCAACACTAAAATAATATACATTTTCATTATCAGGGTTTGCTCTTCCAAGTCTTGAAACATTAGGGTCATCACTATTTAATACTAAATTACAAGTATAAGTTTTAAGAAATTCATTTATCTTTAAAATTAATGTTTCAACTTCACCGTTTCTATCTAATTGATCACGGAAAAAATCTAAAACAACTAATGTATCTAATTTTAAATCTTTAAATACAACAGGTACATAACCTTCATCAACTTCAAAAACTAAGTAATCAGCTTTAATTTTACCAGTTAAAGAACAATGCTTTAGAAGAGTAGATAAAATTCCAGTCTCCATATTGTTTCCTTCTTTGTTGCTGATAACTTTTTTTCCTGCTGTTTCAAAAACATATCCGATAGCATTATTTGTCATAGTTTTCCCATTTGTTGCAGTAACAGCAATAATTGGACAATCTATTTTAAAATATTTGAATATTTCAGGATTCCAATCAAATGCTATCTTACCAAGAAAGTTACCACCTTGTTTACCTGCTATCTTTAATGCAATATTTAAAAGTTTCATTATTAATACAATAAAAAAATTTTTCATATCTTGTTCCTCGCTATTCAATTAAAAACTATATAAAGTATATCATATAAAAGAATATATCTGCAATATAACATTTCTATTTTTTTATTTATTAAAACTATTGAAAATAATCAAATGTAATGATAATATAAGAAAAAATGATAGGAGGATTTAGCCATGAAAACATTATTAAAAGGCGGAACACTAATTGATTATAAGACAAACACATTTGAAGAAAAAGACATACTAATTGAAGATGACAAAATCAAAGAAATAGGAAAAAATATAGAAGAAAAAGCAGATAAAATAATTGACTGTTCAAAACTATATATTATGCCTGGAATGATTGATATTCATTGCCATTTAAGAGAACCCGGTTTTGAATATAAAGAAACAATTGAAACAGGCAGCAAAAGCGCTGTTGCAGGAGGTTTTACAACTATTTGTCCAATGCCAAATACAAAACCAACACCAGATAGCGCTATTAATTTGCAAAAAATAATAGAAGAAGCAAGAAGAGTAAATTTATGCAATATACTTCCATATGCTTCTGTATCTAAAGGAGAAAAAGGAGAAGAATTAGTAAATTTTGAAGAATTAAGAAATGCAGGAGCAATTGCATTTTCAGATGATGGTATGCCAGTTGTAAATAGCAGAATGATGAGACAAGCAATGATTGAAGCAGATAAACTCGGAACATTTGTAGCATCACATTGTGAAGAAAAATCTGTTTCTGCTGGTGCAATAAATGCAGGAAAAGTAGCAGAAGAATTAGGAGTTCAAGGAGTATTACCAGAAGCAGAAGAAATAATGGCTGCAAGAGAAATAGTTATATCAGAAACAAATAATGTTAGAGGACACATATGTCATATAAGTACAAAAACAAGTAAAAACATGATAAGAGATGCTAAAAAAAGAGGTGTAAAAATAACATGCGAAACATGTCCACACTATTTTACATTTACAGTAGACGAAGTATTAAAATCTGGAACAAATGCAAAAATGAATCCACCATTAAGAGAAGAAAAAGATAGACAAGCAATAATAGAAGGACTAAAAGAAGGAACAATAGATTGTATAATAACAGACCATGCACCACATGCAGAAGAAGAAAAAGATGTAGAATTATCAAAAGCGCCAAATGGGATAATAGGGTTTGAAACAGCACTCCCAGCAGAAATAATGAACTTAGTAGACCCAGGACATATTGACTACTTAAACTTAGTAAGATTAACTTCATATACTCCATCAAAATTATTACATATAGACAACGAAAGAGGTAGTATAGAGATAGGAAAAAAGGCGGATATCACTATATTTGATTCAAATGAAGAATATGTTTACACAAAAGAAATGATAGTATCAAAATCTAAAAACAGCCCATTTATAGGAAAAAAATTAAAAGGTAAAGTAAAATATACAATTGTAAATGGAAAAGTTGCTTATTTAGGGACATGCTAAAATGCTTAAAAATTACGCAAAAGGGACAGACCTATTTAGAGAAGTGATATATAAACAAATATAATAAAGGTTGAGAGGAGAAATTATGAAAGTATTATTTATTGAATATCCAAAATGTTCTACTTGTCAAAAAGCAAAAAAATGGTTAGAACAAAATAATATTGAATTTGACGACAGACATATAGTAGAAAATAATCCCCAAAAGGATGAATTAAGAAAATGGATAAAGCAAAGCGGATATGATATCAAAAAATTCTTTAATACAAGCGGAATGAAATATAAAGAATTAAATTTAAAAGAAAAATTGCCAAATATGACGGATGAAGAAAAAATAGAGATATTGTCCACAGATGGAATGTTAGTAAAAAGACCACTTGTTATAACTGATAAAGTAATATTAGTAGGTTTTAAAGAAAAAGAATGGGTGAGTCTATTAGGGACGTGCCAAAACGTTTCAAAATGAAACGATTTGACCTGTCCCCCATGAACTCAGAAGGAGGAAATAAAAGTGAATGCAATTGATAGATTAATAAATAAAATAAAAGAAACAAATAATCCAACAGTAATAGGTTTAGACCCGAGATACGAATTATTGCCAAAATGTTTATTAGAAAAATATCCAAACACTTTGGAAGGTGTATCACAAGCAATTGTAGAATATAACAAGGCTTTGATAGATGAAACATATGATGTAATTCCAGCTGTAAAGCCACAGATAGCTTTTTATGAAATGTTTGGTATACCAGGAATGAAAGCATTTGAAGAAACATGTAAATATGCAAAACAAAAAGGAATGATTGTAATAGCTGATATAAAAAGAGGAGATATTGGTTCAACTGCTCAAGGATATTCGAATGCATATTTAGGTAAGACTAAAATAGGAGAAAAGGAAGAAAGTATTTTTGATGTGGATTTTGTAACAGTAAATCCATATATGGGAACAGATTGTGTCAAACCATTTATTGAGGATTGTAAAAAATATGGCAAAGGAATATTTATATTAGTAAAAACATCAAATCCATCATCAGGTGAATTACAAGATGTAAAATTAGAAAATGGAGAAGAAGTATATGTAAAAGTCGCAAAATTAGTTGAAGAATGGGGAAAAGACTTAAGAGGTGAAAATGGATATAGTAGCATAGCAGCTGTAGTAGGAGCAACATACCCAAAACAATTAAAAGAAATAAGAGAAATTGCACCTCATACATATTTCTTAATACCAGGATATGGAGCACAAGGTGGTAAAGCTGAAGATATAGCATTAGGGTTTGACAAAAATGGCTTAGGAGGAATAGTGAATGCATCAAGAAGTTTGATGTGTGCATATAAATCAGAACTTTGGAAAGATAAGTTTGCAGAAAAGGATTATGCAAAAGCAACAAGAGCAGAAGCATTAAGAATGAAAGAGGAGTTAGGAGGGATTTAGGGGACGGTCCTAAAAATCCCTGCTTTTAGGGATTAGGGGACGGACCTTTGAGTAAAATAGAAGTGGCGTCCCTAAAGTGACCAAAAATGGTCAGTCCGAACCTGTCCCCAAACTGACCATAGAAAAGGAGGATAATAAAAATGCCAAAACAAGTATATGCAAAATTAATTAAAAAAGAAGAAATTATTAAGAATATTTACAAGTTTAGTGTAAAAGCACCAGAGATAGTAGAGAGTGCAAAACCGGGAAATTTTATTGAAATAAGAGTAACAGAAGGAATTGACCCATTTTTAAGAAGACCAATAAGTATATATAACTTAGATAAAGAAAATGGAATATTAGAATTCATATTCCAAGTTAAAGGAAAAGGAACGGAGATACTATCAAAAAAACAAGAAGGAAATGATATTGATATAATAGGACCGTTAGGACATGGAACATTTAAGTTTGATAAATATAAAAATATAGCAGTTATAGGTGGTGGAATAGGAATCTTCCCTTTGTATGAATTATCTAAACAAGCAAAGCAAAATAATGTTAAAGTAAATTGTTATTTAGGATTTAGAAATAAGGATTTTGTAATGCTTGAAAAAGAGTTTGAAGAAGTTGCAGATAAGCTAATAATTACAACTGATGATGGAACATATAAAAATAAAGGATTTGCTATTGATTATTTAAAGGACGACATGGCAAATGAAAAGTATGATTGTATTTATGCTTGTGGTCCATTACCAATGTTAAAAGCTGTTCAAAAATATGCTGTTGAAAATAATATTGATTGTCAATTATCATTAGAAGAAAAAATGGCATGTGGTTTGGGTGTTTGCTTAGGTTGTGCGGTTAAAACTGCTAAAAGTCCAAAAGATGCACCTGAATATTGGCATGTTTGTAAAGGTGGACCAGTATTTAACGCAAAAGATGTAGAGATTTAATTAATTAAAGATAGGAGTAGAAAGAGATGGCACATGTTGCAATACATGAAATAATTGCGGATAGATATATCCAAAAGCATCCGGACGAGATAAAGGATGTTAAAGAATTTGTAAAAGGCTCTGTAGCACCTGATTTGGACGAAGAAATGACAAATAAGAGAAAATTTAAAGATTCTTCACACTACGGAAGATGGTCAAATGGTAATGTTGAAACTAATATTGATAAATTTCTAGAAGACGAAAATGTAGATATAAATCAAGATTATTGGAAAGGGTATTTTTTGCATTTATATACAGATTATCAATTTTATAATAATCATTTTAATGAAGAATTTGAAGAAATGAAGAGGACAAAAGGAAATCTTAGAGAGGATTATGATTATTTATTTAAAGAGATACTTGAGAGATATAATGTTACTTTAAGTAAATATACTGATAAATATGTGAATGTCAAAGAAGGAGAGCCAAGATATATAAAATTAGAAAAATTATTAGATTTTATCGAGGAAATTTCTGATATTAATATAGATGATAAAGTCAAATTAATAAAACAAAAAGGAATGGAGGGAATAAAATAGATGAATACAAAAATAAATTTAGCTGGAATTGAGATGAAGAATCCGGTAACTGTTGCATCAGGGACTTTTGGATATGGAAGAGAATTTAGCGAGTTTTTTGATTTGAGTAAATTAGGTGGAATTATTACGAAAGGTACTTCATTAAAGCCTAGAAGCGGAAATAAACCAACAAGAGTATGTGAAACAGCAAGTGGAATGTTAAATAGTATAGGACTTCAAAATCCAGGAGTTGAATATTTTGCTGAAAATGATTTACCATTTTTAAGAAAATTTGATACTGCAATTATAGTTAATGCGTGTGGAAGTACAGTAGAGGAATATGTTGAATTGTGTAAAATATTAAATACATTAGATATTGATGGAGTAGAACTTAATTTATCTTGTCCTAATGTAAAAGCAGGATGTATGGCTTTTGGAAATACATATGAAGGTGTAAAACATGTAACGAGTGAAGTTAGAAAAGTTTTAGATAAACCATTAATTGTAAAATTAACACCAAATGTTACTGATATAGCATCAATTGCAAAAGGCGTAGAAGATGGTGGCGCAGATGGAGTATCACTTATTAATACTTTGTTAGGAATGAAAATTGATATTAATACAAGAAAACCAGTTCTTGCAAATAATACAGGTGGACTTTCAGGTCCTGCAATAAAACCAGTAGCGGTTAGAATGGTATATCAAGTTGCACAAGCTGTAAATATTCCGGTTTTAGGAATGGGTGGTATCGTAAATGGTGATGATGCAATTGAGTTTATGCTTGCAGGTGCAACTGCAATTTCAATTGGTGCAGGGAATTTTATTAGCCCATATACAAGTGTTAATACTGTTATTGGTATTGAAGAGTATATGAAAAAGCATAATATTGATGATATTAATGATATTATTGGTAAAGTTCAGATGAATTAGAAAAAATAGTGAATATAAAACAGCACTTAGTATATTGAGGGAGCTGTTTTATTTATTCTTGCAGTTATAGAACTTAATTCGGTAACAATATTTAACGAAAAAAATCAAAAATTGTAAAAAATCGGTTGTATAAAAAAATTCTATTTGATATAATTGAAACAACAATTTAATATATATTAATCATGGGAGGAATAAATATGCAAGAAGAAGATAAATTTTTAAAAGAATTATGTGATATATACAAACCAGAAAAAGATAATTTAATTCAAATGTTAAATGAAGTGCAAGAACATTATGGATATATCCCACAAGAAGCCCAAAAAGTTTTATCAGAATTTTTATCAATTCCAATGGCAGAAATTTATGGAGTAGTTACTTTTTATTCTAGATTTACACTAAAACCAAAAGGAAAATATAGTATATCAGTATGTTTAGGAACAGCATGCTTTGTTAAAGGTTCTCAAAAAATTATGGATAGATTAACTGAAAGATTATGCATTCAACCAGGAGAAACAACAAAAGACGGTAAATTTTCAATTGATCAAACTAGATGTGTTGGTGCATGTGGTTTAGCTCCGGTTTTTACTGTTAATGGCGAAGTGTATGGAAAAGCTACTGTTAAGAAGTTGGATGAGGTTCTTGATAAATTAATGAAAGAATAATTCTTTTCCAACTAGGAGAAGAGCATAAAAATAAAAAGTTAATAGATGTGTCCCAGAATGGACAAAAATGTCCAAACGGAAACGTCCCCAAAAGGACAAAATGTCGCATGAGAAACGTCCCCAATGCGACAAAAGGAGGAAAGTATGAAATCTTTAAAGGAAATACACAAAATAAGAGAAGAAAAAAGAAAAGAATTAGATTTAAGAGTAAATACTAAAGCAGATACTAGAGAAAAACATATATTAGTCTGCCATGGAACTGGTTGTACATCATCTAAATCACCTGAAATATTAAGAAGATTTAGAGAAATTTTAGAAGAAAAAGGTATAGATAATGTACGTGTTATACAAACAGGATGTTTTGGTTTATGTGCAAAAGGTCCAATTGTAATAATACGTCCAGAAGATACATTTTATGCAATGGTTACACCAGAAGATTGCGAAGAGATTATTGATACACATATTGTAAAGGGTGGAAAAGTTGAAAGGCTTTTGTGTAGAGATATAGATGGCACGATGGTTGATAGATTAGATGATTTGAATTTTTATAAAAAGCAAAAAAGAATTGCATTGAAGAATTGTGGTGTAATAAATCCTGAAAATATAGATGAATACATAGCTTTTGATGGATATTTAGCATTAGAGAAAGTATTAAGTGATATGACACCAGAAGAAGTAATAGAAACAATAAAAAATTCTGGACTTAGAGGTAGAGGTGGAGCAGGTTTCCCAACAGGTAAGAAGTGGGAGCTAACAAGGGCCTCAGAAGGAAAGCAAAAATATGTTGTTTCTAATGCTGATGAAGGTGACCCGGGAGCTTTTATGGATAGAAGTATTCTTGAAGGTGATCCACATAGTGTTTTAGAAGCTATGGCAATTGCAGCATATGCAATAGGTGCAGATAAAGGATATATTTATGTAAGAGCAGAATATCCAATTGCAGTTCAAAGATTACAAATAGCAATAGACCAAGCAAGAGATTATGGGATTTTAGGTAAAAATATTTTTGGCAAAAACTTTAATTTTGATATAGAAATAAGATTAGGTGCAGGAGCGTTTGTATGTGGAGAAGAAACAGCACTACTTGAATCTATTGAAGGAAGAAGAGGTCAACCAAGAGTTAAACCACCATATCCAGCAGTAGCAGGTTTATGGGGAAAACCAACATTAATAAACAATGTTGAAACATATGCAAATATAGCACAAATAATATTAAAAGGTGCTGATTGGTATTCATCAATAGGAACTGCAAATTCAAAAGGTACAAAAGTATTTGCATTAGGTGGAAATGTAAATAATATAGGACTTGTAGAAGTACCAATGGGAACAACATTAAGAGAAATTGTATATGACATAGGTGGAGGAATACCAAATGGAAGAGACTTTAAAGCTGCACAAACAGGAGGACCATCAGGAGGGTGTATACCAAAAGAACATTTAGATACACCAATAGATTATGAATCCTTAAAAGCAATTGGTTCTATGATGGGTTCAGGTGGACTAATTGTTATGGATGACACTAAATGTATGGTATGTTTAGCTAAGTTCTATTTAGAATTTACAGTAAGTGAAAGTTGTGGTAAGTGTACACCATGTAGAATAGGAACAAAAAGAATGTTAGAAATTCTTGAAAGATTATGTAATGGTGAAGGAGAAGAATTTGACATATATAGATTAGAGAAATTGGCAGCAAATATCCAAAAAGCAAGTTTATGTGGTCTTGGTCAAAGTGCACCAAACCCAGTAGTAAGTACATTAAAATACTTTAGAGAAGAATTTAGACAACATGCTATTCAAAAAGAATGTAAAACATTAGAATGTAAAGCAATGGCAAAAATAACAATTGACCAAGAAAAATGTAAAGGTTGTGGCTTATGTCAAAAACATTGCCCAGTAAATGCTATTGATGGAGCAGGAAGAGATAAAAGAATAATAAATCAAGAAAAATGTATCAAGTGTGGTACATGTATAGCAAGTTGCCCATTCCATGCAATAGGGAACTAGGGGACGGTCCTAAAAATCCCTAAAATCAGGGATTTAGGGACGGACCTCAAAAATTAAATAATGGATAAAAGTCGTTTTAATAAAGTGGCGTCCCTAAACTAACCAAAAATGGTCAGTCCGAACCTGTCCCCAAAGTGACCACAGAAAGGAATATGTGAGTAAATATGGAAAAGAAAATGATTAATTTAACAATAGATAACCAAAAAATAAAAGTGCCAGAAGGCACAACAATACTAGAAGCTGCAAAGCAAGCAGGAATAGACATCCCAACACTATGTTTTTTAAAAGAAATAAACGAAGTTGGAGACTGTAGAATGTGTATAGTAGAAGTTGAAGGAAGAAGAGGATTTGCAACATCATGTATACAAACAGTAGAAGAAGGAATGGTAGTACATACACATACACAAAATGTACTAGAAGCAAGACATGTTATACTAGACCTAATAATATCAAACCATGCAAAAGACTGCTTAACATGTACACGTTCAGGAAACTGCGAACTTCAAATGTTAGCAACAAAATTCAATGTTTTAAGTGTAGAATTTCCAGGAGAAATGACAAAGCATAAAGTAGATGACTTATCACCATCAATTGTTAGAGATTTTAATAAATGTATATTATGCAGAAGATGTGTTGCTGCTTGTAAAAATGTTCAACATATAGGAGCAATTGATGTAATAAATAGAGGATTTGAATCATGTATATCAACAGTTGGAGATTGTAGTCTAAATAATGTAAATTGTACATTTTGTGGTCAATGTATAGAAGCCTGTCCAACAGGAGCATTACATGAAAAAGAATCGATAAATGACGTATGGGCAAAATTAAAAGACCCAGATACATATGTAGTTGTTCAAACAGCACCTGCTGTTCGTGTGGCATTAGGTGAAGAATTCCAGATGCCTATTGGAACAAATGTAGCAGGAAAAATGGTAACTGCATTAAAAAGACTTGGATTTGACAAAGTATTTGATACAAATACAGGTGCAGACTTTACAATTATGGAAGAAGCTAATGAATTTGTAAAAAGATTTAAGAAAAATGATAATCTTCCTATGATGACTTCTTGTTGTCCTGCTTGGGTTAAATATATTGAATCATATGAACCAGACTTATTGCCACATTTGTCAAGTTGTAAATCACCACATCAAATGTTTGGAGCATTAATAAAATCATATTATGCCAATAAAATGGGAATAAATCCAGAAAAAATATATACAGTGTCAGTAATGCCATGTATTGCTAAAAAATTTGAACGACAACGTCCAGAAATGCAAAATGACGGACTTTGGGACGTAGATAATGTAATTACTACAAGAGAACTTTCTCGTATGATTAAACAGGCAAATATCGAATTTGCAAAACTAGAAGATAGTGAATTTGATGCACCAATGGGAGAAGCAACAGGAGCAGGAGCAATATTTGGAACAACAGGAGGAGTAATGGAAGCAGCTTTAAGAACTGCACAAGATACTCTAACTGGAAAAAGTTTAGATAAGATAGAATTTGAACAAGTACGTGGTGGAAAAGGTATTAAAAAAGCTACAATAGAAATTGCGGGAAAACCTATAAAAGTAGTTGCTGCGAGTGGATTATCAAATGCAAGAAAAATATTAGATGAAATAAAATCTGGAAAAGCAGATTATCAATTTGTAGAAATTATGGCATGCCCAGGAGGATGTATCATGGGTGGAGGTCAACCAATTAAAAGCTCTAAAACACGTTCAGAGGTAGATGTTAGAAAATTAAGGGCAGATAGTATTTACTCTATTGATGAAAAGAGTACAATTAGAAAATCTCACGAAAACCCAGTATTGAAAAAGATTTATGAAGAATATTTAGAAGAACCTGGAAGCTATAGAGCAGAGAAGTTGTTACATACAAATTATAGGAAAAGAGAAAAATATCATTTAGAAGATTAGAAGTATATTTTTCAAAAATTCAAAAGACTAGAGATATTAATATTTCTAGTCTTTTGAACAAATTATAACAAGTTTAAACTATCTATTGTTATTATTATTGTTGTTTTGTCTTTCGTTGTTGTTATTGTTTTGATTGTTTTTGTTATTGTTATTTGACTTATTTTCTTTATTTTTCTTTGACATGAAAAGCACCTCCATTCAAGTTTCAATAATATTATTTTCTAAAAAGCAAAAAAATATACATAAAAATTAATTTGTATTTTTAAAGCATTTGATATATAATGGGTAAAAATTAGAAAATATGTATTAAATATTATATAAAACATAATATATATTAGGAGGCAAAAATGGATTTTGAAAATGAAAAATTAAAAGAATTCAATGAATACATAAGATTTAGAAAAGTAGCCATAATAGGATTAGGAGTAAGTAATTTACCATTACTAGATTACATGTTTGAAAAAAAAGCAAGAGTAACAGTATTTGATGAAAGAGAAAGGGAAAAATTAAGCAAAGAAGCACTAGAAAAAATAAGCAATTATGGATTTGAACTTATAATTGGAAAAGATTGTTTAAAATATTTAAAAAATTTTGATATAATTTTCCGTTCACCAAGTTGTTTGCCTACTAAACCAGAATTAGTCCAAGAAGAAAATAGAGGAGCAATTGTAACATCAGAAATTGAAATGCTAATGAAAATGTGTCCATGTAAAATGATTGGAGTTACTGGTAGTGATGGAAAAACAACAACAACGAGTTTAATAAATAACATTTTGCAAAAAGCTGGTTACAAAACATTTTTAGGAGGAAATATTGGAACACCATTATTTACTAAATTACCAGAAATGAAACCAGAAGATGTTTTAGTGTTAGAGTTAAGTAGTTTTCAATTAATGGGAATGGAAGTTAGTCCAGACATTGCAGTTATAACTAATATAACACCAAATCATTTAAATATTCATAAAGATTATGAAGAATATATAGAAGCAAAGAAAAACATATTTAAATATCAATCTGAAAATGGAATAACAGTATTAAACTATGATAATGAAATTACAAGAAGTTGCGAAAAAGAAGTGCCGGGAAAAGTAATCTTTTTCAGTGGGAAAGAAAAATTAGACAATGGATTTATTGTTGACAATGGAATTATAAAAGAATGTGAAGATAGAGTAAGAAAACATATTTTGGATACACATGATGTTATTTTAAGAGGAGAGCATAATTATGAGAATATAGCAACTGCAATAGCTGCGACAAGTACATTAGTAGATATAGAAGATGCAGGTGAAGCTGTCAAAGAGTTTAAACCAGTAGAACATAGGTTAGAGCTTGTAAGGGAAATTGATGGAGTTAAATGGTATAATGATTCTGTAAGTTCTTCACCAACAAGAACAATTGCAGGTTTAAAATCATTTACAGAAGATATTGTATTAATTGCAGGAGGTTATGACAAAAATTTAGATTATACTCCGATTGCAAAGCCAATAGTTGAAAAAGTAAAGACTTTGATATTATTAGGTCAAACTTCTGGAAAAATTTTTGATGCAGTAAAAAGTGAATTGGAAAATCAAAATAAAGAACTTGATATATATATGTGTAATTCTTTAGAGGAAACTGTACAATTAGCAAAGAAGCACGCAACTAAAGGACAGATTGTATTATTTTCACCTGCTAGTGCAAGTTTTGATATGTTCAAAAACTTTGCAGATAGGGGAGAACAGTTTAAAAAATTAGTGAATAATTTGTAATAAAATATTAGCTAGAATATTATATAAAATTATTTTTTGTACCTTGTTGTCGCAACCTATTAAAGAAAAATGTTGTAGGTTGCTTCAATCGCACTCGCCTTTTACAAGGCTCGTTTGATCGCTACGCGGTACTGCAAAATCATTTTATATAATATTCTAGCTACATTATTTTAATAGTAAAACCTCTTAGACACAAATTTTTCGAAAAATGCATAACATATACAAAAGAAAAAGGAGGTTTTATAATGTACAATCAGAGCTATGAAGAGTACATAAGAAACATACTTGGGTATCCAAACTATTCTTACAACAATGACTCTATGTCATATATGCAAAGTCAGGGATATAATCAAGACAATAATTTCAATAATAATTATAGTAATACTGTAAATAATAATGATTTAGAGCAATATTATCCCGAAATATATAGAATTGTATATCCAATGGTATCACAAATATGCAGTAATAATACAAGAGAAATAACAAGAGAAGTAATTGATGAAATGACAGATGAAATTTATTCTGCAATTGAGGGAACATCAGACAATGAAATTAATTTATCAATAAATTTGCAAAATGATATAAGAACTGGTGAGAATAGAACTCAGCCTACAAAGGAAAAAGAAGTAAAAACATCTAGTCAGCCAATAAAAAAAGATGTTACACAAGTAGAAAATAGAAATGAAATTAGAGAGGATAGGCAGATAAGAAATAGAACTTTACGAGATTTAATAAGAATTTTAATTATTCGAGAATTACTTAGAAGACCTGGAAATCGTCCACCAAGACCTAGACCACCTATGAGACCACCATTCCCTGGAGGGCCACGGAAGACCACCACAAGGACCTAATAGACCACCTCAAGGTGGAGGAAGACCTCCAATGATGCCAAGAGGATATTATGACATTTATGAGCATTAGAAAATTAAATCAAGAGGTATTATTGTCTCTTGATTTTTTAAGTGTATATCGATAGTTGACATTATTAACATAAAATGGTAAAATTAATGTGTAGTAAATGTGTTAATTGGAGGAATAATATGGAAGAGAATAAAATAAGAAATAAAATTTTAGCCATATCAGGTCAACCAGTAACTGGTAAAGGAACAAATATAAAAGCTATAATAGAAAAACTTAAACAAATGGGATATGCAGAGGAAAATATACATTTAGAATCAATAGGAAATGATTTTAGAAAATATTTTAATGCGATTGTTGAATTGATACAAAGTTTAGATGATGAAGAGAGTGTAAAAAAATTAACAGAGAGTAAAGAATTAAAGAAGATTTTTAGTAATAGTGAATATAGACAAGCATTTACAGAGACTTTAGCTATATTAAAAAAATCAGGCTTAGATTTATCAAATTTCAATATTGAACAAGCAAATAATTTAGAAGAATTTAAAAAGATTAGAAAAATTGTTGACACTTTAATTGATGAGGGAATTAAAGAAAAAGGTATTGAGATTAATAGTAAAAGGCGACCAGATGATATTTGGATAATTGATTCGAGATTGGCTTTTTATAACATACCCGATGCTTTTTCAGTAAGATTAACTGCATCTCCTGATGTTGCTGCTCAAAGATTATTGCAAGACAAAACTAGAGGAAAAGAAGATAGTAAGTACAAAGATATAGCTGAAGCAAAGGAAGCAAGAGAAAGAAGAAGAATTGGAGAAACTTCAAGATATTTGCAAAGATACGGAGTGAATTTAGAAGATGAAAATAATTATGATTTAATTATCGATACATCTTATTCAAGTATAAATGATATTTCTGACACAATATTGAAATGTTCAGAATTATTTTATCAAGGCAAACCATTTGAAAAAAAATGGACTAGCCCAAAACTACTTTTACCATTACAAGAAGAAAGATTGACTTATGGAAAAGCTTTATATGATTTAGAAGAAATAATACAAAGTATAAGAGAAAATGGATATTATCCTTCTTCACCAGTAGAAATAGTAGAAGCAGATGAATTAAAAGGAATAGTTGAAGGACATCATAGAAATTTTGGAGCAGCATATAATGGTTTAACACTGGTACCATATACTGTGTTAGCGAAAGATGATGAAAAACTTCCGGGAAAAAGTATTACGGCAAGACAATATATGCAAGGATTAACAGCTAATAAATTATATGGTCATGAAGAATTGATAGGAAAAGATTTTAGTTATGAAGAAGTATATCCTGATATATATGAAAAGTTAAAGCAAAAAGAACAAGAAGAAAGATAAGAATAAAATAAGTTATAAAATAAGTTATAAAATAAAAAATAATAAATACAAAAATCCAGCTTGATTAGAGTTGGATTTTTTGGTATGAAAAATTATATTTTATTTTTGAAAAAAATTCCATAATAATAAAAATTTTTAAGAATATAAATCAAAAAAATACAAATAATAATATTGAGAAATTTTGAAAGGTGGTAATAAAATGAAAGTTAAAGATTGTATGTGTGAAGATGTATGTTGTGTTAGACCTGAAACAAAAATACAAGAAGTAGCAAAATTAATGAACGAGCATCATATAGGATGTATTCCAGTATGTGATGACAATAATTGCATATGTGGAATAGTAACAGATAGAGATATAATATTAAGATGTGTAGCATGCAATAAAGACACAAACCAAACAGCAACAAGTGATATAATGACATGTAATGTTACAACATGTAAACAAGATGATGAAATGACAAATGCACAAACAAAAATGGAACAAAAACAAATAAGAAGACTACCAGTATGTGACAGTAACAATCAAGTAGTTGGAATCTTAACATTAGGAGACTTAGCACACTTTGATACTCAACTAGGAAAACAACAAGTATGTACAACATTTGAAAATATATGTAATTGTGAAGGACAAATAAAAAACGGAAATTAGGATTTGGGGATATCCCCAATCCTTTTTGCATAATAAAAAATTTTTTACATATATTAAAATTAGGTGAACAACATGATTATTAATATGTCATATTGGACAAGAGTATTAAAAAATATTTTATATGTGGTATTAATATTATTAGGTTTATATATTGCTTTAGAGCTGTCTATTTTTTATATGCCATTTTTAATTGCGTTTATAATATCATTAATGATTGAACCAGCAATTAAGAAAATAATGAAAAAAACACATTTAACAAGAAGAACAAGCTCAATTATTATATTTGTTTTAGTTTCAGTTATTATAATAGGTGGTTTAGCTTGGCTATTGATAACATTATTTTCAGAATCTTCAAGTTTATTGCAGAGTTTAAATGATTATTTTGATAAGTTATATACACAATTTCAAAATTTAATAAATTATTTCAAATTTGACAATATACATTTATCAGATGAAATTTTAGAAGTAATACAAAATTCTACTGGAGATTTTCTAACTACTGCTTCTGATTGGTTAAGAAATATATTAAATAATTTAATAAACTTTGTAACAAGCATACCATCAATAGCTATATGTATAGGTATAACAGTAATTGCACTATATTTTATTTGTGTGGATAAAATATATATTTTGGACCAAATTGAGCATCATTTACCTAGATTATGGGTAAAAAAGATTTCAATACATTTAAAAGAATTAATTCAAACATTAGGAGGATATCTAAAGGCGGAAGCAACACTTATCTTAGTATCTTTTGTGATTTCCCTAATTGGATTATACATTTTGCAAATAGTTGGATTTAATATTCAATATCCATTACTTATGGCTTTATTTATTGGCTTTGTGGATGCTCTTCCAATACTTGGTTCTGGAACAGTTATGATTCCTTGGGCGATTATTTGTGCTTTGAATGGAGATATTAACTTAGGTATAGCTATTATTGTTTTATTAATAATTATGTCAGTAGTTAGGCAAGTTTTAGAGCCTAAATGGGTTAGTAAAAATATTGGAGTTCATCCAATCTTTACTTTGATTGCTATGTACACAGGGTTTAAAGTGATTGGTATCATAGGCCTTTTAGTTGGACCAATAGTTTTAATTATAGTTAAAAATATTTTTTCTAATTTGATTGATCAAGGTGTATTTAAAACTATTTTTGACAAGAAATAGTATTGAAAAACAGTTTAATTTATGTTAATATAATATTATTAATATATTTTGTAACAACAAACTTTTTTCAATTAAAGAAAGTGGGGAGTAGACATGAAGAAATTATATTACAAAATTGAATTACGGATAGGTGAATGGGTTTTATATGAAGAAGAAAATGAAGAATATGGAGAATTATATTATTTTAGTGATGGATATATGATTTTCACAGATGATTCTTTTGAGGGCTATTTAACGAATGATGTTTTATTTGGTGATATAGGGGAAAACCATGAGTTGTATTTAGAATTATTAGATTTTGATGATGAGAAACAATTTTTGAGTTTTTCAGGGCATTTTGAGTATATTGAGTTACCAGGAGCATATGCTTTGGCAGGTTTAAGTGATCAGAAAAAATTTGCAGCAATAAAATTCGTTGAACTAGTTAAAGATTCTTCAAAGCAAGAAGAAATTGACAAAGAGTTACAAAGAGTCAAACAAATCTATTTTATTCCGTAGAAAAAAGGCATGTGTAATTCACATGTCTTTTTTTAATGCTCTATTCCCATTCAATTGTTGCAGGTGGTTTAGAAGTAATATCATAAACAACTCTATTTACATGATTAACTTCATTGACAATTCTGCTTGAAACCTTTTCTAAAACATCATAAGGAATTTTGCTCCAAACACCTGTCATAAAATCAGTAGTCTCAACAGCACGAAGAGCTATTGTATAATCATAAGTTCTTTCATCTCCCATAACACCAACAGATTTTAAATTAGTCAAAACTGCGAAATATTGATTAATACTTTTGTGTAATCCGGCATTTCCAATTTCTTCTCTGAAAATACTGTCCGCTTCTTTTAAAATATCTAATTTGTCATCTGTTATATCTCCAATAATCCTTATAGCTAAACCTGGGCCAGGGAATGGTTGTCTATATACTAAATTTTCTGGAATACCTAATTCTAAACCAGTTTTTCTAACTTCATCTTTAAATAAATCTCTTAAAGGTTCTACAATTTCTTTAAAATCAACATAATCAGGTAATCCACCTACATTATGATGGCTTTTAATTACAGAACTTTTACCTAATCCACTTTCAATTACATCAGGATAAATAGTTCCTTGCACTAAAAAATCAACAGTTCCAATTTTTTTAGCTTCTTCTTCAAAAACTCGTATAAATTCTTCTCCAATAATTTTTCTTTTTTTCTCTGGGTCAGTAACTCCGGCAAGTTTTGATAAAAATCTATCTTTTGCATTTACTCTAATTAAGTTAATGTCAAATTGATTTCTAAATACTTCTTCAACTTCATCACCTTCATTTTTACGAAGTAGGCCATGGTCAACGAAGATACAAGTTAGATTTTTTCCGATAGCTTTATTTAATAAAACTGCGGCAACAGAAGAATCAACTCCTCCTGATAAAGCACATAATGCTTTTTTATCTCCAATTTTTTCTTTTAAATTTTTAATACTTTCATCTACAAATGAAGAAATTTGCCAATCACCACTACAATTACAAATTTCAAATAAGAAGTTTTTAATTACTTGTGTTCCATTAACAGAATTATTAACTTCTGGATGAAATTGAATTCCATATAGCTTTTTATCAGGATTTTCCATTGCAGCATTTGGACAAGATGGGGTAGAGGCAATATTTTTGAAGCCTTCTGGTACAGTTTCTACATAATCTGTGTGACTCATTAAAAATCCATTGTTATTTCCAAAACCTTTGAATAATAAAGAGTTGTTGTCTATTTTTACATCTGTTGTTCCATATTCTCTTTTGCTTGCCTTAGCTACTTTTCCTCCAAGAGTATATGTCATAAGTTGCATACCATAGCAAATTCCAAGTACGGGTATTCCTAATTCAAATAATCCATCTGCACATCTAGGAGATTCTTCTCCATATACACTTGCTGGTCCTCCTGTAAAAATGATTCCTTTTGGATTTTTTTCTTTGATTTTTTCGATTGATATGTCATAAGGTACTACTTCTGAATATACATTGCATTCTCTTACACGTCTTGCTATTAGTTGGTTGTATTGTCCACCGAAGTCTAGAATTAAAATTAGTTCATTCTTTTTCATATATAAACCATCCCTTCAATTTATTTTTTGTATTGTATCACATATTATTAAATAAGTAAATAACAAATATGAATTATGTGAATTTGACTTTATGGATAAATGATGATAAAATATACATAATTTATATGATAATAGGAAAGGAGATAACTGTATGACAAATGTCATTGTTACAAGTGAAAATCGGATAAAAACCGAAGCAGTTAGACAGGCATTTACAAACTATTATCCTAATGTTGTTGCTATTGAATCAAAATGCGAATCAAATGTTTCTAGACAACCCTTTTATGATGATGTTTTTAACGGAGCTAAAAATCGGATTGAAAATTTAAAAAAGTCTACAGATATTTCAAAATATGATTTTATTGTCTCTTGCGAAGGAGGAATAATAAAACAATTTGGAACTTATTTTAATTTACAATTAGTTTTATTAGAAGAGTTAAAAACGGGGAAAAAAGGTATAGGGACAAGTGCAGGTGTACCTATTCCAGACAAATATGTAGAACTTATGATGCAAACAAGTTTTGCTGAAGTATCAGACCATGTATTTGATGGAAAAGGTGGAGTTGGAAAATTAACAAATAATGTACTTTCTAGACAAGCTTTGATTTTTCAGGCAACAACAATGGCTTTAACCCAGATTATCAACAAATGCTGGGAAGAAGACGATTCCAAGTGGTAAAAATACCACTTGGAAAAATTTTAAAAAGAAAGGATTAATTAATATGAGCATTGAAGAGGAATTAAAAAAATTTAAAAAATTCAAAGAAAATTATGAGTTCAATCAAAAAGAAATTGAAATTATTGATGGAATTCAATATTGTGATGGAATTGCGTTGATAGATGAGGAAGGCAAAGAATTAGGAGATTGTGAGAAATGGATTAATGTTGGATATAAATTAAAAGGTCCTTATGCGAAAATTTTTTCAAATTTATTTCCATACGAATTTGATTTTAAAGGAAAACACCTTCATTGTATAGAGAATTTCTTTCAAGGAATTAAATTCAAAGATAAAGAATTGCAAGATTTTGTTTTTTTATATAGTGGTTTAGATTCAAATCATATTAAAGCTGCGACTGATTATGACTGGAAACAGACAGGAATAGTTTACTGGCAAGGAAAAGAAATAGATAGATATAGTCAAGAATATGATGATATGGTAGACGAACTATATATATCAGCTATACAAAATCCGTTGTATAGAAATGCATTAAAAATATGTGATAGAGACATTATTCATGTAATGGGAGAAACAGAAAAAAGTCAAACTACATTTACAAGGTATGAATTTGAAAAAGAATTAAATTGTTTAAAAGATTTTTTAAAGGAAGGATAGTTTCTTATGAGTGAACCACTAAAACTAACAGATTTCGATATATTAGGGATTATAAAATTAAGAGATGTAAAAGGAATTGAAAAATATGTAACAAAAATTCAAAAAACAAATGCTGAAACAGAACAAACCGAATATTTTTCAAGGTCAAAAGAATATTATAATGTAAAATCATTATCAGAGTTATCAAATGAAAGAGAAGAATTAAAAAGGCTATTAACTAGAGAATATGGAAAAAGAAATTTTGTAATATTAGAAAACATGCTAAATTGTTCCGCGAGGTCATATTTTAAAAAGTTTGAGGAATATATTTTAAGTGGGCAGAATGAAAACTCTAGAATACAAATGGATATGGCAAGAAAATGTATGGAAGAAGATACAAAAAATATTTTAGTATTGTTAGCAAATAATGGCTTAATAAGTGTAAATCCTAAATTAGTATTGCCACAAAGTGATGAAAATTGTCAGAAACGTGCAATTGAAATGGATAACAAGGCAGTTTTATACATTTTTAGTAAAGCATTAGATTTAGATAATAAAGAATTAAGTAATATAGAAGTATTAACACCGGGATATGGCTCTATTTATATTGGACCATTTCTAAAAGAAATGTATGGTGTTGAATATACAAATATTTTTAAGAGTAAATATATAAGTGAATCTTCTAGGATTGTAGATGCAGAGTCTCCAAAGCAATTAGTGTCTAATCAAAGAATTTTTAATAATAATTCAAAGGTGATATTATTGGATGATAATGTGGGGACAGGAGATACAATGCAAGAACTAAAAGAAACGTTATCAAAAAGCGGAATAAATGTAGTTGCATCTGGAGCAGTGCAATATAATTGGAGAAATTATTATAAAGTGAGTGTTGGAAAGAAAGAAGGAATTAACAGATTTGACACCAGTAAATTTGATTTTGTAAATCCAATAAATTATGCTGGACACAAATTATATTCCCATGCAATAGATTTATTACATTCATCAGGTGAAGAATATGAAAGTTATTTAAACTCTAAATCATATAGATTAGAAAATTGTTGTGATATTGAAGGTGCGATTTTAAGAGGAATAATTTGTGCAAAAAGAACTGGATTAAATCTATGTAAAGCTTCAGAAAGTATTTCTGAACATGATGAAGTAATGTTACCAGAATATCAAAATGTTGTTGCTAGAATTAATGTTTCATCACAAAGTGTAACAGATAAAATAATTAAACAAGTAGAGGAATTAATTTTAAAAGATGCAGAAAAAGATATAGGAGTTTTAGAAGAGATATAAATAATATCTCTTTTTACAACTTTTACAACACTCCATCAGTCGGAATATAGCTTTCATCAGGAGGATAAACATACTCTTCATTAGGAGAAGAAGTCTCTTTCATATCAGTAACTTTTAATATAGGCATATCACCATGATAATCCCCTTTAGTAATCTCACCAGTAACTTCAACCCAAGTATTGTCTTTGTAATCTTTTGCATTTGCATATTCAGATAAAAAACCAACAACCACATATTGACGATTAGAAGAAATGATCATATCTCTAGCCAAAACAAATTGATTTTCATTTAAATCTGAAACTCTATAAACATATCCAATAAAATTAATTTTTAATCCAACATAACTATCAATATCATCATGTACAGCCTTTAAAATATTTGTATAATTAGATGCTGAAATTGTAGAAATATTGTTTTGAGGCAAACATGATGATTTATTTTTATTAGTGCTAGCACCATGGAATATTTTAAAAGTTACAATTCCAACAATAATGGTGATGATTATTAAAATTATAATAAAAAAGAATTTAAATAAGTTTTTTCCATTAATTTTAAAATTATATACAAACATAAAGTAACCTCCAGTTATGCAATTAAATTTTCTAAGTTTTGTGAATTATAGTAAATAATATGAGGTAAAGTAAAAAATAAGAACATTATAATAAAAGTTTTTGTTCAAACTACTTGCTAAATTAATATTTTAGTGATATAGTAACAAAGTAAAAATATAAACTTAGGAGGAATCAATTCGAAATGAGCATAATAAGAAAAATTTTCAAAACTTACAGTCAAAAAGAAGTTAAAAGAGTAATGCCAATAGTACAAAAAATTAATGGCTTAGAAGACGAAATGTCAAAATTAAGTGATAAGGAATTAAGAGGAAAAACAGAATACTTCAAAGAGCAATTAAAAAATGGAAAAACATTAGATGACATATTACCAGAAGCATTTGCAGTTGTTAGAGAAGCATCAAAAAGAGTTTTAGGAATGAGACATTTTGATGTACAATTAATAGGCGGTATCATTTTACACCAAGGAAGAATTGCAGAAATGAAAACTGGTGAGGGAAAAACTTTAGTTGCAACACTTCCAGTATATTTAAATGCACTAGAAGGAAAAGGAGTTCATGTAATTACAGTAAATGATTACTTAGCAAAAAGAGATAGTGAATGGATGGGAAAATTATATAAATTCTTAGGGCTATCAGTTGGCTTAGTAATTGCAGGAATGGAGCCTAAGGCAAAACAAGAAGCATATAATGCAGATGTAACATATGGTACAAATAATGAATTTGGATTTGATTATCTAAGAGATAATATGGTTATATATAAAAATCAATTAGTTCAAAGGGGATTACATTATGCAATCGTCGATGAGATTGATAGTATTTTAATTGATGAAGCTCGTACTCCACTTATAATTTCAGGTAGAGCAAATGAGTCATCAGATTTATACAAAAAAGCAGATAACTTTGTACGTAGATTAACACCTAAAGTTATTGTTGAAGAAGATGTAAAAGATTTTGATCAACAAGAAGATAATGAAAAATATGATTACATTGTAGACTTAAAAGCAAAATCTGCATCATTAACACAAAAAGGTATTAAAAAAGCAGAAGAAGCATTTGGATTAGAAAACTTCAATGACTTAGAAAACTCTACATTAGTTCACCATGTAAACCAAGCATTACGTGCGCATGGTGTTATGAAAAAAGATATTGATTATATCGTAAAAGATGGCGAAGTTTTAATTGTTGATGAATTTACAGGACGTATTATGTATGGAAGAAGATATAATAATGGATTACATCAAGCAATCGAAGCAAAAGAACATGTGAAGATAGCTGATGAGTCAAAAACTTTAGCAACAATCACATTCCAAAACTTCTTTAGAATGTATGATAAATTATCAGGTATGACAGGTACTGCTATGACAGAAGCTGCAGAATTCGAAGAGATTTACAATTTAGATGTTGTTGAAATACCAACAAATAAACCAATGATTCGTAAAGATGAAAATGATGTTATATACAAAAATGAAAATGCAAAATATAGGGCAATTGTAGAAAGCATAAAAGAAAGTCATAAAAAAGGTCAACCAGTTTTGGTTGGTACAGTATCAATCGAAAAATCTGAAAAATTAAGTGGATTATTAAAACAAGAAGGAATTAAGCATGAAGTATTAAATGCTAAATATCATGAAAAAGAAGCTGAAATAATTGCACAAGCAGGAAAATATGGTGCAGTAACAATTGCAACAAACATGGCAGGACGTGGTACTGACATTATGCTTGGTGGAAATAGTGAATATTTAGCAAAAGAAGCTATGAGAAAAAATAAAGTTCCAGCTGAATTAATTGAAGCAGCAGACACATATTATGAAACAGATGACCAAGACATTTTAAAAGCAAGAGAGCAATTTAAAGAGTTAGTAAATAAATTTGATGAGCAAATAAAAGAAGAAAAAGAAAAAGTAATTGAAGCTGGTGGACTAAAGATCATAGGAACAGAAAGACATGAATCTAGAAGAATTGATAACCAGTTACGTGGACGTGCTGGACGTCAAGGAGATATAGGAGAATCTAAATTCTATATTGGATTAGATGATGACTTAATGAAAATCTTTGGTGGAGATGCGATAACTAAAGTATATAATACACTAGGTGCAGACGAAAATATGCCAATAGATTCAAGAATTATCTCAAACGCAGTAGAAAATGCACAGAAAAAAGTAGAAGGTAGAAACTTCAGTATTCGTAAAAATGTATTAAAATATGATGATGTAATGAATGCTCAAAGAGAAATTATTTATAAACAAAGAAGAGAAGTTCTTGATGGAGAAAATATCCATGATAATATAATTGCAATGATTGATTTTGTTGCAGAAAACATATCAAATATGTTTATAGAAGGTGAAACATCAGAAGTAAATGTAGAGTCTTTAAATACAGAAATTTTAAATGTATTTGGAATTGATATGTCAGACTTCGTAAAAGAAAACAAAACTAATCCACAGGTAATTTCAGATGAATTAAGAAAAAGAGCTTTGGAAATATATGACCAAAAGGAACAAGATATTGGTTCAGACGAAATGAGAGAGCTTGAAAGAGTTGTTATGCTTAAAGTTGTTGATGAAAAATGGATGAATCATATTGACAGCATGGATGAATTAAAAAATGGTATTGGTTTACGTGCTTATGGTCAAAAAGATCCTGTTGTTCAATACAGACTTGAAGGTTTTGATATGTTTGATGAGATGATTAATGATATCAAATATGATGTAACTAAGATTTTGATGCATATTAGACAACAAGGCGAGACAAAGAGACAAGAGACTGTTAAGATTACAGGTGCAGCATTAGAGGCTATCCATAGTGTCGATGGTGGGGCTAAGATTGGTACTGATGTTGATAGAACTATTCGTAATGAAGGTCCTAAGATTGGTAGAAATGATCCTTGCCCATGTGGTTCGGGTAAAAAGTATAAGAATTGCCATGGAAAGAACGCATAATTTAAAAAAATACTTGAAAACCACATAAAAATATGTTACAATGAATATACTAAATGAACAGAGTAAAATCTGTAAAAATATAAGCTGCCGCCCAGTCGGCGATGAGATAAATATACTGGTGAAACGATATAAGCTGCCACCCGGTTGGCGATGAGATAAATGCACCGGTGAAAAAATATAATAGTAGGGGAGGCTTGAAGTCTCCTCTTTTTTAGGAGTATGCAATGAAAATAAAAGAAGGAAGATTATATTTTATAAAGGATGAATTTTTAGAGAAATATGGACAAAAATATCATTTAATGGAGAATAAAATAGAAAAAGGAACGAAACGACCTACATATTTTTGTTTTAAAGACAATAAAAATAAGGATTTATTGTGGTTTGTTCCAATGTCAAAACAGTACGACAAATATTTTAAGATATATAATAATAAAAAGCAAAAAATAAATAAAGAGCCTAACAATTTTGTATTCTTTAATAATATTGCAGGAATTAAAGGAGTTTTCTTAATTCAAAACATATTCCCTACAACTGAGCTATATGTTCAAGAGGAATATCTACGAAAAGGACAAGAAATAAAGGTTTCTAAAATAATACAACGTGAGATACTTGAAAAAGCTAAAAATGTTATTGCTTTGTCAAATAGAGGAATTGTTGCTACATACACAAATCTTCCTGAATTTATAAAAGAAATTAAACAGGAAATTATTATAAATAAACGGAATTTAAGCAAATTATATAACATGGGTGATAATTTGTAACAATTAAAATTGAAATCAATATAAATCTATGTTAAAATAAAGCAAGTTAGGAGAGTGATAAAATGTTTGAATTAGAAGAAAACGCTAAGATACTAGAAGAACTAGAAAACAAACTAAAGGAATTAGGTGAGTCACTTTGACATTGCCAAATTACAAGAAGAATTAAAAGAATTAGAAAAACAAACACTAGATGCAAAATTTTGGGATGACCAAAAAAATTCACAAAAAGTTTTAGGAAAAATAAAAAGTATAAAAAGAAAAAGCAATAAATATCAAGAGATAGAAAACGAAATAAAGAATTTAAAAGAATTAACAGAATTAGTAAATATAGAACCAGATGAAGAAGTAGCAAAAGAAATTATAAAAGGAACAAATAAAGTAAAAAAAGAAGTTGAAAAATTTGAAATAGAAACTTTATTTTCAGGAAAATATGATAATAATAATGCAATAGTGACAATCCATCCAGGAGCAGGAGGAACAGAATCACAAGATTGGGCAGAAATGCTATATAGAATGTATACAAGATGGGCAACAAAAAATGACTATGAAGTAAAAGAATTAGACTATTTAGAAGGTGAAGAAGCAGGACTAAAAAGTGTCACATTCGAGGTAATAGGTGAAAATGCATATGGATATATGAAATGTGAAAAAGGAGTGCATAGACTAGTTAGAATTTCACCATTTGACAGTGGGGGAAGGAGACACACATCTTTTGCATCAGTTGAAGTTTTGCCTGAAATTACTGATGATATAGAAATCGAAATAAATCCAGATGATTTGAGAATAGATACATATAGAGCATCTGGAGCAGGAGGGCAACATATAAATAAGACATCATCAGCTGTAAGAATAACACATATACCAACTAATACTGTTGTGGCTTGTCAATCAGAGCGTTCACAAATTCAAAATAGAGAAACTGCAATGAAAATGTTAAAATCAAAATTATTAGATTTGAAAGAGCAAGAACAAAAAGAAAAAATTGAAGATTTAAAAGGAGAACAAAAAGAAATTGCATGGGGAAGTCAAATTAGGTCATATGTATTTTGCCCATATACTATGGTAAAAGATCATAGAACAAATTATGAAGTAGGAAATGTGGAATCTGTTATGGATGGGAATATTACAGATTTTATGGAAGCATATTTGAAGCTTTAGGGACATGCTAGATTAAACAATTTTTGTTAAAAAGGGACAGACCTTTTATTTAATAAGAATAAAAGGTCTGTCCCTTTTTAGGATTTTTTGTGCATTTTCGCATGTCCCTGATGTTGACATTAAAAGTTTAGTTGAATATAATAATAGAGAGATTAATTTAATTAAGTTAAACTCTCTATATTATTTTGAAAAGCACATTGTTGCTTTGAAGAGGTGACGCTTAAAATGAATGACACAATTGTATTAAAATTTGGAGGAAGTTCAGTTGCAGACAATGAAAAACTAAAAGTTGTAGCAGACAAAATTATCAACATGTATAACAAAAATAATAATATTGTTGTTATACTATCAGCACAAGGAAAAATGACAGACAAATTAATTAGTGAAGCTAAAGAATTAGCAAAAGATGTAGAAAAAAGGGAGATGGATGCATTAGTAAGCTGTGGTGAACAAATGTCAGCAGCAAAATTAAGTATTTTATTGAATAGCTTAGGTTATAAAGCTATATCATTAACTGGATGGCAAGCAGGTATTTATACAAACAATACAAATGAAAATGCAATCATACAAAATATTAACACAGAAAGGATTTTAAAAGAGTTAGAGAAAAAACATATAGTTATTATTACAGGTTTTCAAGGAATAAATGAAAATATGGATATAACTACATTTGGTAGAGGTGGTTCAGATACATCAGCAGTAGCTGTTGCAGCAGCTTTAAATGCTAAAAATTGTTATATTTTTTCAGATGTAGATGGAGTGTATACTGCCGATCCAAATAAAATTAAAAATTCTAAAAAACTTTCAGCTTTATCATATGAAGAGATGTTGGAAATATCAAGCGAAGGCGCTAAGGTGTTGCATAATAGATGTATTGAGATAGGGGAGAAATTTAAAATTCCTATTATAACTAAATCTACTTTCAATAATAAACCAGGTACAGTTATATCAGATATTATAGAAGAAAATACGATAAAAAGTATCATAAAGAAAGATTTATCAAGGGTTTCAATAGTCGGAAATGGTATTATTCGAAATATTGATGCGATGAAAAGTGTTTTAGATATTGTTGATAAAAATAAACTTAATATGCTTGAATTTGATGTTTCAGAATCAAAGATTTCTGTTACTTTTAAAAATGTGGTTGATGATGAGATTTTGGAAGAGATACAGAGTAAATTATTAGAAGATGAGTTAAATAATGGCTGTTGATAAGAATCAACAGCCTAAATTTTTTGAACATTAATCTTGAATCGATTTTATAATTCCATATGGTCCTATCCTGTATGAATAGCCATTTCCTAAAACGCCTACTTTATTAACAGAAGTTTCTTTAGCAACACGTTTCGCAAATTTTTCTTTTACTTCTGGTTCGCCATGTGTTACTAATACTGAACGAACATCAGAAAACTTTTTAATAAATGATATTAATTCATCTGCTTTTGCATGTGCTGAAAATTCTGTAGTGTTAAGAACTTCAGCTCGTCTAGGAATTGTGATACCACTAATACAAATAGGTTCACCATATGATTGTTCTTGTAATTTCTTTCCTAGGGTACCTTTTGCGGTATAGCCACTAAAATGAATTACGCAATTCTCATTAGGTAACATTTCAGGAATATATATTCTTGCTGGTCCAAAATTACCCATTCCGGATGTGGAAACTATTATTCTTTTACCATGACTATGCAACAATGTTTGACGAATTTTATTATCAACAAAATTTAAATTACTTGGAAAAAAGTTTCTCATTTCAGGTTTTATTCCAAGTTTTTTATTTTGTGCATAGCTAAAACTATATTTAATACTGGATTTTCCATCCGAGAATATGCAATAGTCAGCAGGAATTAAACCTTGTTCTTGCAGGCATTTAATCTGATAAAGTAGTTCTTGGATTCTGCCTTGTGCAAATCCTAATAACAAAATAGATTTCCCATTCATGCATGCCTCAACCATATTATCTGCCCAAACATATTTTACCTCACAAGAATCAGTATTACCATATGTTGCTTCTGTTACAATAGTTAAATTCTTTAATTTATATACCCATTCAGGCAGGTCAACATTTTCTAAAAAAGAATTTTTATTATTGTAATCACCTGTGAAAAGAATATTCACTTCTTGAGTATCATAGACTTTACTCCTAATTAAAACCATTGAAGCACCAACAAGATGTTGATTTTCAAATAACATTGCAGTTAGGTTTTCACCCAAATTTATTGTTTTTTGATACCGTGTAGGTTTCACCAAGCTTAATGTTTTTTTAACATTATCTGAATTATAAAGCATTTTTTGCTTTTTATTTTTCTCCGATACTCTCTCTGAAAAAATGGAAAGAGTATCTTCATATGCAATACCTAATAATTCTGATGTAGGAATTGAAGTATAAATTTTGTTACTATAACCTCTTTTAACTAATAAAGGTAATGCTCCTGCATGATCTAAATGATTATGTGTCAAAAAAACAGCATTTAACTTTAAAGGCTTGATATTATTGTAACTAAGCTTTTCATATTCAGTTCCTTGATAAAACCCGAAATCTACTAAAAATTGAAAATCATCATAAAAGCTTCTTTCAACAGTACATCTAATTGCAGAACCGGTTACACCTTCATTGTACCCTTTGATAACTATTTGATTTTTGAAACGCCGTGATTCAGTCATAATTGCTCCTTTCTAGACTAACAATTGTTAATTTAGTTACATACTAATTTAAAAGTTAATTGCTTTTAAAAAAGTTAAAATAATTGAAAACTTGATGGAAAAACTTCATATATCCCATTTGAATTGACTGCATACCCATAATCAGGATCAAAAATTTCAACTTTAGTTTCAGGTGAAAAATGTTGTTTTAGATAGTTAGAAAATTCTAATTTATCATTTTCTTCTCCGTGATTGATTAATATGGATTTTGGTTCAGCCATGTCTTTTAAAAATGCTAATAATTCATCTCTTTTTGCATGTGCTGAAATTTCGCCACTTATAGCTACATCACAATTACGAATTTGTGAATATCCTCCATATTCAATTTCTGTCCCTTTAGGTGTGTTGATAAGTTCATGTCCTTTTGAATCTTTTGAACAATATCCAGGAAAGATTATTAAGACATCATTTTGACTAATTGCCTTTGTAATGAAGGTTTTTACAGCACCATAAGATGCCATTCCTGATGGTGAAATAATTATAGATGGATTTGGAGAGTCTAACAATTTTTCACAGACTTGATGTCTTTCTTTACTTAATACGAAGTGAAAGTTTTTAGGTAGAAAATCTCTCATATCAGGTTTAAAACCTAAATCACTATATTTGAATCTATTTGTTATTTCACGTGCAGAAGTACCTCCTTGCCAAATTCCAATACTTTCTGGAATTAACTCTGTATTTTGCATACATTTTATTAAATATGCTATTTCTTGAGTTCTTCCCATAGCAAAAGTTGGAATTATGACTTTCATTCCATTTTTTATAGCTTCGGAAATTTTTGTGGCCAATATAGGTTTACATCTTTCATCTGTTGAATCCATATTTCCATATGTCGATTCACAAACTACCAATGAATATGGATTTTTGCGGTTTTGAATTGGGATTTTTTCAACATCAAAAAATAAATTTTTGTAATGATAATCACCAGTAAATAATAACCGAATATCATCCGTGCCATCATAAGTGAATTTTACTTCAATTACTGATGCACCAACTAGATGACCATTTTTGAAAAATGTAATTTCAACATTTTTCTTAGGATGAACCTTCTGATTAAAAGAAACACCGCTTATTTGGTTAAAAAGTGATTCAACATCACTTCTTTCATAGCTGGGATTTAATTTCCCTTTGCAATGAACTTTCCAAGCTTCATTAATTGGAATGTCAATTAATCCATAACCAGGTTTTGTCATATATATTGGTCCTGTATATCCTTGATTTACAAGTAGTGGTAATAAACCTATGTGGTCAATGTGATTGTGTGTAATAAGCACAAAATCAATTTTTTGTGTATCAAAAGGAATTACATCATTTAAGTCTAAATAACCTAAATTATCAACTCCTTGGAAACTACCACAATCTACTAAAAATCGTACATTCTTTTTGTTTGGAAAATGTGTAGAACCTAAAAAACAAGAACCTGTTACACCTCTATGCCGTCCATATAAATGGAGATAGATGTTACTGTGTAAAAGTTTCATATTATTCCTCCTTTTTATTAATCAAAATACACTTTTGATTTTTATATACAGTTTTTTGATTATGTTAATAATATACTACATTTCTGTAAAAGTCAATGTAATTTACATATTTATATTAATTTTATAAATAAAAATTAATATTTCATAAAAAAAATTAAAAAATATGCATATTTGATGGTACAATTCCAGTATAAAAGTAGTAGAAACAATAGCATTTAGACAGAAGGAGGAAACAAAATGAGATATGTAGCATTAGGAGACTTAGTTGCAGACTGTTATTACAAAAATGTAGGATACGAAAAAGAACTGGTCAAAATAGACGGCGGTTCTTCACGGTTCAATGTAATAGCAAACTTAGCATCAAGAGGATGTAAAACTGCCGTGATTTCTGGATGTGGAGTGGATTTAGCAGGAAAAATAGCATTGCATAGTCTAATGAAGTTAAATGTAGACACATCTTTTGTTATGAGAAAAAGAGAAGCAAAAACTAGATGTTACCATTTAACTGTTGAAGGCGATAAGCATGTAAGTACAAGGACATGCCCAATTTGCGGAAGCAAAACATGGTATGAACCAATAGTTTCAACTGAATATTGTCGGAAATGGACTAGTCCAAAAGATATCTTAATATTGGATGGTTTAAAACCTGAAAATATACCAATTATTACAACTTTTCCAAATGAAAAGGTGTTAGATATCGGAAGGACAAAAAGATTGGAGAATCTTTCTAATCAAGACATATTAAATATTTTGCAAAACAAAAACATAGAAATTTTGCAGTTGAATGAAACTGTAGAAAAATATCTGATGCAAAGATTTAATATAAAAAAAGATGATTTATCAGCTTTGTTCAAGTTATTGGGTGCTAAATTCATGATTGTAACACGAGGTAAAGAAGGAGCTGATTTTGTGATTGAAAATCATATAATCCATAAAAGCCTTATTTACTGTAAAACAGAAATTGATGACACAGGTGCAGGAGATGCTTTCTTTTCAATGTTCATACAAAAATATTATGAAAATGACAAGAAAGTTACAAGACCTTGGGTAGATTCAACATTTTTCTTGGCAAATAAGCTGACAGCAAATGTAGTTTCTCATTTAGGGGCAAGAGGACATCTTTATGATGGCTATTATCCAGAACACATAGACAATTGTATATGCAAGAGGGATTAGGGGGACGGTCCTAAAAATCCCTCAAAACAGGGAAATGGGGACGGACCTTTGACAAATATTGTCGAAAAACACAATATAGGTTCGTCCCTTTATCCCTAAAAACAGGGATTTTTAGGACCGTCCCCCTAATCCCGGGAAAGGAATGATAGTAAAGTGGAAGAACAAATAGAAAAGATAAAAAAAGAATTAAAAGAAGAAGATATTCAAAATATTTATTTAAATTTTGTTGATTTTACAGGAAATATTTTAACAAAAATGGTAGGTGTTCAGGAATTAATAAATAATACTCATGTATCTTGGTTTGATGGTATTAGTATTAATGGGAATTTAATACAAGATTTTAAAGATGATAAGGAAAATGATTGGTTAGTTATTTTGCCAGATCCATTCTCATTTAGAATTATTCCATTCTTAAAAGATGAAAACCAGAGAGCAGCCGTAATATTTTGTTCTATTAAAAATACATCATTAGATACAAGAGGACTATTAAAGAAGGCTGTTAGCGAATTTGAAGAATTGAAAATGACGCCAATGTTTGGAACAGAATTTATTTATTCTATTGATAATTCAAATAATTTTTCTTCTAATTTATATGGAAATGATATAAGAAAAACAGATCAGGTTGAGTATCAAAATTTTTATGAGACTTTGGCAACAAACAAAAAGACGATTTTCCAAAATAATTTGGTTAATGAATTATTAAAAGCCAATATTGATATCGAATATTATCTGCCATATGGAAAAACACATAATAGAATAGATTTAGTTCCAGATGTAGCAGACGTTGCAGCTGATAAATTATGGACAGCAAATTGGTTTGCTAGAAACTTAGCACATCAGGAAAATATGGAGATTTCTTTTAAAAATATAGAAAAATTGAATTTGTCATCTTGTCCAATACATATGAGTTTATGGAAGGGGAAAAGAGAAAAGAATTTATTTTTTGATGAAGAAGATAAGTTTGAATTAAGCCAATTAGGAAAAAGTTTTATGAATGGTATTTTATATCATGAAAAAACTTTGAAGGCTTTAGCAACTGCCACAAGTAACGAACCACAAAAGTATTATAGAACTAAAATTTCAGTGACTAGGGGAAATAGTTTGTTACAAGTTCCTTTGTATTTTAATGAGAAACAAAAGCAAGATAGAATAGGGTGGAGTAAGAGATGTATATATAATGGATTAAATGCAAGTCAAAATTATTATTTAATGTTTGCTGCTATCTTGTATGCAGGATTATATGGAATACAAAATAAAATAGAGCCAGTTAAAAATATTGAAGTTGATGCATATACTAAAAAGGAATTGATAGACAATTTGAAGGGTAATGAATATTTTATAGAAAAGTTAGGTACAAAAATAATTAATAAGGCAATAAAGAAGCTAGAGGAATAAAACTTTTTGCATTATATAAAATGTAAAAGTCTATATAAAAAATAATTTAAAATAAATTTTGAAGGGAGAATAAAATGTCAAATCAAGAATTTTGCTTGTTTAAAGTAGACAAGAAAAGAGTTATTTGGGAGGTGACAAAATATTGTAATTATAAATGCAAACATTGTTGTGCTTCAGCAGATTTGGTTGATACAAAAGATGAATTAACTACAATACAGAGTAAAAATATTTTAAAACAACTAAAGGATTTTGGAGTAGAAGAAATATACTTTTCAGGTGGAGAGCCTTTTTCTAGGAAAGATATTTTAGATATATTACGTACAGCGAGAGAATATGATATAACTTGTAATATTTCAACAAATGGTTCTTTTTTAACAGATGAAATAGCATCAGAATTGTCAAAATTGAAAATAAATAAAGTACATATTAGTTTGGACAGTAATATAGAAGATGACTTTAATGAGTTTAGAGGTGGAAATTATTTTGAGCCAACTATAAATGCTATCAAACTTTTGAAAAAGCACCATATATATGTAAGGGTTGGCACAGTTATTTGGAAGAAGAATTATAAAACATTAGAAGATATGATTAAATACCTATGTGATTTAAATGTAGATGAAATGGTTTTTAATTGGTTAGTACAAGTAGGTAGATTAAAAGATAATAAAGATGTGTGTGTTGATATAAAATACTTTGATGAAACAATAGAGAAAATTCATAAGTATCAAGAAAAGTATAAAAACAAGATAAAGATATCAATGCATAGAAATGAAAAATTTGAAAATTCAGATACTGTATGTCCAGCAGGAGAAACGTTTTTCTATATTGATCCTCAAGGATATGTTTCACCTTGCTCATGGATTAAAAAGATGGATAGAAAGTATACTTCAAAACAGAGTTTGAAAAATACTACTTTCCAAGAAATTATTGATTCTGATGAGATTCAGATTTTTAATAAGTTGAAATATGAGAGAATTAAGAAGTATGGAACAGGTTGTTTAGCAATTTGTATGGAAAGGAATAATACATATTTTTCAAAAGATCCATTATTAGAAAAGGAGGATATTAAAAGTGAAGATTTTAAATGCTTGTCCGTTTCATCTAAGTGATGATAAAATTCGTATTTTGTGGGAGGTAACTCCAAAATGTAATATGTATTGCAAACATTGTTTGTTTTTTCAAAATACTCAAAAAGGAATTGAAAAAGAGTTAAGTACAAAACAAATGTACAAGATTATAGAAAATGTTGCAAAAGATAAATCTGTAAATGCTATCTGGCTTTCTCGGTGGAGAGCCTCTTTTAAGGAAGGATATTGTAGATATTTGTCAAAAAATTTCTGAATATAATATAAAACCATCAATTAGTACAAATGGTATACTTTTGAATGAGAAGTTAATTGAACAATTGCATAGTGCTGGTGTTGATTATATCCATCTAAGTATTGATGGTGGTACTGCTAAAACTCATGAAGCGTTAAGAGGGGTAAAAGGTTCTTTTGAACTTTTGATGAATGCTATGGATATGTTAAAGGCATCACCTATTAAAACTGGAGCTAGTTTTATGGTTACAGAAGAAAGTGTTGATGAGATGGAAAAGGTGATTGAAATTGCAGTTGATAAAGATTTAAGTGTAATGAGTTTTTATTTAGTTGCAGAACTTGGCAGAGGAGCGGAAAATTTTAAAAATCAGGAAAGTGATTTGGTTTCTAGATTGCAAGATAAAATAGAGAAGCTTCAAAGATGGCAAGAAGAAACAAATAGTAATCTTAAGATTGAAGTGTTTAGAGCAGATAAGTATAATGATGATGAAGAAGCGGTTTTACAAGAATGTAAAGCGGAACAATTTTTTGATATTACATATGATGGTAAGTTAGGTGGATGTCCATGGCTTATGAAATCAGAACAAGGATTTGATGTTGGTTCTTTGTTAGAAGAAGATTTTTTAACATTAAAAACTAAGTGTCAAAATGAAATTAAACAAAAAAATGAGAAAAGAAAAGAAAAAATGAGTTTATGTAAGGAATGTAGCAAAAAACAAGAATGTGGAAGGGGTTGTCCTGCTTTACAAATTAGTGACAATAAGTTATATTATAGACTAGACCCTATTTGTCCTAATTTACATTCATGTTTCACGACAAAAAGTGACAATAATCAAATTCCAGAACTAGTATAAAGAAATAAAATAAACCACAATAAAACAAATTTTTATCATTTAATAAGTATATAAAAATTTGAGGTGATGAAGTGTCAATTTGTTATAAGTATAAATGGCAAATAGGAATCTATAATTTTAATATATATACTAAAAATAAAAAACTAGAAATGCCTTTTCATAATTCTAATTTAGCATATAATAAAAATGTTAAGCGAATAACAATAGATTTATGGCTAAATGAAAATGTTGAAGATAAAGAAAAAGTAATTTCTTTTTGCAAGAAAACTGCTAAAAGCTATATACCAGAAGAATTAGATATTTTTTACAAAAACATAAATCAAATATTGCGGAAAAAATTTATCATTGGAAAATCATATAAATAGATATTACAAATATAAAGAATATTTTTTTGCATATTTTCCATACTCAACTGATAATTTTGTCTTACAATATAAGACAAATTACAACAAAATACAGCTATATGGCAGTAAAGATAATTTATATAGAATAATATTGGATTTTCTAACAATAAACCAAAGATATCTACCATTACATGCATCTTCTATAAGTAAAAATAATCATTCATTTTGCTTTATAGGAGAAAGTGGAGGAGGAAAAACATCATTTTTGATTAAATTATTACAAAAGAAGTATAATTTTTTATCAGATGATAGTATATTTGTAAATCACAAAAAAATCTTTCCTACAAATTATTTTCTAAGTGTTAGGAAAGATTTTCCTAACCATCCAGAAATCAAAAAAATAGTAGAGAATCATAAAGAAGAAAAAATTTTCATAAATATAGAAAAAGACATTTCTTCTATTTTATTATCTAAATCAGTAGACATTTCCAAAAATAATTTCTATATAATAAAACCAAAAGAGAAGAATTGGGAAGGAATTAGTAAAATGCAAGAGCCTTTTCCATGTATTGCACATCATAGCTTTTGGTGTACAAAATTTTTGACAAATGCAATAGATAGACATATAGACAGCAATAAAATTGATAAATGGATGGCAAATAAAATAGAAAGTTCAGTATCTTTTTGGGAAAAGCAAACTAGAAATGCAGAAGAAATTGTTTTAGATTTCAATGATTTTGAACATGAAATTGAAAGATATGATAGGCGTTTTTCAAAGTTAGCAATGTAGTGAAAGGATAGATGTTATGGTGAAAATACTTGTGGCAGATTATGATAATACTTTTTATACTGATGAGAATCAGTTATATAAAAATATTGAGTGCATCAAAGAATTTCAGGAAAATGGCAATTTATTTGTAATTTCTACATCTCGTAGTTGGAAATCTATGAAAAAAGAAATAGATACATATAAAATACCATTTGATTATTTGTGTTGCAATACTGGCGGAAGTATTTTTGACCATGATGGAGATTTGCTATATATGGGAAATGTTGATGATGATATATTAAATAAAACTGAAAATATATTATCTAAATATAATGATAAAGATTATTCTGTTACAAGATATGGAATATATAAAGAATATGATGAGAAAATTGATAAATTATTAGGTTACAAAATTAAAGGAGATAAGACAAAACTTGAAAAGTTAAAAGATGTTTTAGAAAATGATTTAAATGAGGATTTTCAGGTTGTTCTTAAAAATGAAAAGGATTATAGTAAATTGTTTCTTAATTATAAATTAAATACTAAAGAAAATGGTATTGAAAGATTACTTGAAATCTTACCTAAAAATGATTACAAGATAACTACTGTAGGGGACGATGATGTGGATTTCAATATGATTAAGAAATATGATGGTTACAGGATGGAGAATAGTTCTGAATTGTTAAATGAAAATATAGATAAGAAGGTTTGTTCAGTTTTTGAATTAATTGAGCTAAATATGTAGAAAAATAGAGATGTTCTATGTAGAAAGATAGTACATCTTTATTTTATGTAAAAAGCGTATAAGTAAAAAACTCCAAAATAATTGTCAAAAAAAGAAGCTAAAAATATAATTGTAAAAGAAAAGAAGAAAAATTTGGCAAAAATACTAGGAGGAAAATAAAATGAGGAACACAAATGTAAAAAAGTATATTGGTAAACAAACAAATGGTAAAAGAGAACAAAAAAATAAATGTTCAAAATTAAAACATTTACAACAAAAAAGAGGAATCACATTAATAGCACTAATAGTAACAATAATAGTATTACTAATATTAGCAGGAGTAACAATAGCAACCTTAACAGGAGACAATGGAATATTAACAAGAGCAAGTGACGCAAAAATAGAGACAATAGTAGCAACAGTAAAAGAAAATTTACAGTTAGAACAAATAGAAAAAGCAATAGATGAAAAAGAAGTAACACCAGAAACATTATTGGCAGAAGGAAAAGTAAAAAGGACAGTACAACAAGCAGAAGATGGAAACTACTATATGTATTATGCATTAAAAGAAGATGTAGTAGAAGGAATGCAGGGATTAGGAAAAGGAAATGTAGCAAGTTTAAGAGATGTATTTTTAATAGATGATGATTTAAATGTAAGATATATAGCTAAGAATGGAAAAGAATATGGAGATGAGCTAGAAGAAAAGATTTTAAAAAATGAAACAAAAATAAGGTTTGCAAGTAAAGCTTTTAGTGAATATATATCAAAAATATCAGGAGCAACAGAGGAAGAAATGAAGTTTGAGTGGATGAAAAACCAGACAAGTTTGACAATAACAGATAGTTCAATAGATAGTTTAGAAGATTTAGTATTCTTTCCTAATTTAGAAAACTTAACACTAGGAGATTGGTCGAATAATAATAATACACCACCAATAACATCAATGGACGGAGTAGAAAATTGTACTAAACTAAAAAGTTTAACAATAATAAGAGGACCAGATAAAGATTATAGTGCATTATCTTCATTAAGAAATTTAAAAAATTTTTCTAAATATAATGGAAGTGATTATGATGATATAATAGATGTTCTAAAACATTGTGGTTCATTAGAAAATTTTACAATACAATACCAACAAATTACAGATATAAGTAGAATATCAGAATTAAATAATCTTACAACATTAAATTTATCCCATAATCAAATAAGTAATATAAAAGGTTTAGAAAATATGATAAATCTTACAAATTTATCACTGGGTTATAATACTATAACAAAAATAGAAGGATTAGAGAATTTAGTTAATTTAAAACAATTAGACTTAATATATAATAATATAATAGATATAACACCACTAAGTAAAAATATATCATTAACAACTCTAGATTTGAGGGGAAATTCACAAATAGATGGAAATAGAAGCAACTATACAGGTGAAAGATTAGAAAAATTAAGTAAGATAGGGGAAATATTAGATAGAGGTGGCACGATTAATTTAGATATAGATAAGCTAGGTCTATTTACAAATTATAAAAAACTAAATTTAACAGGTCAAAATTTAACAACTTTAGAGCAATTAGACGGCTTAACAGAATTGCAAGAGTTAAATTTATATAATAATAAATTAACACTTGAAGATGAAGAATCACAAGAAATCTTAAGTAGTATGACTAAGTTACAAACATTAAATTTATTTAATAATAAAGTAACAGATATAACAGCAATTAATAATTTGAAAAATTTAAAAACATTAAACTTAGAAGGAACAAATAATAATGTTAATTTAGTAGAAATAGAGGACATTATATCAAATTTAACTAACTTGACAATATCACCAGAAACTTTAAATACGATAATAAATTGTGATGTGAATAAAATAAAAAGCTTAATGTTTGGAATAGGTAATCATTCAGCACAACTACCAAATTTATCTATTTTTAATAAAATGACAAAAATATCTATAATTAATAGCTCAGGTATTACTAATTTTGAAGAGGTATCAAAAATTGCAAATTTAAATGAATTAACATTAAAAAATTGTAACTTACATGGAAGAATGATAGACTTCTCACAATTAACAAATTTAACAAATTTAGATTTAAGTGGTAATACCTTATGGAGTGAAGATTTAGAAAATTTAAAGGTGCTAAGAAATAATAGTAACTTGACAATAGATTTAAGTAACAATTCAATAATAGATGCAACAGCATTATTAGAATTAAATCCAAATACAAAAATAAGATTAGCAGGAAATATAAATTTATCACAAGATTCAAAAGATAAACTAAAAGCAAGATTTGGAAATAACGTTACATTTTAAAAAATAATAAAATAAAACTAAATCAAAGAAGATGCTAAGAATAAAATCTTAGTATCTTTTTTATGTAAAAAGTGTATAAGGAAAAAACTCCAAAATAATTGTCAAAAAAAGTGTCAAAAAATATAATTAAAAAGAAAAAACAAAAATAATTGGAGGTAAAAAGTGAAGAAAACAAATGTAAAAATAAGTATATTTGAGAAAAATACAATTAGAAAAAAACAAGAGAAAGTAAAAGATTTAAAAGGAAAAAAAGGGATTACATTAGTAGCATTAATAGTAACAGTAATAGTTTTATTAATATTGGCAGGAGTAAC
>CALXFF010000001.1 GCA_944387525.1 uncultured Clostridia bacterium | reverse complement strand
CCTAAACTTTTGATGTTTTTATCTTACATCTCATTTTAGAAGGTTTCAATACGTCTTTTTGTTGACCGCTTACAAATTATTTCCATTATTGTATATAAATATACACTTTTTGGATTTATTTAAAAAACAAAGATATTCAATTTTCAAAGTGCATATTTTATATAATAATGCTAATAATTTATGTTTTAATTATACTTTAAGCATATATTTTTTGCAATATTTTTTTATTATTTTTTATGTTTTTTCTATTTCTTTTTTACATTTTTCGTGTTTTTGTTTTGTCTTTTTTTATTTTATAATATATTTTTATTTAATTATTGAAAAAATTTTTATACTTTTACGCATATGTTCAATATATGCTAGCAGTATATTAGTAATTGAGCTTTTTTGTAATATAATATTATTAATATTTTTTTACGGGGTGACATTATGCAAAATAACTTGGAAATTGGAGAACGTATTAGAGGTATACGTGAAAACTTACATATGAGTCGTGAAAAATTTTCAGAAATGATTGATATTTCAGATGTTTTTTTAGGACAGATTGAACGTGGTGAAAGGTCTTTAAGTATAAAAACATTAACTAAAATTGTTGACTTTACTGGAGCATCTACTGATTATATTTTATTTGGAGATAGCAAAAATAATAAAACTTATGATAAAATAAATAGAATTTTGAATAAATGTAGCGAGGATGGTTTGCTTTTTATTTATGAAATTATACGTTGTTCATCTACCTTTTTAAAAGGTATTAATAAAAGTTTATAGTTTACAAAAGAACAAAAGTGAAAATTGTAAGTTTTCACTCTAGGTACTAATTTTATGTCAGTACCCTCTTTATAAAGATGTTGTTTTTAAGTTTCCACCTATCTCTAGGCAACCCTTTTCTTTAACGGTCGTTGTTCTCGACCAATATCCATCGCTATTTCTAGGTTTGGACTAAAGTTTTTTACATATTTCCTTAATATATTTAAACTTCCATTTATATCGCTATTTATTATTTTTCCGCTATTTGTCTTGAATAGTCCTCTTTCTATTCTTCTTGTTTTATCATAATTCTCTTTTCTTATTTCTTCTTTGTCTATACTACTTACTCCTGATGTATAACTTTCTTCTACAAATATTACTTCTTTTCCTTCTAATTCTGCTTTATATTTTATTTTTTGAACTAATTCTTGTATTGGCATTTGTACAAATCTTTGATTGTTTTTCATTCCTTGCTTTATATTTTTTATATTTCCTATTATTATTCTGTCACATTCGTTTTCTATTGCATAATTTACTATCATTCTACTTGCCTTATGCATATACGTATTACCGTATTGTTTTCTTTTTCTATACATTTTTTCTATTTGTTTTGTATTTTTGAACTTTTTACTTCCTGTCATCTTCATTTGTATTCTCTGCAATCTTTGTATTTCTTTATTGTAGTATCCTATTTTTGATTTTATATTTTCTCCTGCTATTATTAATGTTTCACTATTATTCATATTTGTGCATGTTGCTAAATTATCCAATCCCAAATCTATTGCCATTACGTTTGTTCCTTCTTTTTCCTTTGCTTCTCTTTCGTATATCATTTCCATCTTATATTTATTCTCTTTTTCTTTTCTTATCTTTATCATTTTTATCGCTGAAAAATTTACTAGCTTTTTTAATTTTCTTGGAATTAAAAAATTTAAACTTTTTACTTTAAATTTTTCTTGCATTTCTTTTGATATTGATAATTTAAAAATATTTCCTTCAATTCTTATTGCATATTTAGTAAATGTTATTTGCATCTTTCCTGAATTTTTGTATCTTGGCTTTCTTGGTTCTCCCTTAATAGTTTTATCCCCATTATCATATTTTTCTTTTAGTGCTAAATATGATTTATGGTCACTTACACAATTTAAAATAATTTCTAATAATGTATGTGAATGTAAATATTTAGAATGCCAGTTTGAGTTTCTATACTTTTTATAAATTTTGCTACCTTGTATATTTAAACTCTCTTTTAATGATATTAATTCTGTTCCTTGATATATATTATAATTTAAAGTATTATATACTTTTTCACAATGCCACATTATATCTTCTATTATTTCTTTTTGTGTTTTATTTGCTTTAAATATATATGGAAATGTTAATTTCACTTACTCACCACCTATCTATGTTTCATATTATATCATAGCGAACATTTTTTTGCAATAATGTTGTTGGAATTTTTTAAAACATTTTGTTTTAATTTTTTATTTTTTTTCTCTTATTTCTTTTTCTAATATTAATTTTTTCTAATTGCCTGTGTTTTTTACTTTTTCAATTGTTTTACTTTTATAATATAAATCTTCTGGACAAACATCTTCACCATTTTCCCATATTACAGTTTCATTATATGGTTTTACTTTTTTGAAATACTCTTTGTTTTTTAATCTTTTATAGAATTCTATATTATTAATTAGATTTTTCATATCAAAAATTTTAATTTCTTTTGTTTCGAATGTTACTTCTAATAAATAATCGTCTAAAGCCTTCACTTTTATTACATCAGGAGTTATATATGTATCCATCTTATCTTACCCCCCCCTTATTTTAATAGTACTATTTTGTCGTTATTATATCTAACATGTATATGTGGTATATGGTGTTTTCCATTTGTTTCATTATAATACATAGTTATTACTATTCCATAAAATTGTGAAATAATTGGCATGTCTTTACCTCCTTTATTGTATCATTAATTTTTACTTGTTTCAACTATTAAATAATAATTATTTTAATTTTTCTGCTAATTCTATTTGTTCTTTTGTTAAATTAAAATCTTGTCCATTATTTTTAATTAAATTATGTAGGTTCTCTATTGTTCTAGCTTGATTTATTGTATTTTCTATTGGAGCTAATTCTTTTAACTCTTTTTCTATTTTTTTATATTGTTTTTCCATTACATTAAAGTCTTTATTTTCAAAAGCATTTTTCCACTCATTTATGTATTGATTCATTTTATTTGAGTTTGTTAATTGCTCTGAAAATGTTTTTTCAATATTATTTTGAACATTATCTAATATAATATCTTTTCCTTGTGTTAATATATTTGCAACATTCGAATTTATTAATCCTTTTTGAGAAACTTTACCTACAACTGTATCTAATAAATCTGATATCCCATCTATTAGTCCTCCTGTTTGTACTGCATTTTGCATCTGCTCTATATTTTCAAAATTTCCAGTAAATATTCCTATTGCACTTTTTCCTAGATCTATTGCATCATCTATTGTTTTTGTTATTCCTTCTTTAAATCCATATTCAAATAAATTGTCTTTTAAATTTATTACTTGTTCATCTAAAAAATCTGGTAATAAAGTTCTTATTCCTATATCAAGTCCTGTATTTACTATTTTTCCTATTGTTGTTTCTAAAAAGTTCTTTTGTTCTTTTTCAATTTCTAAATTATTATTGATATTTTTTTCATTATTTAGTTGGTTATCAATATCCATATTTATTCCTTCTTTCCTTTAAATTAATTTTTTATATTTAAATTTTTTATAATTAATTTTATATATTAAAATTATTTTTTTATTTTTTATTTTTAAAATATTTTTCTACGATCTATAAACTTTTTTTATCTATTTTTTTCTAATTTATTCTATTTTTTTCTAATTTTTTTAAATTTTTTTTATTTTCTTTTTATTTTTATTTATTTTTTATTTAATTAATTATATTAATTAAAAATAAAATTACTTTATTTTTGATTTAAATGACTATTATATTTTTATTATCTATTTTTTTATCTTTAATTTATTTTTTCATTCTTCTTTTTTATGTTTTTTCTATTTTATTTTTTTGTCTATTGCATATAAAAAAATTTCCAAATTCATATTAAATTTTATGTTTATTTGTATTCTCAATTTCTTATATTCTTATTCTTTATTTCAATAAGTTTTTATTTTACATCATCAATACTATGTAAAGTTGGTATTTGAAACTTTTCTATTCTTATCGAACTACTTAAAATTTCTTATAACCTTTTAACGCCTAGTCTTTTGGCTTATAGTTTTTCAAGTATTTTATTGTCATATTTTGTATATTTCCTTGTCGTCTTTTTGTTTTTTGATTCTTTAATTGTATTTTTTATATTTATTTTCTTTTGTCCAAATTTTTAGACATGTCCAAAATTATGTCTATTCTTTTTATATTATTTATATTCACTTTAATTATTTGTAATTTAAAATGCTTTATTATTTTTTTAAAAAATATGATTTAAATTATATGATTTATAAATTTATTTTATTTTAAGAATTTATATAATTTAATTTTAAAATTAAATTATTTATTATTAATTTATTTAATTATTTTTTAATAATTTAATTAATTATTTATTTTTTATTAATTATTATATATTTTTTTATTTTATTATTTATTATATTTATTTTTTATAATTTTTTTACTTTTTTATTTTTATTATTAATTATTTTTTTATTAATTAATATTTATTATTTTTTAGTTATTTAAATTTAATTATTTAATTTAATATTCTAATAACTTTAATTAATTTTTTCTTTTTATTTTTTAAATTATATTTATTATGATTTTTAAATTTATTTTATTTGCTTTCAACTAAATTCTTAAATTTACTTTATTTTTGCTTTTTAAGATTGAATTAAAAGAATTTCTGGTAAAATTTCTATTAAACATTATGTTTCCTATAATTTTATAATCTTTAAAAATCTCTTCTAAAATTTTATTACTAATCTTACTTTTTTCTATTTTATTAAATATGATATGTAAACCTTTTTTGTTTAAATATTTTTCATCTTCCAATCTTTCTAAAATTTCCTGTCCTCTTTTAATGCCTAAGTAATTAGCTTCTATTAAAATTATAATTTTATTTGTATTTTTTATAATTTCATTTGTTAATTTAATATTTTCTGATGAGTTTAATTCTATTATTGTATATCTTGTTTCTTTCTTAATCATTTTAATAATTTTTAATATTATGTTTATTGTTATTTCTTTATAATTTTTGTAAGTTGCTTTTTCATATTTTTTTATAAAATTAAAATTTGAGTAGTAATTTATATTTTTATTTAATCTTTTTGATAAATTATTTTTTATTCTTTTTAATATTTTTTTATTTTCAATTTTATTTTTTTCTGTTTTTTTATTTTTTAAATATTTATTTATTTTATTATTATATTTTTTATTTATTTTTAATTTATATTTTTTAATTAATTTATTTTTATTTAATTTAATTTTTATTTTTTTATTATTTTTTTCTTTTTTATTATTTTTTAATGTATATTTTTTTAATATTTTATTTATCTTAATTTTTATTTTTTTTATATTTTTTTGTTTTTTATTTTCTATTTTTTTATTATTTTTTAATTTATTATTATTTAATTTTTTTATTTTTCTTATTTTATTTTTTTCTTTATTATTTATTTCTTTTTTTGGTTTTTTTAATTCTTTAATTTTTTTATTTTTTGTATTGTCAATTTTTCTGTTTTCTAACTTTGAATTTTTTAAAAAATTTAAAATTAAAGTTTTACTATTATATATTTTTAAATCATCTTCAATTTCTTTTTTGATATACCATAACTTATTATACTTCTTTCTATTTTTTGTATTATTACTTAAATTTATTATTGAAATTTTGTTATTTTGTTTTTCTAACTTTTGAGCTAATAATAGGGATACTAATGTTTTCCCACTTTTTTCATTTCCTAAAATTAATATTGTCTCATTTTTCTTTTTTTCGTTATGTTTACTTTTGTTTTTTAATTTTATTCCTTTCAATTTTGAAAATTTCGAATCTAAAAATTTGTTTATAAAATTTTGTATGTATTTTTTTATTAAAAAAAATTTATTCTTCATTTCTTTTAAACTTTGAAAAAAATATTTCTTTATATTTGCTATTTTTTCTTTTCTTCTTTTATTTTTACTTTTTATAAATTTATTTTTTTCTGTTTTATTTTTATTTATTTTTTTATTATTTTTTTCTGTTTTTTTATTTTTAATATATTTATTTATATTTTTTTCATTAATTATTTCTATTATTTTTTTTGAATTAATTTTATTTTTTAAATAAATATTTTTTATATTTATTTTTTTTAATTTATTTTCTAATTTTTCATTTTTATTTTCTAATATTATAATTATTTTTATTTTTTTATTTATATTTTTTATTTTTTTAATTAATTCAAAAAAATTAATTTCTCCTAATATTTTTTCATATAAAATAATTAAATCTATATTTTTATTTTTTTCTAATATTTCTAAAACTGCTTCTTTATATATTAAATCTTTTCCTACTATTTTTATATTTTCATTTTTTTTTATTTCATTAAATATTTTTGGATTATCAATAGCTGTTATTATCGTTTTCATTTTTTGTTCCACCTTCTACTATCTGTTTTTCTAATTCACTACAATCTACTTTTGTTAATATATGATCTTCTCCAACAAACATTAGACATTCTCCTCTTTTTAAAGATTTAATTTCTACTTTTTCTTTTTCTGATAAATTTGCATATTCAGCTAATATTTTTATATTTTCTTCTTCTAAAGCAAAGAATGTTTTTATACTTGAATTATTTAAAATACTTTTTCCATATGTTCCATTCTCTAGACTAAAAATGTCTGAAATATCTTGTGTTATTGCTACTCCACTTCCTCCATATTTTCTTATTGTTTTAAATATTTTATATATAAAACTAGCCACTTCTTTATTAGAAGTTACCCCTATTAATCTCCATATTTCGTCTAGGTAGATTGCCTTTTTTTCGTTTCTATTTTCTTTAATCTTATCCCAAAAAATGTCCACGAAAAGGCACATTCCGTATTTTAAATTTTCTTCTCCTAAGTCATATACATCTGCAACTACTAAATTATTATTTAATTCGCAGTTGGTATAGTTATTAAAAAATTTCATTGAACCTTTTACAAATGGAATTAATTTTATTTGAAATTTTTTTGTTTTTTCATCTTTACCTAGTACATTGTATAAATCTTCTAATAACGGCATATTTTTTTCTTTTTTAAATATTTTCTTTTTTGGATTTATATATAAACTGTCATCATTAAAAGTTATTCCTTTTAAATTATATGTTTCAATTAGTTTTTCTTCTAGAATTGCTTTTTCTTCTTCATTTAATTCTCCAAAAATCAAATTGAAAAATCCGATTAATTTACTTAGCTTTGTTGCTAGATATCCACTTTCTCCTTCTTCAATACTTTCTTTTCTTATTTCCATTATATTTATATATGTATCAGAATTTGGACCAATTTTTATTTGTGTACCTTTTAGTTCATTGCACAAATTTGTATATTCTCTATCTGGATCAATAATGTATTGTCTTATTCCGCATTAGTCTATACCTTAGTATTAATAATTTTGTATAAAAAGATTTTCCTGCACCGCTTGTCCCAAAAATACACATATTGGCATTTTTATATTTTTTTGTATTATATCTATCTATAAAAACTAAAGAATTATTATATATATTTGTTCCAATAAATATTCCTTCTTCATCAAATATGTTTGATGAAATAAATGGATATGTGCATACCAATCCTGAAGTTAGTATATTTCTTTTTGCTGATTCTTTTATTTTTTCTTTGTTTTCCATGAATGGTAATGTTGTAAAAAATAAATCATCTTGTCTAAAATTTGCTCTTCTTGTTTGCATACCTTTACTTTGTGTTATTCCCTCTACTTTATTAAGATAATATTCTAGCTCTTTTATTTCATTTGTATAAACTATTATATATGTATATAAAAAATATATATCTTCATTATTTATTTGTATTTCTTTTCTTATATATTTAGCATCATTGTATGTATAAGCTGCTATGTCAATGTCTTGTCTATTTTGATTTGTTTCTTTTATCTCTACTCCAACGTTTCCTATATGATATGTTAAATCTTTAATTGTTTTATATGCATCTTGTCTTTCATAAAAAATACTAATGTTCATATTAATATTTGTTTCAATTAAACTTTTTAATAATAGGTCTGTTTGTTCTCTATAATAATTTACAACTATTAATCCTGCATAATATAAATTATCAATTTCTATATATTTTGGATTTTGCAAATTTATATATGCTGGAGATATTTTATCAATGTCTGAAAAAACTCCTTCTTTAAATTTTAATTTATTTTTTTCATTTTTATTTTTATTTTTCTCTTTAAATATTTTTATATTAATTCCTCCTTTTAGTTTTTATATTATTTTTATATTAATTAATTTTAATTTATATTTTTATATTATTTTTTTATAATTTTTATTAAAATTATATTTATTTTTTATAATTTATTAAATATTATTAAAATTTAATATTTTATTTTCCTGTATTTTTTATTTTTAGAATATGTTTTCCACAATTTATCAACTTTTTTTATCTATTTTTTTCTAATTTATTCTATTTTTTTCTAATTTTTTTGAATTTTTCATTATTTTCTTTTTATTTTAATTTATTTTTTATTTAATAAATTATATTAGTTAAAAATAAAATTACTTTAAATTTGATTTTTAGGATTTTTATTTGAAACAAAAATAATTAATTATTTTATAATTTAAATATTGATAAAAATTTCAGAAAAAATTACATTAAAATTTAATTAAATTTTGTGTTTATGAAAAATTTATATTATTTAATTTTTTTATTTTTCTTTTTTTATTTTTTCTATTTCTTCTTTTGTCAATCCTGTTATTTCTACTATTTTTTCAATTGTTACATTCATATCTAGTAATTTTTTTGTAATATTAATTTTTTCTTCTTTTTTTCCCATTTTTTCTCCTTCTATTCTACCTCTTTCAATTCCAGTTTCATATATATCCTGTATATCTAATATATGTTTTTCTCTCAATTCAGCTATTCTTTGATTTTCTTCCTCTTCACTTAATTCTCTCAATGTTATTTTTGCTTGCTCTATTTCTTTATTTTCTTTCATGATTTCTTCTACCTCCATACTTTCTGGCTCGTTTAGAAACATCATCCATTGTAATACTTCATTTCCTTTATTGTTTCTATATTCTTTTATTGCCTTTGGTATCTCTATTATATGTATTTCTAATTTATCTGTCAATATTTTTGTATGAGTTTTTTCTTCTCTTATTTGCCATTTAGTATGTGCTTGTAGTTCTTTTAGATTTGGTATTTTTTCGTTTATTATTGCTATACATATTGCTTTGTTTAATTCATCATAGTGATGCCCTTCTTTTAATTGTTGGGAATATATTTTAGACCAATAATATAATAGTCTTGGTATAAAATTATTTGCATATAACATTTGCATTTCTATTTCACATTCTATACTATTATTTATTTTTGCTCTTAAATCTAATATTTCTATTTTATCATCTACTGTATTTTTTATTAATTGTTTATTTAAATCTAATTCTATACTTGTTATTTTTTCATCGATCATAGATGAAATTAATCCTTTTGTTATTTCCGGATTTACTGATGAGAATAGCATTTGAAATACTATATCTGTTTTTGGATTTAACATTTTAAATTTTTTATTTTCTTTTATATTTTTTTCCTTTTTTTGATTTATTTTTTTATCCATATTTTTTCCTTCTTTCTTTTTAATTTAATTTTTATTTATTTTTTTGTATATCTTTTCTGGTGTTTAAAAAAGAAAATAATATTTTTAATATTTCTTTTTTCGTATTTATTTCTATTACCGAATTTCCACATCTTGATAAACAGTCTTTAACTTTAAAATATTTTTCTTTTAAATCATTTTTTATAATTTCAAAAGATTCAACATATTCAATTCCTTTTAATTTTTCATTTGATAAAATAATATAAAAATTTTTAGTTGATGATTTTTTTGTTAGATTCATATTTTTTATATATTTAATATATTCATCTGAAATATTTTTTAAAAATTTATTTTCTTTTTTTTGGATATTTTTTTGAATATTTAAAATATTTTTTTCTAAATTTTCTTTACTACTTTGAATTAAAATTTGAATATTAAAATTACAAGTTTTTAAAAAAATTTTATAAGAATTTAAAATTGATTCTTTTTCTAAATCGGATTTTAAATTATAATTTATTGGAATTATTTTTAATATTTTTATATATTTATTATTTTTCATTTCAATAATTCCATTTTCATAAATTTTTTTAATTGGTAAAATTTCTTGAACTGATTTTTCCTTTATTTTATTTTCCTCCTTTCATTTTGATTTATAAAAAATGGAAGCAAAATCATTTTACATTATCTTCCATTTTTTGTCAAGAAAAATCGTTCGTCATTGTTCGACATTTTTATTTCTTTATCTATTAAATATATAAAATTTGATATTAAACTTTTCAATTTTGTAAACCTTTTTATTTCTAATTTCTTCTTTATTTTTTCTCAAATATGTAAACTATTTTTCTTGTATTTTTTTTCGTATTTAAATTTATTCTTCATACTTTTGTTTTTATTTAAAGCGTAGAAGTTTGTTGTTTATTTATGCTATTTATTTTTAAAATTCTTTTTTTATCTTTATTCTATTTTAATTGTTTTATTTTAATATATAAAATTTTTATTTCAATTATCATTTTTTGTTTTATGTATATTTATAATTTTCATATTTTTCTTGGTAATATAGTATTATCTAATCTTATTTTTCATGATGCCCTTCTCCTTTTAATATATAATTTTTTGATTTTTAAATCTTTACTTTATTCTTTTTTAATTTAAAATCATATTTTAATTTTTCTACATTTTAAAATTTAATTTTTTTATTTTTACTTTCAATTACTTTTTTAAAATATTATTTTATATATTTTTTTAATTTACTATTTTTTATAATTTTTATTTTATTATTCAATTTTTATATTTTTATTATTAAATTATTTATAATTTTTTATTAATTATTTATTTTATTATTTTATTATATAATTTTTTATTTTTATTTTTATTTATTTTTAATTTTTGAAATAAGTTTTCCACAATTTATCAACTTTTTTTATCTATTTTTTTCTAATTTATTCTAATTTATTCTATTTTTTTCTAATTTTTTTGAATTTTTTATTATTTTCGTTTTATTTTAATTTATTTTTTATTTAATAAATTATATTAATTAAAAATAAAAAAACTTTATTATTGATTTTAAGGATAATTTTTAAAATTTAAAACTTTTATTTTCTATTTTTTTCTAATTTATTCTATTTTATTCTTATTCTATTATTTCATTTTTATAAAGTAAAAAAAATTAAATTAGATATTTTTTAATTAATTTTAAAATTTTTTTATTTTTTTGTATATTTTTTTTAGATTTGTTTATAATAATAATATAAGGTTAATAATAGTTGAGCCAAGAATATAAATAGATTATTAATTAGTTTATTTATATTCGGACAAAGATTTATTATTGTGTATTTTTATATATGATAATAAGTCGGCGATAAGAGTATATTATTTGTTTGTAGGCTATATTTTTATTTAAATTTTATTCTCTTTATTATTTTTATATTTTATATATGGTCAAATGATAGGTAATATATTCGAGCTAAGATTATTTTTATATCTAGAACCTTGATTTTTAAGTGAAGTGGTTGTTAGTAGTCCTACTTTAGGATGAATACAGTTACTTGTGGTGTATTAATGGTCGAGCGAATGATTAATATGTTTGGTTGCTGGCTTATTTATATAGTAATATATATTAGGTTTGTATATTAGATATATTAGTTTTAGCTAAGATTATTATTAGCTTTATGATTAATGGCAGACAAATATTTTTGTCTGCCATTAAAATTTTTTATTTAATCCAAATGATGATTTTTTCTCCGTCCCCAAATCACCCAAATCATTAAATATCTAGATTTTTTACATATTTTGCATTTGCTTGAATGAATTCTCTTCTTGGTTCTACTTCGTCTCCCATTAATAAAGTAAATATTTCATCTGCTTTTTGAGCATCATCCATTGTTACTTTTACTAATATTCTAGTTTCAGGATTCATTGTTGTTTCCCATAGTTGTTCTGGATTCATTTCTCCTAAACCTTTATATCTTTGTAACCCAAGTTGATCTCTAGTTATTCCTTTTTCTTCTAGCTCTTTATATGCTTTTTCTAAATCTTCATCTGTATAACAATATCTATCTTCCATTCCTTTTTTAGATAATTTATATAGTGGTGGTTGTGCTAGATATACATTTCCATTTTCTATTAATGGTCTCATGTAACGGAAGAAGAATGTTAATAATAATGTTCTGATATGTGCTCCATCAACATCGGCATCTGCCATTATTATTACTTTTCCATAACGAATTTTTGTAATATCAAATTCTGCTCCAATTCCTGCTCCTACTGCAACTATTACTGGGTTTAATTTGTCATTTCCATATATTTTATCAGCTCTTGCTTTTTCAACATTTAACATTTTTCCCCATAATGGTAAAATTGCTTGGAACTTTCTATCTCTTCCTTGTTTTGCACTTCCTCCAGCAGAGTCTCCCTCAACTATATATACTTCGCATTCATCTGGATTTTTACTACTACAATCTGCTAATTTTCCTGGTAATGTACTTGTTTCTAAGTTACTTTTCTTTCTTACTAATTCCCTAGCTTTTCTTGCTGCTTCTCTTGCTCTTGAAGCACTTATACATTTTTCCAAAATTGCTTTTGCAACTGATGGATTCTCTTCTAAGAATGTTGATAGTGCTTCATTTACCATACTTTGTACTATTCCTGTTACTTCACTATTTCCTAATTTTGTTTTTGTTTGTCCTTCAAATTGTGGTTCTTTTACTTTTACTGATACAACTGCTGTTATTCCTTCTCTTATATCTTCACCTTGTAAATTGTTATCTTTTTCTTTTAATATATTGTGACTTCTTGCATAATCATTAAATACTTTTGTTAATGATCTTTTAAATCCTTCTAAGTGTGTTCCACCTTCTATTGTATTAATATTATTTACAAATGTATAAATATTTTCAGAATAGCTTGAAGTATATTGAATTGCTATTTCAACTGGTACTTCTCCGTCTTTTTCAATATATATAGGTGACTTATGTAATTTTTCTTTATTTTTATTTAGATATTCTACGAAAGAAATTAATCCTCCTTCATAGCAAAATTCTGCTTTTTTAGGTGTTTCTTCTCTTTGATCTTCAATTGTTATTTTTAAACCTTTTGTTAAAAATGCAATTTCCCTAAATCTTTTTTCTAATACTTCATAATCATAATCTAAACTTTCAAAAATTGTATCATCAGCTAAAAATCTTACTTTAGTTCCTGTTTCTTTGCTATCCCCTATTCTTTCTAGTTTTTGAACAGTCTTTCCTTTTTCAAATCTCATAAAGAAGATTCCGCCATCTCTTTTAATTGTAACTTCTGTCCATGTAGATAACGCATTTACAACAGATGCTCCAACTCCATGAAGTCCTCCAGATACTTTGTATCCGCTATCTCCACCAAATTTTCCACCAGCATGTAAAACTGTATATACTGTTTCTGCTGTTGAGATATGTGTTTTTGGATGTATTTCTACAGGTATTCCTCTACCATTATCTGTTACGCTTATTATATTTCCTTTTTCTATAACAACATTTATTTCTGTACAATATCCAGCTAATGCTTCGTCAACACCATTATCTACAATTTCATATACACAATGATGTAACCCTCTTACTGATGTACTTCCTATATACATTCCTGGTCTTTTTCTTACGGCTTCAAGTCCTTCTAATACTTGGATTTGCTCTGCTCCATATTTGTGTTCATACTTTTCCATTTATTTATCCTCCTATTTTTCTTTTTTAACTTCTCCACTTTTCACATTATATACCAAAATTTCTTTATTTTCAATATCTATTTTTTCCGTACATGTTATAATGACTTGTACATCATTTATTTTTTCTAAAAAATTCTTTCTTCTTTTTTCATCTAGTTCTGACATAAAATCATCTAATAATAAAATTGGTGATTCCCCTATTTCATCTTTTACAATATTTAATTCTGATAATTTTAATGAAAGAATTGCAGTTCTATGTTGTCCTTGTGAACCATAAATTCCTAATTCTTTCTTATTTATATATATATTAAAATCATCTCTATGAATTCCTTTTGTTGTATAACCTTTTATAATGTCTAATTTTCTTCTTTGTTTTAATAATTCTAAATATTTTTCTTTAGAAATACACTCACTTAAATATTCAATTTCAATTTCTTCTTTATTATTTGTAATTTCTGAATGAATATTTTTTATTTTATTTTTTATTTTTTCTATAAATTCTTTTCTATAATTATATATGTTTATTGCATAATTAGATAATTCTTCATCCCAAATATCTAACATATTTTCATTTTTATTTTCTTCTCTTATTTGTCTTAAATAATTATTTCTTTGTTCTAATGTTTTTAAATAAAGATTTAAATTATACATATAATTTGGTCTTAACTGACTAATCATTATATCTAAAAATCTTCTTCTATTTTGAGGTCCACCTTTTAAAATATTAATATCATCTGGTGTAAAAATTACTACATTTATTTTTCCTAATAATTCGCTTAATTTTTTTATTTTTATTCCATTAATATATACTATTTTTTTATTTCCTAATTCAATTTTTATTTTTCCATCTCTATCAGTTTTTTCATATTCTATTTCTATATTTGATTTCTCTTCTCCTAGCATAATCATTTCTTTGTCTTTTTTGGCTCTAAATGATTTTCCCATACTTGATAAAAAAATAGCTTCTATTATATTAGTTTTTCCTTGAGCATTTTCTCCATAAAAAATATTAATATTTTTTTCTAAATTAATTTCTTGACTTTTATAATTTCTAAAATTATTTATTTTTATTTTTTTTATCCACATTTTATTCTCCATTTAATTTATTTTTTTATTTTAAATTCTTTTTTTATTTATTTTTAATATAAGTTATCCACAATTTATAAACTCTTTTTTTCTTTTTTTTTCTAATTTATTCTAATTTTTCCTATTTTTTCCTAATTTTTTTAAAATTCAAATTATTTTCGTTTTATTTTAATTTATTTTTTATTAAACAAATTATATAATAAAAAAATAAAATTGTCTTATTTTTGATTTTAACGATTAATTTTTATTTTTTGAATTTTATTTTTCTATTTTTATCTTTTTTTTTCTAATTTATTTTAATTTATTCTAATTTATTTGAATTTTTTTCTATTATATTTTTATTAATTAAAAAAAATAAATAATATTAATTTAATTCTTCTTATAATAAAATACATTTTTTTAATGTTATCAAAATTTTTTATTCCAAATTTCTATTAAATTCTAATTTATTCTTTTTTATTCGATTTTTTTCTAATTTATTCTAATTTATTCTAATTTTTTCTTAATTTTTTAAAATAAAAATTCAAATAAGTTATCCACAGTTAGAAATAAATTTTCCACATATAAATTTTTATATTTTTTAATTTTAAATTTAGTCATTTATAATTTTCTCGATTTTTTATAATTTTTCTAAAGTGATTTATCCGAGATTATATTGTTTTTTCTTTTATTTTCTTTTTTTATCTTTTTTTTACTATTTTTTTCTATTTTTTTATAAATATATTTTTAATTAATTTATAAATAAGTTATCCACATTCTTTTATGAAATGTGGATAACTTTTTCTTATTTTTTAATCTTCTTTTAATCTAATTGGTAAAATCATATATGTATAATCATTATTTTCTGTTGATTTTATTAAACATGGTGATATGCTTGAACCAAATTCAATATATACTTCTTCATCATCAATTGCTTTTAAACTATCTAAGAAATATTTTGGATTAAATCCTGCTTCTAAGTTTTTACCTTCTGTTGAAACATATAACTCTTCTTTTGCATCTCCTGTTTGGTTTGTACAAGAAATTGTTATTTTTCCAATATCAACATTTACTTTAACTGGATATTTTTTCTCTTTTTCAACCGTTGAAGAAGATATTAAACTTATTCTTTCAAAACTATTTTGTATATTATTTTTATTTACTTTTATTCTTGTTTCCCAATTGCTTGGAATAACATTTTTATAATTTAAAAATTCTCCATCTAAAATTCTTGTTACTATTTTACAATTATCCATTTCGAATAATGCTTGATTTTTTGAAACTCCTATTTTTACTGGTTCAAAAGAATCTAATAAAATTTTATTTACTTCATTTAGTGTTTTTCCTGGTATTACTGCTTTAAAGTTATTGCTTTGTTTATTTAAAAATATGCTTCTTAGTGCTAATCTAAATCCGTCAACAGCAACTACTGTTAATTTATTATTTTCAATTTCGAATAAACATCCTGTAAATATTGGTCTGCTTTCTTCGTTACTAACTGCAAATATTGTTTTTCTTATCATGTTTTTTAATAAAGTTTGATCGATTTCAATTGAATTTTCAACTTCAATTTTTGGAAGTTCTGGAAATTCTTCTGGATTCATTGTTGCTAATTTGTATAATGAGCCTTCACATTCAATTTCTAGTAAATTTTTGTCGTTTAATGTTATATGAATTTCTGTATCTGGTAATTTTCTTATTATTTCACTAAACATTATAGCATTTACAACTGTACTTCCTTGTTCTTCTACTTCACATTCCATCACATATTCTATACCAATTTCTAAATCATATGTTGTTAATTTTATTTCATTATCATTTGTTTGGATTAGAATTCCTTCTAGTATAGGCATTGTAGTTTTTGATGCTACACCTTTTACTACGGAATTAATAGCTTTTAGTATGTTTTCTTTGTAACAAACTATTTTCATTTTGATTCCTCCTTTATATATTTTATAATTTATATAAATATTTTTAGTAGTAGTAGTAGTAGGTCCTGTGGATAATGTGGATAACTATGTTGAAAGTTGGTATCCCTAGCAAAATTGATGTGGATAAGTCTGTGGATAACTAAGAAAGTTTTCCACACTTTCCACTTGCCAATGTGGAAAATTGAGATGTCCACAGTTTATCAACAGGTTTTCAACAGGGGTATGTGGATAACCAATCCGGCTGTTCCGTAAGAAGAGATTGAATGGCCTCTTCCCAAACAATAATTTTTCAAACATAAATTTCAAAAAATTTTTGTATCTATTGAGCCTATTATTGTTTGCCATTTATTATAATGTTTTTCACACTATCCACAATTAGTTTTGTGTTATTTTTTTCTTTTACTTCTTTTTCTATTTTTTTACATGCATGCATTACTGTTGAATGGTCTCTTCCCCCGAAATCAATACCTATTTGAGGGTATGACATGTTTGCTACTTCCCTACAAAGATACATTGCAATTTGTCTTGGAAATGCAATGTCATTTGAACGTTTGTTTCCAGACAAATCATCCTTTTCAATACTAAAGTACTTAGCAACAGTTTCTTTTATGAAGTCACAAGAAATAACTTTTTCACTTTCGTATTTGAATTCTGTTATTATTTTTTCTGCAAGTTCTATTGTTATCGAACTATGTGTTAATGAAGCTCTTGCAACTATTTTATTAAATACACCTTCCAATTCTCTAATGTTTGAATCAATTTTGTTTGCAATATTTGAAAGTATGTAATCGTCGATTATTATGTTTTCATCTTGAGCTTTTTTTCTTAGTATTGCTAAACGTGTTTCATAATCTGGACATGATATGTCAGCAAGTAATCCCCACTCAAACCTTGATTTTAACCTATCTTCTAAGAAAGGAATATCTCTTGGAGGTTTATCACTAGAGATTATGATTTGTTTTCCTTCTTCGTATAATGCATTGAATGTGTGGAAAAATTCTTCTTGAATTCTTTCCTTTCCAGCTATAAATTGGATATCGTCTATTAATAAAACATCAATATTACGATATTTACTTCTGAACATGTCATTTTTGTTATCTTTTATTGCATTGATAAGTTGGTTTGTGAATTTTTCAGAAGTTACATACAAAACATTGTAATTTTTGTAAAGTTCTAAAATTCGATTTCCAATTGCATGCATTAAGTGAGTTTTTCCTAATCCAACGCCACCATATAAAAATAAAGGATTATATGATTTTGATGGTTCATTTCCTACGGCCAATGCTGCTGCGTGTGCAAATCTATTATTATTTCCAACTACGAATGTTTCGAATGTGTACTTTGGATTTAATGTAGATTTATTGGATTCTATTTCTTGTAGATTGCTATCATCTGCATCAGTGATGACTTCACTAGATTCTTCAGGTTGTTCTTTTGATAAATCAATTACAGAAAAGGTCCAATCTTTGTTTGTGATATATCTTAAGGTGTTAAAAATTAATGGTCTATATTTATTTTCTATAAAATCTCTTTGAAATTCAGAGGTTGTTGTAAAAACTATATTATTGCCTTCGATACTTCTTATTCCAAGTGGTGCTATCCAGGTGTCAAAAGATATTTTTGTTATTTCAGGCTCTAATTCTTTTTTTATACTAGCCATTAACTCATCTTTGTCAATATCCATTTCATCATCCCTTTCATTTTAAAAGTTATCCACAAAGTTATCCACAACTGTTGATAACTTTGTAACAATTTTGTAAAAATAGAGCCAATTTTTACGAACAGAAATTCATTTATTTTTAGGCAAAAACCGTCTCTTTTTTTCCATGCCCATATAATAACAAATTTCGATATGAGAAGTCAATATGGTTGTGGAAAATTTTTTTCAGATGTGGATAAGTCCCTTTGAAACTGTGGAAAACTTTTTTTATTTTACAAAAAATTGTCAAAAAATGTCGAATAAAAAGTAACATAAATCAAATTTTTTAGATAAATTTTTGCAATTTTTTTAATTTTTATATCTGCAATTTGTAATATTCTTTCATTCGCACATTTAATTTCATAAAATTTTATAATTACTAATAGCTGTATGAGTTGCAATAGAAATTAAAAAAATTATGTTACTTTTTAAAAAAATTTGAAAATATACTTGACATTTGTTGAATTCATACTGTATAATCGATATACTTGAAAAAATGCAAAAATGTTCCAAGAAATTGGAATTTTATATATCAAAAACAGTAGGAGGTGCTAAAATGAAAAGAACATATCAACCAAAAAACAGACAAGAAAAGAAAGAACATGGATTTATGAAAAGAATGAAAACTAGAGCAGGTAGAAATGTTTTAAAACAAAGAAGAGCAAAAGGTAGAAAAAAATTATCTGCTTAGAAATTTAAGTTTAAGGGATTATACACAATGAAAAAAACAAAAATGTTAAAAAAAAATTATGAATTTAGAGATGTTTTATCAAGAGGAAAATATTATTCAGGTGAATATATAGAGGCTTTTTTGAAAAAAAATAAATCTGATAAATATAACTTTCTAGGCATTGCAATTAGTGTGAAATCTGGAAAGGCAGTAAGAAGAAACCATGTAAAAAGATTGATTAGAGAAAATTATAGATTAGTTGAAAATGCCTTGAAAGTAGGAAATAGTATAGTTTTTCTTTGGAAAAAGAAAAAAGATATAAAAGATGCAGATTTTCAAAAAATAAAAAAAGATTTGAATAATATTTTCGATAAAGCTGATTTATTTGAGGTAAATCAATGAAAAAATTATTAATTTTTTTTATTAATGTATATCAAAAACACATATCAGGCTATTTATCACACAAAAATGTACATTGTAAATTTTATCCAACATGCTCAGAGTATACCAAAGAAGCTATTGAAAAATATGGGGCTTTAAGAGGTAGCTGGCTAGGGATTTGTAGAATTTGTAGATGTAATCCTTTTTCACATGGCGGTTATGATCCGCTAAAATAGAGCTTGGAGGAAATAAAATGTTTAGTTTTTTTGCTAATATTTTTGGTTATTTACTTGAATTGTTGTACAACCTAGTAAATAACTATGGTTTAGCTATTATTTTATTTACAATTTTGATAAAACTAATATTATTACCATTATCAATAAAGCAGCAAAGGACAATGAAAAAGACTAATGAAATGCAAGAAAAGATGAAGGTAATACAATTTAAATATAAAAATGATCCTGAAAAATTAAATCAAGAAATAATGAATTTGTATAAAACAGAAAAAATTAGTCCATTTGGTGGATGCTTAACAGCTATAATTCAGTTAATATTATTATTATCAATTTTCTATTTAGTAAGAAGTCCTTTAACTTATATGGAGAAAATGTCAACAGATGATATTAATAAATATGTTTCTCAATTGCAAGAAGATGGAAGAGAAGTAAGCTCAGTTTATCCAGAAATTGATTTGATACGTGAATATAACTGGTTAAAAGAAAAAAATCCAGATGATTCAAATATTGAAAAAATGAATCTACAAATGAATTTCTTAGGATTGGACTTAAGTAAAGTACCACAACAAAATATGGCTGATTATACTGTTTATATAATTCCAGCATTATATATACTTTCATCATTTATATCAATTAGAATGACTACAGCAATGCAACAAAAACAAATGAACAAGAAGAATAAGAAGACTAAACTAATTGATGGAAAAACAGGTGAAGAGCTAACTGAAGAAGTTAAAGAGGAAGTAAAAGAAGAAGAAAATGAAATGGATGCTGTAATGCAGACAAACAAAATGATGTCATGGATGATGCCTATAATGTCTATATCTATTGCGTTTGTAGCACCTTTAGGTCTAGCTTTATATTGGTTAATGAATAATGTTTTAATGATAATTGAAAGATTAGTTTTGAATAAAGTTGTGAAGACTGAGGAGGAATAGTAATGGAAAAAACTATTATTGCAGAAGGAAAAACAACAAATGAAGCTATTGAAAATGGTTTAAAACAATTAAAAGTTTCTAGGGATAAAGTAGAAATAAAAGTATTGGAAAATGAAGAAAAAAGAAGTTTTTTTAGTATTTTAGCTCCTAGGGTTGTGAAAGTAGAATTAACATTAAAAGAAGATGCTAAAGGTGCTAAAATTCAAGAAAAAAGAGAAATTAAATTGACAAAACAAGAACAAGAAAAAGCTAAAGAGAATATAGAGAAATTTTTAAAAGATTTTATGAGAAATTTACCAGAAGATACAAAATATGAAATTAATGTAGAAGAATCTGGATTAAAAGTTTCATTGACAAATGATAATTTAGGGTATTTGATAGGTTATAGGGGAGAAACTTTATATGCTTTACAAAATATTATGACAGCAATTGCAGGAAAAGGTATTGAACAAAAAGTACGTGTAATACTTGATATTGAAGGATATAAAGCAAAAAGAGAAAAAACTTTAGAGGATTTGGCAGAAAAAGTTGCTAAAACTGTTATTAGAACTAAAAAACCTATTAAATTAGAGCCTATGCAAGCATATGAAAGAAAGATAATTCATAGCAAATTACAACAAAACAGCAAGGTTGAGACTACAAGTGTTGGGGAAGAGCCTCATAGAAGAATTATTGTTTCTTTGAAGAAAAATAGGTAATTAAATATGTATAAAATCGGAGGTCAAAGGTCAGATTTTACAGTAAAATGTAGATGTGATTTTTGACTTTTTTAGGAGGGAAAAATAATGAGTACAATCGCTTCTATATCTACGGCTCCTCGGGATTGGGGGAATTGGTATAGTTAGAATGAGTGGTAAAAATTGCTTTGATGTTTTGCAAAAAATATTTAGGCCTAAAAATTTTCAAAACATTGAAGATATTAAAGGATATACTATGAAATACGGGAATATTTTGGATGGAGAAAATATAATCGACGAAGTTTTAGTATCGTATTTTAAAGCTCCAAAGAGCTATACTACTGAAAATATGTGCGAAATTAATTCTCATGGGGGTAATATAGTTTTAAAGAAAATCTTAGAGTTATGCTTAAAAAATGGGGCAGAACTTGCAGAACCAGGGGAATTTACAAAAAGGGCTTTCTTGAATGGTAGAATAGACTTGCTTCAAGCAGAGTCTGTAATTGATATTATAAATGCTAAATCTGATAAAGAATTGAAAACTGGCGTAAAACAATTAGAAGGTTTTCTTTCAAACGAAATTGCCAAAATAAAGCAAGAAATATTAGATGTAATGGTAAATATCGAAGTTGCTATAGATTATCCAGAATATGATGTAGATGAGGTTACAAATAAGCAGATTTCTGATATGTTAGATTCAGTTGAAAAGAAGCTAAAAAGATTAGAAAGTAGCTTTGATAATGGAAAGATTATAAAAGAGGGGATAAAAACTGCAATAGTAGGAAAGCCAAATGCAGGAAAATCATCACTTCTTAATGCCATCTTAAAAGAAGATAGAGCTATTGTTACTGAAATTGAAGGGACTACAAGGGATACAATCGAGGAATTTGTAACAATTAATGGAATTCCTTTAAAATTGGTTGATACTGCAGGAATAAGGAAAGCAAAAGATGAAGTGGAAAAAATAGGAATCTCTAAATCTTGTGAAATAGCTAAGGAAGCAGATTTAATTATTGCGATTTTTGATAGTTCAAAGGATTTGACAGATGAAGATATGGAAATTTTGAACTTAATAAAAGGTAAAAAGGTTATAATTTTATTAAATAAAATAGATTTGAATTCAAAAATAGATGAAAATGATTCTAGATTATTAGCTGTAAGTCAAGATATTATAAAGGTTTCAGCACTTAATAATTTAGGAATTGATAAGTTATACGAAAAAATTACTGATTTGTTTAATTTAGACCAAATTAATTTAGATAATGAGGTTTTAATTACTAATTTGAGACAAAAAAACTTGATAACAAAGGCGATTAGGCATATTCAAGAGACTAAAAATACTATGTCTAATAATATGCCATTAGATATTGTTGCTATTTCTATTAAAGAAATTTTAGAGGATTTAGGAAGTATTACTGGTGACGAAGTGAGTGAAGATATAATTGACGAAATTTTTTCTAAATTCTGTTTGGGAAAATAAGCTGATTAAGTGAGATGTATAAAAATAATTATTTAATGGCAAAATTAGAATCAAATTTGGCGAACGAAAATCGCAAATAAGAAGATTTAATATTTGAAACGATTAATTTTATATTAAAACAACTAAAATCGGTTAAAAACGATTTTGAGAAGAAATTTATGCGTTTTATTATTTGATTAAAAGAGATAGAATTAAAAATATGATTTATTATAAAAAATTAACTTTGAAAATAAAAAAATATATAAATAATGAAATAGTGATTTAATAAAAAATGTAAAAAATAAAGTGCGAAAAATGTCGAAAAAACTCGAATAAATCAACGAAAAATAGGAAATATGCCGAATAAGTAAAGTATAAAATAATTATTAAACGAACAAACTGATTAGTAAAACAAAAATATAAAAGTAAAATTACTTAGAGCCACAACGTTTTCAACGGTTTAAAAACAAAATAGAAAATATATGTATACATAAAAAACAAAACAAATTAATCTAAAAGTAAAAATTAATGTATATTTAATAGACCTATTAAAATATGGATTTTTAATAAAAATAAAAATAACAACTAATAACTTTTGGTTAAATTTTTACTAATATTGAAATAAAACGCGATTTTTTGTTTCACAAGGAAGGGAACATTTCTGTGAAGCATTAGAGTCAATTGAATTTGAAATCAAATTTTCGCTGTGAAACATTTTAATAAAAACTGTGGTTAAATTGTGGATAACTTATGCAAAAAATTTTTATTTTAACTAATAGAGAAAAGTATAAAAAATTTGTCATAAAAGTAGAAATTATAAATATTTTAAAGAAAAAGGAAAGGAAGAATAGAAATGGAATATTTTGCTGGAGAATATGATATAGCAGTAGTAGGAGCAGGACATGCGGGATGTGAAGCAGCCTTAGCTGCAGCTAGACTAGGAATGAAAACATTGATTTTTTCTATAAGCTTAGAGGCGATTGCTAATATGCCATGTAATCCACATATAGGTGGAAGCTCAAAAGGACATCTAGTCAGAGAAATTGATGCATTAGGTGGAGAAATGGCAAAAAATATAGACAAAACTATGATTCAAATAAAAATGCTTAATACTTCTAAAGGACCGGCTGTGCATTCATTGAGAGCACAAGCTGATAGAAAGAAATATCAAGCTGAAATGAAGCATACTTTAGAAAAACAAGAGAATCTGGAGGTAAAACAGGGGGAAATTGTGAATATTGTAGTCGAAAATGGCAAAGTAACGGCGATTAAAACTGACGTTGGAGCAGTTTATAAAGTTAAGGCTGTTATTTTAGCAACTGGTACATATCTAAAAGGAAAGATATTTATTGGTGATTATAGCAAGGAAAGTGGGCCAGATGGGGTTGCTGCTGCAAATAAATTATCAGAATGTCTTAAAAAACTAGGAATAGATTTAGTTAGATTTAAAACTGGAACACCTGCTAGAATAAACCGTAGAAGTATTGATTTTAGTAAGATGGAGGTACAAAAAGGAGATCAGGGGATTGAAGCTTTTTCTTTTGAAGATGAACCAAAGGATTTTGAACAGGTAGATTGTTATCTAACTTATACTAATGCAAAAACACATGAGATTATAAGGCAAAATTTGCATCGTTCTCCTTTATATGGTGGAAAAATAGAGGGAACAGGGCCTAGATATTGTCCATCTATTGAAGATAAAGTTGTTAGATTTAGCGATAAACCTAGACATCAAGCATTTGTTGAACCAGTTGGTTTGGATACTGAGGAAATGTATATACAAGGAATGAGTTCTTCATTACCTGAAGATGTACAAATAGCTTTATATCATACAATTCCAGGACTTGAAAAAGCTGAATTTACAAGGCCTGCATATGCAATTGAATATGATTGTATAGATCCTTCTAATTTAAAATTATCGCTAGAATATAAAGGAATTGAAGGATTATTTATGGCGGGACAAATAAATGGAACTTCAGGATATGAAGAAGCAGCTTGTCAGGGCTTAATTGCAGGGATAAATGCTACTCAAAAAATAAAAGGAAAAGAACCTTTAATATTAGACAGAACTCAAGGATATATAGGTGTTTTAATAGATGATATTGTTACAAAAGGTACTAATGAACCATATAGAATGATGACTTCTAGAGCTGAATATAGGCTATTATTGAGGCAAGATAATGCAGATCTAAGATTAACTGAAATAGGACATGATATAGGTCTTATTTCTGATGAAAGATTTGAAAAATTTAAGAAAAAAAGAGGAAATATAGAAAAAGAAATAGCAAGACTAAGAAAATTAGTTGTAAAGCCTGAAAAAAGAGTAAATGACTTGCTTATAAAGTATGGAACATCTGAATTAACAACAGGAACTAAAATGTCTGAATTACTAAAAAGAACAGAGTTGGACTATGAAAAATTGGCTGAAATAGATGATGAGAGACCAGAATTATCAAGACAAGAGAAGGAAGAAGTAGAAATTCAAATAAAATATGAAGGATATATTAAAATGCAAGAGGCTCAAGTTGAAAAATTTAAAAAACTTGAAAGTAAGATCTTGCCAGATAATATTGATTATGAAAAATTGAATGGAATAAGTTTGGAAGGAAGGCAAAAACTTAATAAATTTAGACCACGTTCAATAGGGCAAGCATCAAGAATATCAGGGGTTTCACCTGCCGATATTTCAGTTTTGTTGGTTTATTTACAACAAATGAAAGGCTGATTGAAACAGAATTAAATTGTAATTCTGTTTCAATCAGATAGTATTTTATGAAAGAGAGGTGATTAATTGTGGAATTTAATGAGTTTAAAGAAAAGATGATAATAAATGTTGATAAATTGGGAATAACTTTATCTGAAATCCAACTAAAACAGTTTTATAATTATATGAATTTGTTAATAGAATGGAATAAAAGAATAAATTTAACTGCTATTACTGAGCCAGATGAAATAATATTAAAGCATTTTGTTGATTCTTTAACAATCTCAAAGTATATTTCAGATGGAACTAGAGTAGTAGATGTAGGGACTGGTGCTGGATTTCCAGGAATTCCATTAAAAATATATAGACAAGATATAGAAATTACTTTATTGGATTCATTACAAAAAAGAATAAATTTCTTGGATGAAGTTATAAGAGAACTTAATTTAGAAAAAATTGAAACAGTTCATTCAAGAGTAGAGGATTTCGGAAAGGATAAAAAATATAGAGAAAAATTTGATATAGCTACATCTAGAGCAGTTGCAAATCTTGCGACATTATCAGAATATTTATTACCACTTGTAAAAGTTGGAGGAAAGGTAATTAGTATGAAAGGTTCTTTGATAGAGGAAGAGTTAGAACATTCTAAAAATGCAATCAAAATCTTAGGTGGAAAAGTTGAAAAAGTAGATGAATTTGATTTACCAAATTCTGATATTAGTAGAAATATTATTTTAATTAATAAAATTAAAGAAACACCTAATAAATACCCTAGAAAAGCAGGAGAACCTTCTAAAAAGCCATTATAAAAACTAAAGAGAAACAATAAATTTGTATAGTTTAAGGTTCTACATCAACTATTAAAGTATTTTCCTTAATTTAAACGTAAAAAAGTCGATAAAATTTTTGGAAAAATTCACAAAAATTTCTAAAAATTTGTTGACTTTTTTTATATATTTTTATATTATAGAAGTGTAGAAAATATAAAACTTGTTGATAAAGTTTTACTTGAACTACAAAAGCAAAATTAACTAAAATGGAGGCAATAAAATTGAGTAAAGTAATATCATTAGCAAATCAAAAAGGTGGAGTTGGAAAAACTACGACAACAGTTAATCTAGGTACAATTTTAGCCAAAAAAGGGAAAAAAGTATTATTAATAGATGCTGATCCTCAAGGGAATGCTACAAGTGGTTTAGGAGTAGAAAAAGATGTAGAGTTATCTTTGTATGACGTATTAGTAGGCGAGACAGAAATAGAAGAAACAATACAAGATACTATGATAAAAAATTTGAAAGTATGCCCATCAAATATAAATCTAGCAGGTGCTGAAGTTGAGTTAGTATCAATGATGTCAAGAGAGCAAAGACTAAAAGAAAAGTTAGAAGTAATAAAAGATAGGTTCGATTATGTATTGATAGATTGTCCTCCATCATTGGGATTAATAACTTTAAATTCTTTTACTGCATCAGATAGTGTTTTAATACCTGTACAATGTGAATATTATGCGTTAGAAGGATTAGGACAACTTTTAAATACAATTAACTTAGTAAAGAAACATTTAAATAAAGAGATTGAAATTGAGGGTGCTTTATTAACGATGTATGATATAAGGACAAATTTATCAAATCAAGTGGTAAAAGAGGTTAAAAAATACTTTGGAAACAAAGTTTACAAAACAGTCATACCTAGAAATGTTAGATTAAGTGAAGCTCCAAGTTATGGTATGCCAATTACTGAATATGATCCACGTTCTAAAGGAGCAAAAAGTTATATGAAGTTTGCAAAAGAGTTTTTGAAAATAAATGAAGAAGAGAAAAAAGCAAAACATATGGCTTAAATGTAAAATTAATAAAATATTAAATTCATAGAATGAGAGGATAGTGATTAAAATGCCTAAGATGACAGGGTTAGGAAAAGGATTAGATGCATTGTTTGGTCCTGTACCAGAGGAAGAACAAGTACAAGAAAATGATACATTAAAAAATTTAAAAATAACAGAAGTTGAACCAAATAGAGACCAACCAAGAAAAAGGTTTGACCAAGAAGCATTGGAGGAATTAGCACAATCTATTAAAGAATATGGATTAATTCAACCAATTGTAGTAAGCAAAAAAGATGGTTATTATAGTATTGTAGCAGGTGAAAGAAGATGGAGAGCATCTAAAATTGCGGGATTAACTGAAATACCAGCGATAATACGTGAAGATGATGAAAGAGTTAACACAGAAATTTCTTTAATAGAAAATATGCAAAGAGAGGACTTGAATCCTTATGAAAAAGCACTAGGAATACGTACTCTTATTGATAATTATGGACTTTCTCAAGAAATTGTAGCAAAAAAACTAGGGAAAAGTAGAAGTACAGTGGCTAACTGGGTTAGAGTTTTAAATTTAGAGCCACGAGTATTAGAAATGGTTAAAGAAGGAAAAATATCAGAAGGATATTGTAAAGCTCTTTTGATGTTACCACCAGAAAAACAATACGAAACAGCAATACAAATGCTAGAAAGAGGAGCTACAGTTAGACAGGTAGAGAAAAAATCTAAAGTTAAGGAAACTAAAGAAGAGCAAAAGAGAAATCATATATTATATAAAAATATTGAAAATACTTTTCAGTCTTTCTTTGGTTCAAAAGTTAGATTAGATGCTGGAAGAAGAAGAGGAAAGATAATAATTGAATATACTTCAAATGAGGATTTAGAGAGAATTTTAGATTTAGTTAATAATAAATAAGAAAGAGAGATGTGATTACATGGATATGATTATAGATATAATAAAAGGGGATTTCTTTTTGTTAGGATGGGTTATAATTACAATAATTCTAGTCTTATTGATTATAACAATGATGGCAAAATTGTCTAGTTTAAATAAAAAATATAAGAAATTTTTAGAAAAGTTAGGAAATGGGAATAATATAGAAGAAGATTTGGAAACCTATATGTATAGAGTTGAAAAAGTTGAAAAACAAAATGCAGAAATTGCAAATTATGTGAAAACATTGGATGAGGATTTGACAAGATGTATTCAAAAAGTAGGTATTGTAAGATATAATGCTTTTAAAGATACTGGAAGTGACTTGAGTTTCACACTTGCTTTATTAGATGAACACAATGATGGTGTTGTTTTAAATGGTATCTATTCTAGAGAAATGTCTAATATTTATGCAAAACCTGTTAAAAATGGAGAATCTAGTTATACTATGTCTGAAGAAGAAAAAATGGCTGTTCAAAAGGCTATAAATTCTGAAGGAAATATAAGAGTAGATAGAAAATAAAAATATAAGTACAAAGTTATAAAAAAACTATAAATTGCTATTGACAAGTGTCCAGAAAAATGCTAATATATATATTGTCGCTGGACATTTTTCTTAAAATTGGAGAGGTGGTCGAGTTGGTTTATGGCACCAGTCTTGAAAATTGGCGTGCGTTAATAGCGTACCGTGGGTTCGAATCCCACCCTCTCCGCCAAAATAAAGTTAGATACTTCTTTTTGTTTCCTGAATATCTAACTTTTATTTATAAGATGGAGATGTACCCAAGTGGTGAAGGGGACTGTTTGCTAAACAGTTAGGTCGCTAACCGCGGCGCGGAGGTTCGAACCCTCTCATCTCCGCCAGTAATTTAATATATAATGTGAAAGTCACTGCTCAGTACAGTGACTTTTGCTGATTTAAAAGGGTTGGTAAGATATGTTAGATAAATCTACATAATTTGAAAAATATTTTGAATTGTAGTATAATTAAGTTATAAAAAATTAGAAAGGACTCTCTAGATGATATAGAGGGTAAGGTGAAAGGAATGTTAAACTTTATAATTGATTTTGTAGCTGGTGTTTTCGGAGTAGTAGGTTTAATATCGGGAATATATTGGCTTATATTCGGCAAAAATAAGCGGGGTGAAGTTTGGGTTTATATGTTGGTAATGATGGTAGCTTGTTTCGGTATGTGTATCTATTTTATAAATTCAATCTTTGGTTGACAGGTTAATATTTCTAAAGATTACATCGATAGTTCTTATCGATGTTTTCTTTAGCTTTAAAAGTGAATTGTTAGTTATGACTGATAAAGATTTTTGATGATAGTTATAATCAAAAATTTTATAAATATGATTTTATGGGAATAAATATTACATTTTGATTTCATTTGTATTAAAAATATAAAATGAGTTGAAAAATAGCGAAAAATGCAGTATAATAGTATAAAGTGGGTGATGTCATATGAAAAAAGTTGTTTATATAGTTATATTTTTTATATTAGCATTATTATGTTTTTCTTTTGATACATATGCTTTTGTAAAAGGTGATAAGGTTCAGGCAAAAGAAGAAACATTTATTTATGAATATACAGTAGATAGTATAGGAATATCTCATTATAAAAAGACAGAGAGAAGTTTTGCTGCTGATACTATATTTACATATGTCAAATATATAGAGGATTATGATAGTGGAGGATTATCTGAGGTTACAAACAATGGTAAGAACTATTATGTACAGGAAAGTAGCTTAAAAATATATGATAAAAATACTAATGTTCAAACTGCTGCACGAGAAATTTTAGATAAATATAGAGGTAAATCTATTCCAGATATGTCTGATTTAGAATTATCTGTAGCTTATAAAGAATGTAACAGCGTAATGGAGGATTTAAATAAAGGTGGCGCAGGTGGTGTTATTGGGGATACAGCAATAAAAGTTCAAATTTCTATTATATTAGAAGATATACAGGCAGAACTTGAAGTAAGACAGATATCTGAAGAACAGGCACTTTCAATGGCTGATGAGGCGGGTGCGGAAACAGTTACAGATAAAGCGGAAAAATTGGAGGAAGAACAAGAGCAACAACAAGAGCAACAAAGTGTTTTGAATGGTGATACAATATATACAAATCAACCATCAAAAACTGGTCCTAGTAGTGCAGGAGGAAACCTAGATGATGTAATGAGTGATGCGGACCAATTTGTACAATCTGGAAATCCAACTTTATCAAACACAGAATTACAGAATTTTTCAAATACAGTATATAACATAGCATTAGCAGTAGGAGTAGTTGTAGCAGTTCTTGTTGGGGCAATTATAGGTATAAAACTAATGGCATCAAATATAGAAACAAAAGTAGAAGCAAAAAAATTGTTAATTCCATATGTTGTAGGATGTGTAGTAGTATTTGGTGGATTTGCAATATGGAAAATAGTAGTTGGAATATTACAGGGAATGTAGGTGATTAGATGAGAAGAAAAAAGTTTTTTATAGTTGTATTATGTATGTTAATAATTTTCCCAACATTTTGTTATGCTGCTGGAGCAGATTTAGGTGATTTAAATGCATATGGAGGAGGTTCAGGAGGTAGTTCTCAAAAACTTGAAGAAAAAGCGGAAACAATTCTTGGAGTAATTCAAGTTGTTGGAATAGTAGTTTCTGTAGTAATGCTTATGATTATAGGAATAAAATATATGATGGGCAGTTTAGAGGAAAGAGCAGAATATAAAGAAACTTTAAAACCATATATAATAGGTGCTTTTCTAATATTTTCAGGAACAACTATACCTCAAATTATTTATCAAATAGCTAAAAATGTCTAAAAAAATAGAAAAGACTTGAATATTTGCAAAAAATAGAATATTATGTTATAATATAAAAGATAATAATGTTTTTAAAATTCTCAGTAATATATGAGATTTAAAATATAAAATATAAATAAAAGGAGGAAACCAATATGAATAAAAATGTATTAAAAGTTGTTACAGCATTATTAATTATAATGACAATAGTTTCTGTATCAATTGCTTCTATTGCAGCATCAGATATCACACCAGGGGACTTAACAGGAAATACTTCTAAGGTAACAAATGGAGTTAACTCTATAAATGATGTTGGTAATAGTATAGTTGGTGTTTTACAAGTAGTTGGTATAGTATTATCTGTTATCGTATTAATTGTATTAGGTATTAAATACATGATGGGTAGTGCAGAGGAAAAAGCAGAATACAAGAAGACAATGATGCCATACATAGTTGGTGCAGCTTTAATATTTGCAGCTTCAGCATTTGCACAAGTTATTTACGACTTCTTTACAGGAGTTGCTTCATAATATTAATGTATAAAGCTTATAAAATAGAAGAATCCTTAGGGGTTCTTTTATTTTGCTGTTTTAAAATGTATCAATTTTAACTATGATATATAGCTTATTTTACTATTATATTACAGCAGAATTTATTACATCCATATTACAATCATATTAAAAATACATTATTTTTATCTTTTTTTGCTAAAAATGTTACAATTTCCGAGTTTTTTTGTTATAATTATATGTAAGTGGAATTAGATTTTGCAAAGGAGGAAATAATTTGGGAACATATAATTTGCCAAGAGATGTAAAAGGAGAAGGTAGAATACTATTTGTATTCTCAGCAAAAGCATTAGTATATACTGCTGTAGGTGGAGCGTGTGGATTACCACTATATTTGATATTTAGTATATTATCTATGAATGTTGTAGGTTTAATTTGTATAGCAATTTTAGGATTAGTAGGATTTGTTATAGGAACATTTAAAGTACCAGATACAAGTAACTTTAAGATTACTCAAAAAACTGGAGGAGAAAACATAGATGATGTTATAAAAAGAGCAATAAAATTTAAAATGCAGAAAAATAGAATATATGTTTACGAAAATGAGATAGAACCAAGTGATGAAAAGGAGGGTACAAAAGATGAGTAATATGGATTCAAATACTATTTCAAGCATTTTGGTAATAGTGCTTAGTGTAATGTTTTTTATTTTACTTGTTTTAGTGGCTGTTTTTCTTGTTTTGAAAGCCAGAGAGAGGGCTGTAAATAGTACAAAAAAAGAAGAAGTTTTAAGTAAAAGTAAAAAATCAAAAAATGATAATACAGCAGAGAAAAATGTAAGTACTTCTTATTCAAAACAGTCAATAATGGATTTTATGGAATTCGATAAAATTGAGGACAATATGATAGTTCAAAAAAAAGGAAAACGTTATTTAATGGTTGTTGAATGTCAAGGTGTTAATTATGATTTAATGTCAAGCATGGAAAAAGTAGCGGTTGAAGAGGGATTTCAACAATTTTTAAATACATTAAGACATCCTATTCAAATATATATTCAAACAAGAACTATAAATTTAGAGGGTAGTATTTCAAACTATAAAGCAAGAGTAAAAGACATTGAGGACAAATATAGAAAAATGATGTTTGAGTACAACAATATGAAAGATTCTGATGCATATTCTCAAGAGGATTTAGATAAATATTTATTTGAACTTACAAAACAAAGAAATATGTTGGAATATGGAAGAGACATCGTTCAAGATACTGAAAGAATGAGTTTAAATAAAAGTGTATTAAATAGAAAATATTATATAATTATTTCTTATTATTCTGAAGAAAATCCTGATCATAAATATGATATGGAAGAAATAAGAAGTATGGCTTTTTCTGAATTATATACAAAGGCTCAATCTATTATTAGAACATTATCTGCATGTTCTATTAGTGGAAAGATTTTATCTTCTAAAGAGTTAGTTGAGTTATTGTATGTAGCATACAACAGAGATGAATCTGAGACATATGGTATAGATAAAGCAATGCAAGCAGGATATGATGATTTATATTCAACATCACCTGATGTGTTTGAAAAGAAAATAAAAGCTTTAGATGAATTGATACATGATAGAGCAGTTGATTTAGCAAATCAAACTATTGATAAAGTTAAATCTAAAAGCCAACAAAAGGCAGAGGCTACAGAAGCAAATATGGAAGAGTTAGTTAGAAAAATGGCAGAAATAATAATTGGGGATAATAGGAATTATGTTGGAGTAGATGTAGCATCTGAGGCGATAAAAGAGTTAGAAAAAGCAAATGAGGAAGGAGAGGGAGAAAATGAGGAAATCAAAAAAACAACTAGAGGAAGAAAGAAGAAAACAGTTAATAGCTAAGCAAGAAGAACCAGGTATTTTAAGAAGAAAAACAATAAAAGAATTGATTGCACCTTCTGGAATAGATGCTTCAAAAATTGATCATTTAGAAATAATTTCAAATGTAAAAAGATATGCTAGAAGTTTCTTTATTTCTAATTTACCACGTATGTGTACCTTTCCGGAGTTATTCAGAGATTTATACTTCTTTGGAGATGTTAATACATCAATATATATTACACCAATTGCTGAAGCTAGATCTCAAAATGAATTAAATAAAGTAATAAATGAATTAGAAACAGAAAGAATTGTTGCAGCAGATAGAGGAAATATAAATAGGGAAAGTACTTTAACTCAAAAGAGATTTGAAGCAGAACAGTTAAGAGATGAAATTGCAGCAGGTTTTAATAAAATGTATGAGGCTTCAATAATAGCAACTTTATTTACATATAACTTGGAGGACTTAGATAGATTAACTAAATTATTATCTACGGAAATGTCTAAATCGTTAGTAGGTATAAAAAGTGCATGGGCAATACAAGAAGATGCTTTTAAATCAAATGTACCATTAATGGATGATAAAGTTAAGAAAAAACATTCTTTTGATAGTAGATCTATGGGAACAGTATTTCCATTTACTACATCAGAAGTTGGGCATCCTACTGGAATACCTCTTGGATTTAATAAGCAAACAGGTACTCCAATATTATTTGATAATTTCCATCCATCTTTAACAAATTATAATATGGTAGTATTTGCTAAATCTGGTGCTGGTAAATCTGTTACGATGAAAACTTTAATTTCAAGATCAGCTATATTAATGGGAATCGAAAGTTTAGCACTAGATGCTGAAGGAGAGTATCAAATAGTTGCAGAAAGTTTGGGTGGAATTAATGTAGTGTTAAGTCCAAATTCAAAAACTGTAATAAATTTATTTGATATAGAGCCTGAAACTATAAAGGATGAAATTACAGGTAGGGATAGAATTGTTTTAAATGTTGAAAATAAGGTTGAGGATGTTACGCAAGCTTTACTTACGATGGCAAGAGGAAGTACAAGGAGTAGAGAAGTAAATGAACTTACAAAACAAGTAATTGCCGAATCCGTAGCAGAAGAATATAAAGCCAGAGGAATTACAAATGATCCGGCTAGTTTATATAAAAGTGGAGGTAGTTTCCAAAGAGGAGATAAATTATACAGAGAGAAAAAAGAAATGCCAACAATAGGAAGTTGGTATAAAAGAATTGAGCAAAAAGCAAAAGATAATAAAGATAGTAACTATCAATTCCATTTTAGTTATTTATTAAAAGTTATGAGACAATATATTAGAGAGTATAATGGGCAAATGGCATATTTTGATGGACAATCTACTTTTGAATTATTAGATGGAGCAACATTTATAAATCTTGATATTTCTCAATTAGAGGAAAGGTTTGCAAGACCACTTGCTCAACAAATATTACTTTCTTGGATTTGGGAAAAATACGTAAAGAAAAATAGTGAAGATAGAACAAAAGCAAGACAAAAGAGAGTGCTAGTTGATGAGGCTTGGATGTTATTGCCATATCCAGAAGCCGTAGATTTTTTAAATACAATGGCAAGACGTGCAAGGAAAAGAAATGTTTCATTAGCAATAGTTTCTCAAAGATTTCAAGATTTTTATGAGAAACCAGAAGCGCAAGCAGTTTTAACTTCATCAGATACAAAATTGTTTTTAGCACAGGATAAGTCAGAGATTGAATATTTGAAAAAAGTATTTAAATTAAGTGATGGTGAAGCTAATTTCTTGATTACATGTTTAAAAGGAGAGGGGTTATTGAAAGTTGGTTCAGATACAGCTATTTTACAAATAACTCCAACAGCTAAGGAATTTGAATTTGTTGAAACAAACTTAAATAAATTAGTTAAAATGAGAAAGGCTACAGGAAATGTTTAATTTAGGAGGAAAAAATGAAGTTTTTAACTAGAAAAGAAAGTGTGGCACGAAAGATATTAATAATTTTACTAGTAGCGTTAATATTGATATTTGCAGTAACTCCAAATTATAGTAGTGTGCAAGCGACAGAGGTTATAGAACAAGAGGATTTGCCTGATGAGGGTAGAAATAATATTATGACATCACTGTTAAAACAGATTATACAGATAATTGCTGCAGTTGGAGATATTGCGATGGGAGTGTTAAACTACTTTATGTTAGGTGCAGATGGTATTACTTCTGCAATGCTTTCGGATGAAAATGCAAATATTAATAATCCTGATTCATGGTTGTATGTTGATCCAAATGATCCAAAACCAGAACTTAATGAAGCTCCAGAAGAAGAAATAGATTTTCAGTACGGTGAAGGAGTAATCAATACGAGTGAATTCTTTTCATGGATATTGGGAGAAAATTTTGATATACCAAACTTCTTGTATTCACCTGAAGCTATATTTTCAAATAATATAGCGGCATTAGATGTTAACTTTTTGAATCCAAATACTTATACTTCTGTTTCTGAAACTGATAGTGCTCAGGAAGCAGCACATTCTGCAGGAGAAATGTTAAGACAAACAATTTCAGATTGGTATATATCTTTTAGAAATATTGCTATAGTAGGACTTTTATCTGTATTAGTATATTTAGGAATTAGGATATTAATTAGTTCAACAGCAGTAGATAAAGCAAAATACAAAGAATCTTTAAGAAGTTGGGTGGTTGCTTTATGTTTGGTATTTTTTATACATTTTATAATGTCTGGATTATTAATGATAACAGATAAATTTACAGATTTATTTAGCAAAAGTGCAAATTCAGGAATTACAATTCAAGTAGCAAGTGATTCGTCAAGGGCTCAAAATGGTAATATATATTTTAGAACTAATTTAATAGGTTTTGCAAGATTTAATGCTCAATCTACGGATATGTATAATACTGCAGCATATACAATAATATATATAGCCCTAGTAATTTATACATATGTATTTACATTTATGTATTTTAAAAGATTTTTGTATATGGCATTCTTTACAATGATAGCACCACTAGTAGCTTTAACATATCCAATTGATAAAGCGGGAGATGGTCAAGCACAAGCTTTTAATTTATGGTTCAAGGAATATACCATGAACTTAATACTACAACCTGTTCACCTAATATTATATGTAGCCTTAGTTTCTTCTGCAATGGACTTAGTAAAACAGAATATAATATATGCTTTAGTTGCAATTGCATTTTTAATACCAGCAGAGAAGTTTATTAAGAAGATGTTTGGTATGGATAAGGCAGATTCTCCAAGTGGATTTGGATCATTTGCAGCAGGTGCAGCTACTATGACAGGACTTAAACAAGTTGCTTCTTTTCTTGGTGGAGGAAAAGATAAAAAATCAGGTGGAAGTAATTCAAATACTTCAACAACAACTGATAGAAATAGTAGTAATAGAGTTAGAACACAAGAAAGAGGATTTTTAGAGTCATTTAACAATGGAAATAATTCTCAACAATTGCCACAAGGTGATAGTTCTATTAATGAAAATCAAGCAGATGCGCAACAAGAAGGACAACAACAGCAACCTTTCGGCCAGAGACAACAAGAAGCTACCTCACCAGAACATCAGAGAATGTTAGATGATAGAGATGCATGGCAAAGTATAATAGATGATCCTAACACATCTGATTCAGACAGAGAAGAAGCCCAACAACAAGTTGATCTTATTAATGGAGACATGAGGGATAGAGGATTTATAAGTGATGAGGAACGACAATATCAAGACATGTTAGATACTAGGGACGCATGGCAAAGTATAGTAGATGACCCTAACGCATCTGATTTAGACAGAGAGGAAGCTCAACAACAAATTGACCTTATTAATGGAGACATGAGAGATAGAGGATTTATAGGACAAGAAGAGCCAGAACAAGAAGAACCAACTGAACAAAATGACTTTAACCAGTTAGGTCAACAAAATCAACCAGAACAATTATCTATGCCTGGTGAAAATGCTATAGCAAATAATGGACAACAAAGTACTCAAACTAGAAATAATGTAGATATAGGAATTCCAGAAAGACGACCAGATTGGAAGAGTAGAAGAAGAATACGAAGAGCTGAAAAACTAGGTAAGATGGTACTTACAGGAGTTAAAATTGCTTCTCAAGTTACAGGAACAGTTGGAGGAGCAACTGTTGGGCTAGCAGCAGGATTGACAACAGGAGATATGTCAAAAGCTATAACGTATATGGGAGCAGGTGCTATTGCTGGTAATCGAATTGGAAAAGCAGCTGGAAATTTACCAGAAGCAGCATTGAAAGGTAGAAATGCTGTTGTGGATAAGGTTAGAGATAAACAGGAGGAGTTTCAATATAATAGGGACAAAGATATGTATGGTGTAGGTTATGCAGCTGAACAGGCAGCTCAAAGGCAAAATGCGAGAGTGAGACAACAATTTTTGGATAATAAGAATGAACAAGAGAAATATGAAGAAATGGCTGGAAGAATAAAAACAGCGACTGGACGAGATGTTAGTACGGAAGATTTAATGAAATCGGCATTTGATTATAGAAAGGCCGGAATTACTGATGAAAAGCAAATAGAGAATGGACTAACAATGGAAGCAAAATATGGTGGTGTAAATGGTGATAATCATGAAAAAATGATGGATGTTGTTAATATGGCAAACAGTTATGGAAGAGATTATGTAATAGATGACAAAAAGCGTAATAGTTTGCAGACTTTAATAAAGGATAAAGTTAATGGAGAACAAAATCAAAATGAGGTATGGAAACTCTATACAGAAACGTTAGGATTTAATGAAAAAACAGCTAATAGATATGCTATAAATCCTCCTCAACAACAAACTCAGACACAACAACAAGCAACATCTACAGGAACAACACAACAACAAGGTTCTTCAAGAACAACGACTAGACAAGCACAGCAATCAGATTCTACGGCACAACCACCTAGACAGGTACAATCACCTAGGCAGACACAACAACCAAGTTCTGGCAGTCAAACTAGACAGACATCTCAGCAATCTGGAACAACACGAAGACAGAGACAACAACCTGGGCAGGTAGAAAGACCAGATTCTACAAATCAACCTAGGAGAAGACCAGGTAGACCTAGAAGAAATCCACAACAACCACCGAATCAACCGCAATAAAAGGTAATTTAAATAAGTTCATATAATTTGAAAGAGGAAATATTATGCATAAATTATTGAGATATTATAATCAAAATAGAATAAAAATTTGGGTTATATTACTAGCTATTATATTAGGATGGCTATTACTTCAAGTTGTAAATAGTGCATTTAGAGACCAAGCAAATTCAAATGAAGAAAATAATAATAATCAAGAAACAACATCAAATGTTGTTTCTTATCGTAATGAGAGCAAATCAATTATAACAGGAGGGAGTGTTTCTAGCACATATTCTGAAGAAGTTGGAACTTTTATAAACCAATTTTTTACATATTGCATAAATCACGAACCACAAAAAGCTTATAACATGGTTTCAAATGATACTAAGCAATTATTATATCAAACAGAGCAATTATTTGAAACTAATTATTATTCTAATAGATTTAGTGGAAATAAGCAATTTTCATTTCAATCTTGGTCTAGATCAGATGGATTATATATTTATCAAGTTAGAATATTTGATAATATGCTTGCAACAGGCCAGACAAGTGATAACTATGTTGAGGAATATGTAACAGTCACTGTTGAGTCTGGAGAATATAAGCTAAATTTAAATAGTTATTTAGGTAGAGAGCAAATAAATATAAAAAGTGAAGATGATAATTTTTCTGTTCAAGTAGTTAATGTAGATAGATATTTAGATTATGAGATTTATACATTGAATATACAAAATAAGACAGAAGAAACAATGTTATTGGATACTAGAAGGAAAACAAATACATGTTATGTTGAAGATAAATTAGGTAATAAATTTGAAGCATTATTATATGAAAATAGTGATAATGATTTAGAGTTTGCTGCTAAGGAAATGAAGACTATTCAGATAAAATTTAGTGATTCATATAGAGAAGGATTAGAAATAAAAAGCATTAATTTTACAGATATAGTTAATAGCTCTGAATATAGTCAAGATACTGAAATTGAGGGACAGACCTTTACTGTAGAATTATAAACCGAAAAGAGGTGAGAAAATTGGGGATAATTAGAAATTTAAAAGATGGAGCAAAGGAAAAGGGTAAAAAGGAAGCAAAAAAATTAGCAAAAAAGGTTGCATTAAAAGGACTAGCAGTTTTATCACCTATTATTCCTTATATATTAATAGCGGTATTTGCTACATCATTTGTATTAGGGATAATTGATTTAGCTGTGGAGTTGTTTACAGCAGAAAATAATCCACAATTAATATATGATACTTTTGAAATAGAAGATGTAGCAGAACTAGTAGTAATTAAAGAAAATGGTAGTGGAGGCTATTATTTAGATTTTGTTGATGATATTGATAAAAAATTGGAAGAAATTATTAATAAAATGAATAAAAATGGAGAATACCATAATGTACCAGATGATGTAAATTTCTTAAAGAAAATGTTAAAAGCAGAAGTTGTTACCCAATTTCCTGATTTAGGAGGAGAAATCCCAAGTAGTTCTACAGATGGTTTCCAAGGAGCAGTACAAATTAGAAGAGTAACTCCAAACAAAGATCCTGGTGTAATGGAAAATGTCGGAAAAGGGGAAACTTCAAATTTAGAGCAAGGAGAAGTTAATGAACCAGTAGAAATTGAAGATAGAAATGATAGAAACAAATTAGAGAGTTGGACTTCTGGGCAAAAGTTAAAAATTCTTCCTGTAGATACGCCGATTTATGAAGATTTATATGGTGCTGATTATTGGACACCAATGTTACAAGAAGGCAGTACAACAAAAGAAATAAAATTATATAAAGGAAATATTGTTACATATCAAGGTGAATATGAGATATATAATAATGCTTTAACTGGAGATCAGACGATATATGTAAAAATTACAACAGAAGATGGTATTGAAGGATATTTGAAAATATCTACTGTCGAAGCTGTTGGAGATAATGAAACTTCAAGTTTGACTGATACTAATGAGAGTATTAAATTAGCTACAACTTCTAGAGTAGGTGAAACACGTGATACTCAAGAAAAAACAATAGGAGTTGAAGGAGATACATATGTTGTAGCAATTGCAGCAGGAAGAAATAATAATAATGATACTGGTATAGTTAGTGAAGATGGTTCTTTAGTAGAAGAAGAATTGACAATTCAAGTTGCAGAAAGAGTGGAAGAATTATTAAGTGGATATTCAAATATAAAAGTTGTTCAAACAGGAAGTACATCAGATAATCCAGATGGTGTAGAACCAGAAGATAGAACACAGCTTGCAAGAAATGCTAATCCTGATTTATGTATTCAGATTTATTTTGGTGATGGAGATGAATCAGGAGTAGAGACAATATATAAAGAAGGAGATCTTATTTCACAGCAATTAGCGGAGATTTTGGCAGAAAATCTAGCATCTTCAATGGGACTTACAAATTTACAGGCAGGTGAAGATACTGCAAAATGTGTAGATAGTGAAGGTAATGCAGCTTCTTTAAATATAATTGAAAGTGCAGGAACTACAGGCTTTCCTTCAGTAGTTGCGATGGGTGGAAATTTGAATATAGAACCAGATGCTGGCATTATTGCTGGTGATGGTGTGAATAAATATGCACAAGCTATCGTTGACAGTATTGATGAATATTTTAAAGCAGATCATAGTGGACTTACTGCAACAGATACTGGAGAAGTAACATATACTACTAGTGTTGAATCTAGAATAATCAATATGCATTATGTGCCAGAAGAAACTTTACAAGGATATATTGACAGTGGAGATTTTGAAAATGCTATTAAGTCATATACTTTAGATGAAAATAGAAATGTAGTTGTAGCTACATGGTCTGTAGGTCAAGGTGGAGGACTAGAATTAAAGACAAATAATTCTATGAGTTTGAAAACTGCACTGGAAAAATATACTATGCCTTATGAATATTTAATGTATTTTTATATAGATACAGATTATGAGGATTTTGTAGAAGATTTAGCAGATGAAGTAATGAATTCAGAGATTGTAGTTGCAGTTCAAGATAATGTTACAACAACAAGCACTACTATTACTACAGAACAAAGAACTGTTGCAGATAATAAAGATTTTTCTGATTATTCTACTGATTGGAGTGCAGTAACTTCTAGTGGAAGTACTACTGAAACAGTTAGTACAAGAGTTAATTTGACTTATGTTAGTACTTGGTGTGTGAAAGCATATCAAGAAAATAGTTATAGTGAAGCTGTTTTAGAACTTGGAAATGAAGAAGAAAAGATTGTTGAAGTGCCAGGTAAGGTAACAGAAACTGGACCATCATCTTCTTACTCAGGAGAAGAAGAATTTGATAGTGGAACAGCCCCTAGTAGAGAGGTTGATGATAATGGCTTTCCAATAAGATATTCATATACTGTTTATAGGCGTGAAAAAACAGTAACTCATACAATTTCAAATACATATGAAGCTGGAGAATATAAAACAGAAGGTAGAGAAAATGTATTTGTTAAGTTGTATAATGATCATGATATGATAGCAAAGGTTAGAACTTCTGACTATTTATTTAGTATTATTGAAAATAACGAAAGGACAGCTAACTTACTTAATTTAACTAAGTATTTGATTTTTAAGGCAACTAATGTGCCTTATGGTGTATTGAAATTTGATTATGAAGGTGAATATGCATTAGAACAATTTAATGCTGTTACAACAGGAAGTTGGTCAGTACACTGGAACAATGGATGTACGAGAGAACAATTTATAGCGGCGGCTGAAGCATATCAACCACCTGATGTTACAGCTTTTGGAAGATCAGTGGTAGAGTGTTATAACAAATATTTTAGAGATAATGCAGGAAATTATTATGATATATGTACAGCTGATGGAATTGATCCTAGATTTGTATTCTGTATAGGTATACATGAAAGTTATTATGGAACATCAAATATTGCTAATACTAAGGGAAATTTTTGGGGATGGGGTGCATTCGATTCATCTCCAATGGATTCTGCATGGGGATTTGCTGATGTTTCAGAAGGGATAAGACAAGTTAGTGCGGGTCTTAAATCTTGGACTAATCCAGGTTCTTGGCAATATGATAAGATGGTAAATGCAGGATTAGATCCTACATTAATTGATAGTTTATATGCTGTACCGTATGCTACTGATCCTAATTGGGCAAATGCTATAAAGAATTATATGACAGAGATTTTTGGATACACTGCAGGAGGAGGAGAAGTTGCGGCAGCTACTGGAGATGGATATTTTCAAACATATACTTCATCGATAGGAAGAACATATAAAGAATATAAGCAATGGTCAGGTTCATATGCTAGTATGACGTTTGAGTATTATGCACCGCAGACAATAAAACAGTCTGGATGTTCAATTACATCAGTTGCAACTGTAACATCAGGTTATAATAATAATCAAACACCAGCTACTTTAGCTTCTAGAACACCGGTTTTAGCAACCCTTTTAACAGAAGGGGGAGCTCAATGTTCGGGATATGAAGCGGCAGATGCAACAAGACTTACTTCAGGACAACCAGCAGTTGTTAGTATAAGTGGTACATTGGTAACAGAAAGAGGTTCAAAATATTATGGTGGACATTATATTGCAATATTAGATGGAAGGAATGGAAATGAAGTTTATGTATCTGATGTTGGTGCAAATGACTCTAAAAGTGGTGGATGGACTAATGTACAGAATATTATTAATATAGTAAATAGAGGTGTACTATATGTAACTAATTAAAAGGAATGATGTGGATGAAAAAATTAAAGATATCAATTTTTATAGTAATTGTTTTAATAATTATACTAATTATTACATTTATATTAATTAAAAATAGAGAAGAAGATTTACAGTATGATGCTAATTCAATTATGGAAGATAGAGAATCTATGGGGATAGGAGAGTTTTCCGAAGAATATCTACAAAAGATAGATATTACGGAATTAATGCAAGTTAATGGATGTGTAGAAAAATTTCTGGAAGCTATTAATATTAATAGTTCAATCTATTATGGAAAAGATGATAATGATGAAATGGTAAAAGTTGTAGATAATAGTCAAATTTATTCGAGAGCAAAAGATTTTCTGAGCGAAGATTATATTGATGTTAATAATATAGATGAAAATAACATTACTGATTATATACAATTTGTTGAGATTGAACAACAATATACAATCTTAGATATTAAAAAGATTACCGATATAAATCCTTTTCAATATGTTACATATGGAATCATTACTCAAAATGACAAATTTTATCAATATAAATATTTTCTAATAACTATAGATAGTGCTAATAGTATTTTTGCAATTGAACCTCTGGAAAGTATAAATGATATAAGTGAAGTAAAAGGTAATCAAGAAATAGAAATTGAAAAAAATTTTAATAATAATATACCTATAATTTCAATGACTGCGGAAGATGTATCAAAATATTATTTTGATACAATGAAAAATATATTATTATATGATAAAGAACATGCATATGGTTATCTAGATGAGGAATACGCTAATGTTAGATTTAAAACAGCAGACAACCTTCAAAATTATATAAGCAAAAATAGTGAATATATAAGAGAATTAAATCTAACTCAATATAAAATAGAAACAATAGATGATGAATTGAGACAAGATAGATATTTATTAGTGGATCAATATGAGAATATTTATACTATTGAAACAGATACAGTTACAGATTTTAGAATGAGATTAGATACATATACTATAATTTCAGACGACTTTAAAGAAACATATGATTCAGCAGACGAACAATATAAAGTATCAATGAATATAGATAAATGGGTGCAAATGTTGAATAATAGAGATTATACACATGCATATGAAATATTAGATGAAACTTTTAGAAATAATAATTGGGGTTCAGAAGAAGCTTTTGAACAATATATGAGAGAGAATTTTGCATTACATTATGATGTAGAATATACAACATATTCAAGTGAAAATTCAACATATGTACAGCAAATTAATCTTACGGATATAACTGGAGAAACTGAAGGAACGATTTCATTAAATATAATTATGCAACTAAAAGATAACTATGAATTTGTAATGTCATTTAGTGTGCAATAATAGAATATAGTAAGATAAAAAACTGAAATGTTTAGAAATCTTGAAGGATTCTGGCATTTCAGTTTTTAATTTAATTATATTTGTTATTAATTAAACAAATTAGAAAAAATATCAACAGTTTGATGGATAGCTTGGTTATTTTCATACAAATTAATAAAAAAGTTTTGTATAAAAGGAATGTGCCATAATAATATCAAGATAATAATAACAATTATGATAGAAATTATTCCTTTAATATAGTCTTTTAATGATTTTTTATATCTTATTCTATAGCCACGATTTTTTAAATCTTGAATATATGCATCATGATATGCTTTTTGTCTTGCTTGTTCCATTTGTTCTTGATATTGAAGTTGTCTCCTTTTATATTCTAATTCTTGTTCTTCTTTTTTTATTGCATCAATGTTTTCTTGATTTATATTTGCTTTTGGATTTTCAGTTGTTGATGTATTAAATGAATTTAAATTTATATTTGAATATTGAGTATTGGGAGTGTTGTTTTTTAAATTATTTAGTTCCTCTTTTAATGCTTCATTTTGATGATATATTTTATTGTAATCCTCTTGAGATATACTGCCATTCTTTAGATTTTGGTCATATAAGGCTTTTTTATCAGGATTAGATAATATTTCATATGCTTTATTTATTTCTTTTAAAATTTCTTCTGCTTCTTTTTTATTATTTTCTTCTTGCAAATCTGGATGATATTTTTTAGCCAAAGTCTTGTATGCTTTTTCAATTATTTCTGGTGAAGCATTTTGATTTATTTGTAAAATATCATAATAATTTTTGTTCATATTGTAAATCCTTTCTTTTGAATTTGTATGTATATAGTATATCACAATAATTAAAGATTTTAAATATTATAATAAAATAAAAATAGTAGGAAACAAATAGAAAAATAATGAAGATTTAAGTTTATTGTGTTATAATAAAAATGAATTTTTTTATTATAAAAAATAGGGGGTGAAAAAGTGATATTATATATAGTTATAGCTGTTATAATATTAATACTTATTTATTTTTTAGTAACATATAATGACCTGATAAAGAAAAATAATCTTGTCAAAGAAGCTTTTTCAACAATGGATATATACTTAAAAAAAGGTGGGATTTAATACCTAATCTTGTAGAAGTTGTAAAAGGTTATATGGAATATGAAAAAGAAACGTTTAATGAAATAACGACTTTAAGAATGAATACTTATGATAGTATGTCAACAAATAAAAAAATAGATGTTAATGAGCAATTAACACAAAGTATTTGCAGAATAATGATGATTTCAGAAAATTATCATGAATTAAAGTCCAATGAAAATTTTTTACAATTAAGTCATGAACTTACTAACATTGAAGATGAAATAGCAAATAGTAGAAAATATTATAATGGAACAGTTCGAATATTGAATAATAAAATTCAAATGTTTCCAAGCAATATAGTTGCAGGTCTTTTGGGATTTAAACGAGCTAATATGTTTGAGGCTAATATAGAAGAAAAAAATAATGTAGAGGTGGAATTATAGTGAAAAAACAGTATTTAAAATATATTTTTGCTTTGACTTTATTATTGATAATAGTAATCCCTAATAAGATTTTTGCTATAACATCTTCGGGAGACTATACAATAGAGAGTTATGATATTGATATGATTGTAAATGAGGATAATACATTTGATATAACAGAAAAAATAACGGCATATTTTAATACATCAAAACATCGGAATATTTAGAAAAATACCGTTAAGGAATACAGTAACAAGAACTGACGGAACAACATCAAATAACAGAGCAAAAATAACAAATATTAGTGTAAATGAAGAATATACAACTTCAAAAGAAGATGGGTATGAAGTAATAAAAATTGGTAGTAAAGACGATACATACATAGGTAGACATTCATATACAATAAAATATACTTATAATATAGGGAAAGACCCATTAAAAGGAGAAGATGAAATATATTATAATTTGATAGGTAATGAATGGGATACAAGCATAGATAATGTAACATTTAAAATTACAATGCCAAAATCATTTGATGAATCTTTATTAGGCTTTTCAAGCGGATATAAAGGCTCAATAGATAATTTAAATATTTCTTATAGTGTAAATGGAAATGTAATAAGTGGATCTTTAACAGGAACTTTGTATTCTGGTCATGCCTTAACTGTAAGACTTTCATTACCAGAAGATTATTTTGTAGGGGAAAGTTTAAATATAGATACGTATGTTATTGTTGTAATAATAATTTCTTTAATTTGTGTATTTATTGGATATAGATTATGGGCTAAGTATGGAAAAGAAGATGAAGTAGTAGAAACAGTCGAATTTTATCCACCAGAGGGATATAATTCAGCAGAAGTAGCTTTTTTATATAATGGTTATGCTAGTACATCAGGTGTAGTTTCATTACTTATATATTTAGCAAACGCTGGCTATTTGAAAATTGAAGAGATTGAAGAAGAAAAGTTATTTGATGAATCAAAAAGTTTTAGAATTACCAAGCTAAAAGAATATGATGGAAATAATAAAAATGAAAAAATATTTTTTGATGGATTATTTCAAGATAAACAAAAGACATCTGTAACTAAAAAGGATTTATGTAATAAATTTTACAGAACAATAGATGAAATAAAAAGTAATTTGGATAGCAAAGAGAATAAGAATAAAATATTTGAATCATCTGTAAATAAAAAAAGATGGTGGATTACAGCAATGATTATTTTGATATTGATGTTAATTACATTTAAACCTTTTGTAGAATATCCTTATACAGAAACAGGAGAAATAATAGTAATATTACTTTTTCCTATAATAGGTATATTATTAATTTCCTTTGTAAGCTATATATTTCAATCGATATCGATAAAAGATAAAAAAATGGGAATAGTCATTGGGGCAGTTTTTGCTGGTATTCCGTGGTTATGTATAATGTTTCCTAGAATAAAAGATGATTTTATGTATATAGTTATGTGTATTATAGGAATAATATGTATAGTAGTTTTATTTTTCTTTATACAAATAATGTCTAAACGAACACCTTATGGTAATAAAATGTTAGGAAAAATAAGGGGATTTAAGAGGTTTTTAGAAATTGCAGAAAAGACTCAATTGGAAAGTTTAGTTGCTCAACAACCAGAGTATTTTTATGATATATTACCTTATACTTATTCTTTGGGGGTATCAGATGTATGGATTAAGCAATTTGAAAGTATATCACTGAAAGCTCCTAGTTGGTATGAGACAAGAAATGATTTTAATATAAACTCTTTCGGAGCGTTTTTTACCACGACAATGGCATCTGCAAGATCTGCAATGGTTTCTAGTCCATCAAGTGATAGTGGAGGAAGTTCAAGCAGGAGAGGTTCATCTGGAGGTGGCTCTGCTGGAGGCGGTTCTGGAGGAGGTGGTGGAGGTTCTTGGTAATCTTCACACAATTAATTGTAAAGCATTTTGATGATTAGCAAAAGGAAAGACCATGAAAGCTTTGGACGGCTCATGGTCTTATCTGTTCTTATATGTCAAATTTTTAAAAAATATTCTAATAATTAGGAAATTCTTTCTGTACTGTTTGTAGTACTTTCTTTTACACTATCTTCAGAAACTTTAACCTCTTCATTTTCTTTTTCAATAGCCTTTTTACGATTTTGTTTAGCCTTCAAATTATCTTTAGCGACAGTCATTAACAATTTAATTCTGTTAGCTTGATTTGCTTCACTTGCACCTGGGTCATAATCAACAGGAGAAATATTTGCATCAGGATACATGCTACGAATAGTCTTTATAACACCTTTTCCAACAACATGGTTAGGTAAACATGCAAATGGTTGAACACAAACAATATTTGGAATATCATGTTCTATGTACTCAATCATTTCGGCAGTTAAGAACCAACCTTCACCTGTTTGATTTCCGATAGATAATACATCTTTTACTTTATCTTCAAGATGCCAAATATCACATGGTGGTAAATAGCCTTTCTTAGAACTTGCTAATGCTGCTCTTACATCTTTTTCAAGTAAATCTATTAATTTTATTGCAACTTTCATAAGTTTTGAAGATGTTTTATTTGTGTTTAATAGTTTGTTAAATGTAATTTTATGTGTTGCCATAAATTTAACAAATCCCATAAAATCTGGAAGGATTACTTCTGCACCTTCTTGTTCAAGTAAATCTGCAACATAGTTATTTCCAAATGGATGATATTTGATTAGAACTTCTCCAACTATACCTACACGTGGTTTTTCAACAGATGTATCTAATTCTATTTTTTCAAAATCATTTACTATGTCATAAATACTTTGTTTAAATTCTTTATTTGTTGATTTTTGTAATAGCTTTTTACATTTTTCCATCCATGTATCAAATAGTTTTTTAGTTTCACCTTTATTTACTTCATATGCTCTATTTTTTGTTAGCATTTTTTGTAGTAAATCACCATATATAACAGTTTTTAATAATTTTTCTATTAATGGAGCTGTTATTTTAAATCCTGGCATTTTTTCCATACCAACAATATTAAATGAAATTACAGGTACATTTTCAAATCCTGCATCTTTTAAGGCTTTACGTATAAATCCTATATAGTTTGTTGCTCTACATCCACCACCTGTTTGTGACATGATTAAAGCAGTTTTATTTAAGTCATATTCTCCAGATTGTAGTGCCTCAATCATTTGTCCAGTTGTTAATATTGATGGATAACAAGCATCATTATTTACATATTTTAAACCTGTTTCAACTGTTTTTTGTGTGCAGTTTCTTAGTAATTTTAGATTATATCCAGATGATTTTACTGCGCTTTCTAATAAATCAAAGTGTATTGGAGCCATTTGTGGCATTAAAATTGTGTAATCCTTACGCATTTCTTTAGTAAAGATTTTTTTCTTAATTCCGTAGTCTCCGTCAGCTTTTTCTTCTTTCTTTTCTTGTGCTTTCTTTTTCATACTTGCAAGTAAAGAACGAATACGAATCCTTACAGCTCCTAAGTTGTTTACTTCGTCTATTTTAATTAGTGTATACATTTTGTTGTAGCTTGATAATATTTCTTCAACTTGGTCTGTTGTAACAGCATCTACACCACAACCAAATGAATTTAATTGTACTAATTCTAAACTATCATGTTTTCCAACAAAATCAGCTGCTGCATAAAGTCTTGCATGATATACCCATTGGTCAACAACACGAAGAGGACGTTTTGCTTCTGTTTTATCTGAAACGCTATCTTCTGTTAAAACACAAAGACCTAATGAAGTTATTAATGTGTCAATACCATGATTTATTTCTGGGTCTACATGATATGGACGTCCTGCAAGTACTATTCCTTTTAAGTGATTTTCTTCGATATATCTTACTGTTTCAGCACCTTTTGTTCTGATATCATTTTTGCATTTTTGGTATTCTGCTTCTGCTTTATCTATAGCTTCGTTTAGTTCTTCTTTTGTAAAATTATATTCTTTAAATTCGTCTAATTCCATAACCTTTTTAACAAGATTTTTCTTATCAAAAGGTAAGAATGGGTTTATAAATTTAATATCAGGATTTTTTAATCCTTCTACATTGTTTTTCAAGACTTCTGAATATGAAATTACAATAGGGCAGTTATAGTGGTTATCTGCTTTTTCATATTCTTTTCTTGAATATGGTATACAAGGGTAAAATATTGTTTTTATACCTTGTTCAAGTAAGCTTTCTATATGTCCATGTGAAAGTTTTGCAGGATAGCAAACTGATTCAGATGGCATTGATTCCATACCTTTTTCATAAGTTTTACGTGTACTTTTTTCTGATAGAATTACACGGAAACCTAATGAAGTTAAGAATGTGAACCAGAAAGGATAATCTTCATACATATTTAAAACTCTAGGGATTCCTATTGTTCCTCTAGTTGCATATTGTTCATCTAAAGGTTTATAATCAAAGATTCTTTGATATTTGTATGCAACTAAATTAGGTAATGGTTTAGATTTTGTGACAACACCTGCACCTTTTTCACAACGGTTTCCTGACACATGTATTTGTCCATTACTAAATTTATTAATTGTTAATTTACAATGGTTTTCACAGTTATTACAACGTGTATGTGTAATTTTTATTTTTAAATTATCAATTTCTTCAGTTCTTAAAATTGTTGAAGTATATTCCATGTCTAAATTCGCTTCATATTGTTCTTTAGAAAGTAGAGCCATTCCATATGCTCCCATTAGTCCAGAGATATCTGGTCTTACAACATTTTTTCCAACTATTAATTCAAAAGCACGAAGAACAGCATCATTATAGAAAGTACCACCTTGAACTACTATATGGTTTCCTAATGTTTCAACATCTCTTACCTTCATAACTTTTTGAATAGCATTTTTGATAACTGAATATGATAAACCACTTGAAATATCTCCAACTGAATATCCTTCTTTTTGAGCTTGTTTAATTTTAGAATTCATAAAAACAGTACAACGAGAACCTAAATCAACTGGTCTTTTTGCTTCAATTGCTTCTTTTACGAATTCTTCAATGGATAAATTCAAACTTTTTGCAAATGTCTCAATAAATGAACCACATCCTGAAGAACATGCTTCATTTAGCATTATATTATCAATTGAACCATTTTTCATTCTGATGTATTTCATATCTTGACCACCAATGTCAACAATACTTGTAACATCTGGCTCAAATGTTTTTGCTGCCGTATAGTGTGCAATTGTTTCAATTTCATTTAAATCAACATTTAAAGCTGTTTGTATTAATTTTTCACCATACCCTGTAACACCGCTATATCTTAAAATTGCTTTTTCAGGTAGTATAGAATATAGCTGTTTTAACATATTCATAACACTTTGTAATGGATTACCTTCATTGCTTCCATAAAGTGAATATAAAAGTTTTCCGTCTTTATCAATTAAAACGATTTTTGTTGTTGTAGAACCAGCATCAATTCCTAAATAGCAGTCACCTTCATAAGTAGCTAAATCTGCTTTTTCTACTTTATCTTTATCATGTCTTTCTTTAAATGCTTGGTATTCTTCTTTATTTTTAAATAAAGGATCTAAAGGTTGTGTAGTATTATCATGTGAGTTTCTTAAATTTTCTATTTTTTGTTCTAGCTCTGTTGTTGTTATACTATCTGTATTCATTGAGTCTAGGGCAGCACCTTTTGCAACTAAAAGGTGAGCTTCTTCTGGTACAATAACTTCATCAGGAGTTAATTGTAAAGTTTCAATAAATCTTTTTCTTAATTCTGATAAATAATTTAAAGGACCACCTAAAAATGCTACATTTCCTCTAATTGGTCTACCACATGCAAGACCACTAATTGTTTGATTAACAACTGCTTGGAAAATAGATGCAGCAATATCTTCTTTTGCAGCACCTTCATTTATTAGTGGTTGTACATCAGTTTTTGCAAAAACACCACATCTTGATGCAATTGGATAAATTGTTTCATATCCTTTTGCAAGTTCATTAAGACCTGCTGTATCAGTATGTAGAAGTGAAGCCATTTGGTCTAAAAATGCTCCAGTTCCTCCAGCACAAGTTCCATTCATACGTTGCTCAATTGATTGGTCAAAATATATTATTTTTGCATCTTCTCCACCTAATTCAATTACAACATCAGTTCTAGGAATGTATTTTTCAACTGCTCTTTTACAAGATACAACTTCTTGAATGAAGTCTACCCCTAAAAATTTTGCAGCTGACATAGCTCCAGAACCTGTTAATGCAAGTGTGAATGAATTATATGGGTATCTTTTTAATAAATCTTCTAACACTTTGCAAACTGTGTTTTTTGTGTCTGAAAAATGTCTACGGTAGTCTTTATATATTGTATTTTTATTGTCATCCATAACAATAATTTTTACTGTTGTTGAGCCAACATCCAATCCAACGTGTAATATATCTTCCATACTAAATTTCATCCTTTCTTTTCTACAAAAAAAGTTAGTTTTTGTCTTAAAACTTTCTTTATTGTAACATCTATAATTGTATACGGAAAACCGAATTTTGTCAAATGGAAAAAACTTACTTTATTATAATGAAATATGCTATTTTTGAAGAAAAAATACGTAATATAATTGTAATAAATTAGAAAAGTTAATAATTTTATTTTGTTTGTATATAATATATTTACGAACTGAGAAAAATAAAGGAATGAGATTTAGAAAACGTACGGAATGAAATTACAAAAATACACGGAATGAAAATTGAAAAACTCACGGGTTGATATTGCAAAAAGTCACGGAATAGAAATAGTAAAATTGATAAAAAAGTTCTAAAATGGACAAACAAATAATAAATATTTAGTAGTCAAATTAAAGAGGAGGATATGCATATGAAGAACAAAAAAATACTAATAATATTTGTTTGTCTTTTTATATTACTTTTAATAGGAGGATATTTTGCAATAAAATATGTAAAAAGTCAAAATGAAGAAACAATAGTCGAAGAATACGTGCCAGAAGAAGAAATAACAGAAGAACAATTAAGACAAACGATTGTAAGTTTATATTTTCTAGATAGTCAAACAAATGAATTAGTTCCAGAAGCAAGGTTATTGGATATAAAAGATATGATAGCAAATCCATATGAGAAATTAGTTAATTTATTAATTGAAGGACCTAAAAATGAAAAAAATAAGAAATTAATGCCAGAAAATACACAATTGCTTCAAAATTATTTAGAAGGAGATTGTATAGTTTTAGATTTTTCAGCTGAATTTTTGAATTATGATAAAGAATCAGAAAATGGAAAAGAAAATTTAGTTAATAGTATTGTAAACACATTAACAGAACTAACAGAAATCAATGAAGTTAAGATATTGATAAACGGACAGGAGAATCCTGAATTTAATGAAGTATATACTAGAAGTTAATTCGCTTCTAGCGGGAGTTAATTAAGTAAATTTATTAAGAAAAGGCTTATTTTAATAATTTATATAATTTAAAATATTTGAAATAATGTTGAAAATTATTCAAAAAGTGTTCTACATCATGTAGAGATTTAATTGTATTATCTTTACAACACTTAAAATCAAAATGTTTTTTTGAAGGGGGATTTTTTCCTCCTCTATTGTTTTCAGTATCTATATTTTCATTAAAATCATTTTCACAATTTTTTGATGGAAAATTATTCATTATCTTCACCTTTTTTATTTGTTATAAATCCACTTTGAAAAATTTTATTTTTTGCTAATTTTACATTTTTGTTATATAATATGATAAACTAATTTATTTGTTAATAAAATTTGATTTTAAAAAAATTAGAATAAATTAGAATAAATTAGAAAAAAATTCTTAAAAATAGCAAATGCTATGAAAATGGAAAGGTGAAAAATTTTTATTTCAAATAAATTGGAAAAAATAGAATAAAATCGAATAAATTAGAATAAATTAGAAAAAAAGAGATAAATAAGAAAATTAGATTTTAAATTAAATTTAATAAATTTTAAATATTTTAATAAAAAATAAATAATAAAAAAATAATATTAAAAATAATTAAAAAATAATATTAGATAATTTATAAATTGAAAAAAATAGAAAAAAATTAGATAAAATAGTAAAAAATTGAAATAAAAGAAAATACATTAAAAATGAACAAGGAGAGCTAATAAAGAATGAATTTAAAGGAAAATGAAAGAATTGACGATTTAGGTTGTAATAATTTAAAAATAATACAAAATAAAAATTGGTTTTGTTTTGGAATAGATAGTGTATTATTAGTAAATTTTGCAAAAAATATAAAAGAAAATTCTACAATATTAGATTTAGGCACAGGTACAGGAATTATACCAATTTTATTATCTGGAAAAGTAAATATAAAAAAAGCAGTTGGTATTGAAATACAAAAAAATGTTGCTGACATGGCAACAAGAAGTGTAGAATTAAATAATTTACAAGATAAAATAGAAATTATTTGTAGTAATATTTTAAATTTAAATAATAATTTTTTTATTGAAAAAGGTTTAGAAAATAAATTTGATGTTATTATAACAAATCCACCTTATAAGAAAAAAGGGGAAGGTGTTATAAACGAAATAGAAGAAAAACTAATTTCTAGACATGAAATTACAGCTGATTTAGAAGATTTTATTAAAGTATCTAGTAATTTGTTAAAAGATAAGGGAGAATTTTATATAGTACATAGACCTGAAAGATTAGTAGATATTTTAGATTTAATGAGAAAATATAAAATTGAGCCTAAATTGATGAGAATGGTTTGTTCAAATTATAATAAACCACCTAAATTAGTTTTAATTAAAGGGATAAGAAATGCAAAGCCATTTTTAAAAATTGAAAATAATTTATATATTTATGATGAAAAAAATAATTACACCGAAGAAATTAAAAAAATTTATAATAGCTAGGGGAGAGTTTAAATGGGAAAATTATATATAGTTGCAACACCTATTGGAAATTTAGGAGACATTACATTAAGAGCAATTGATGTATTAAAAAATGTTGATTTAATAGCAGCTGAAGATACGAGGCATACTTTAAAATTATTAAATCATTTAGAGATTTCAAAGCCACTAATTAGCTATCACAGGCATAATGAAGATGTAAAATCAAAAGTATTAATTGAAAAATTAGAAGAGGGACAAAATATTGCATTAGTTTCTGATGCTGGAACACCTGGAATTTGTGATCCAGGACATGAAATTATAAAAGAATGTATAGAAAAAAATATTGAAATTATACCTATACCAGGAGCATGTGCAATGGTTAATGCATTAATTTGTTCCGGATTAGATACAAGTGAATTTACTTTTTTAGGATTTTTGCCATTAAATAAAAAATCTAGAAAAGAAAAATTAAATGAGATAAAAAATGCTAAAAATACAATTATTATTTATGAAGCACCACATAAATTAAAAACAACGTTATTGGATTTAAAGGAGATTGTTGAAGATAGAAAAATAGTTTTAGCAAGGGAAATAACTAAAATTCATGAAGAATTTTTGAGAGGAAAAATAGATGATATTATAAATATTGCTGATAATATAAAAGGCGAAATAGTAATTATTATTGAAAAAAATGATTTTATTCAAAATAGTAATAATGATTTTACTAATATTAGTTTAGAAGAACATTATAAGATGTATGAAAGTCAAGGGTTTGATAAAAAAGAAATTATTAAAAAAATTGCTAAAGATAGAAATGTTACTAAAAATGATATTTATCAAAAATTCATAGATACATAATAAATCAGATATATTTCTTTGCATGAGAAAAGGGCTGTTTGCCCTTATTCTTTTACTTCATTTTCTTGATTTTCTTCTAATTGTCCGATTTTTTTTGAACAATTTTTACAAATTAATTTATCATGATATTTTAATAAATTTTTTGTATTACCGCAGAAAATGCAGTTTGGTTCAAACTTTTTTAAGATGATAGATGATCCCTCAACATATATTTCGATAGGGTCTTTTTCAACTATATTAAATTGATTTCTGATTTCTATAGGTATAACAACACGTCCAAGTTCATCTACTCTTCTTATAATTCCAGTTGACTTCATAAACGTATCCTCCTTAAAAGTTTTAGTTTACAATCCTATGCAATATTAATATATCACAATTAAGACATAAGGTCAATTAAAATGTAATAAAAAGTCAAGTTTTGCATAAAATTATTTAGGTGATAACAATGTTAAATATAGTTTGGACAATTTTTATAATATTATCATTCTCTTATGCAATTTTTTTTGGAGATATTAATTTATTAAATTCAGAAATATTTAAAAGCACAGAAGACGCAATAAATCTTTCAATTAATTTATTAGGTACAATTTGTCTTTGGAATGGAATAATGCAAATTGCAAGTAAAACTTCTGTAATAGACAAATTGACTGGATTTTTAAAGCCTATTATAAGATATTTATTTCCTGAATTAAGAACAAAACCTAAAATTCAAAAAGAAATTTCTATGAATATGATTGCAAATATTTTAGGTTTAGGAAATGCTGCAACTCCATTAGGATTAAAAGCGATGAAATCAATGCAGGAGGAAAATCCACAAAAGGATAGATTAACAGATTCTATGGCAATGTTTATTGTTATAAATACAGCTTCAATTCAAATTATTCCAACTACAGTTATAGCAATTAGAAATTCATTAGGCTCTGAAAATCCAACAGCAATTGTTTTTCCAGTTTGGATTGCTACTATTTGTGCAGCAATTTGTGGGATTATTGCAGTTAAAATATTGATTAAAGTAACTCAAAACGAAAAGCATAAATAAGTATAATTTTTAATATTTTGGTTTAATAAAAGCTGCACCATTAGAAAGGAATGTGCTAATAATGAAATTAGTAAATTTTATTTCGAATTTGGCTATGCCATTAATTATTTTAATTATTGTTATATATGGTTTAAAAGAGAAGAAAAACGTTTTTGATGATTTTTTAGATGGTGCAAAAGAGGGATTAGGAATCGTTATTAACATTTTGCCTACTTTAATTGGTCTATTTGTTGCAATTGGAGCTTTGAGAAGTTCAGGGATTTTAGACCTTATAATAAATATTTTAAATCCTTTGTTATCAATAGTAAAATTTCCTACTGAACTTATGCCTCTTGCAATGTTAAGGCCAATTTCTGGTAGTAGTTCAATTGCTATTGCAACAGATATTATGAGAAATTATGGTACAGATACACCTCTAGGAATGATGGCTTCTGTTATTATGGGTTCAACAGAAACTACTCTATATACTATTGCAGTTTATACAAGTTGTGTGAAGATTAAAAAAACAAGATATATTTTACTTGCAGCATTAACAGCAGATATTGTTGGAATTATTATAAGTATAATAGTTTGTCAATTTTTTGTGTAGAATTGACAGAAAAATATGTTGTTATTTGTCGAAAAGTTTTTGTTGACAAATATTTCCATTTGATATATAATTATTAAAATTCAATTCAAAAGGACAAGTTATGATTTATAAAATTTTATTATTTATATTCTTATTTTTTACAATCAGGAAAATTATAATTCGTATTTTATCAAAAAAATTATTGAAAGAAATAGAGAATATTAAAAATTAATAGAAAATATTTTTTTGAATGTAAATTATTTCAATACTAATTGATAAAAAGTAAGATTTAATTTAGTTTTTAATTTTGTAGAGAAAATCCCCCATTTTTAAATATGCACAAAAGTTCTTTAGTTTGGCCCCTACAATTTGTCTATATTTTATTTTCTCTACAAAACTATATATTATATGTATATGCTTAATTTTTTGAATAAAAAAATTATCTATGGTATGTTTCATTGTGTGCAATTTTAAATCCTCTAAAAATTTGTTCTAATAGGAAAACTCTTATTAATTGATGAGGAAATGTCATTTTTGAAAAGCACAATTTTTCTTGGCAATAATTTAAAAGCTCATTTGTTAATCCAAGTGAACCACCAATAATAAATGTGATATTACTATTTGTCATAGAAAGGTTTTCTATTTTTTCTGAAAATTGTTCAGAGGTTAATTGCTTTCCACTTAGGTCAAGAGCAATATTATAAGAAGATTTTTTTAAATGTTTAATTATATTAGAACATTCTTTTTGTTTTATTTCATTAGCTAAACTTGTATTTAATTTGTCTGGTATTTTCTCGTCAGGAAGTTCTAAAATTTCAAGTTTGCAATATTTTGAAAGTCTTTTACTATATTCGTTTATGGCGCTTTTTAAATAATCTTCTTTAATTTTTCCAATACAAATTATTTGAATATTTAACATTATAATCTCCTATAAAATAAAAAATTTAATTTAATAACTGTTTTAATTAGTATAGCAAAGTTGAATAATTTTTTCAAATAAATTTAAAAAAGAAAAGAGTGAATATATGAAATATAAAATATTAGAAAAAGATTTTAAACAAGTTGTAGAAAATATAAAAAGTGAAATTTATAAAACTCAAACGTTGATAATGAGTGATGCAAATAAAAGATTAATAGATTTATATTATTATGTAGGAAAATTAGTATATGAAAAATCTTCTTGGGGAAATAAATTTATAGAAAAATTAAGTATGGCAATGAAAATTGAATTCCCAAATATAAAGGGTTTTTCGGTAAGAAATATAAAAAATATGAAAAAATTTTATAAGGAATTAAGTACAGATGAAAAAGTGCAGATAGCGTCTGCACAAATTCCATGGTCACACAATATGCTTATTTTGGATAAAATAAAAAATAGAGATGAAAGATTATGGTATATGGAAAAGTGTGTAGAAAATGGATGGTCTGTAGATGTTTTGAAAGTTCAAATTGATACAAATTTATATGTAAGACAGGGGAGACTGGTTAAGGATAATAATTTTAAGAAAAAATTGCTTTCTCCGTTAAGTGATTTGGCAAACAATATGCAAAAAGATCCATATATATTTAATTTGCCATTGCTAAAAGAAAAATATGTAGAAACAGAACTTGAAAGTGCTTTAGTTGAAAGAATTAAGGATACTTTGATTGAACTAGGAAAGGGGTTTAGTTTTGTTGGAAATCAATATAAAATAACAGTAGATAATACTGACTACTTTATAGATATGTTATTTTATCATTTGAAATTAAGGTGTTATGTAGTAATTGAATTGAAAATAGGAGAATTTAAACCAGAATATGCAGGGAAAATGAATTTTTATATAAATGCTGTAAATAACATAATAAAAACGGACAAAGACAATGAAACAATTGGTTTGATATTATGCAAAGAGAAAAATAAATTAACAGTTGAATATTCATTAAATAGTGTTGAAAATCCAATAGGGGTATCTTCTTTTGAAATATTACCTAAAGAAATTGTAGAAGCATTACCAACAGAAGAAGATTTAAATTTATTTATTAATATAAATGAAGGTGAGGATAATCATAATATTAAATTGTAATAATTTTACTATGATTATCTCTACTTGCAACACAAAGTGAAATGCAATCCTCATTATAATTATTAGAAATCAATTCATCCACAACAGTTTTATAAGCAAGTTCTGGAAAATTACTTTGTTTACTCAAGTGACCTAACATAGCATTTTTGAGTCCAGACTTTAATAAATGAGAAATTGTCTTTCCAGCCATCTCATTTGGCAAATGTCCTGTTGGACCTGCAATCCTTGACTTTAAAGTAAAAGGATATGGAGAACAACGCAATACTTCTGGATCATAATTTGCTTCTAACATTATAAATAGGCTTTCCTCTAAACTTTTTAAAATAGGATTTGTCATATGTCCAATATCTGTTGCAATACTTATTTTTTTATTATCTTTCCAAATGTTAAAACCACATGGGTTTGCAGCATCATGAGGAATTGAAAAAGGTTTGATTTCTAAGTCTCCAATTTCAAATTTATCTGATATTTTAAATGTTTTAACATTTTTTTCTGAAATTTTATCTTTTTGTTTTGGCATTGCATCTAATGTTTCCTGATTTACGAAAACAGGCAAGTCAAACTTTTTTGATAGTGTTCCAAGCCCTTGTACATGGTCTATATGTTCATGTGTCACTAAAATTCCATCAAGTGTAGATGGATCAATGTTAATATCATTTAAAGCGTTTTCAATTTTTTTGCTACTAACACCTGCATCAATTAGTAATTTAGTATTTTGTGTTTCTATAAATAAACTATTTCCGCTACTTCCGCTATATAAACTACAAAACTTAAACATTTTTTATACCTTCCTTAAGGCATAAATTAGTTATTTAAACTAATTTTTCCTTTGTTAATTAATATATTTTTTCTTATTAATGTTTTATTGGCTATTCTTTTACTCTTTCGATTTTAGCACCAATTTTTTTGAATTTTTCTTCTATATTTTCATATCCTCTATCAATATGTTCAAGATTATATATTTCAGTTTCACCTTCTGCTGCAGTTCCAGCAATTACAAGTGCTGCTCCAGCTCTTAAATCACTAGAGTAAACAGGTGCACCATATAATTTTTTTACACCTTCAAAAAATGCTGTTTTTCCTTGAGCAGTAATTTTAGCACCCATCTTATTTAATTCTTCTGTATATTGGAATCTAGATTCCCAAATACTTTCATTTATTACACTTGTTCCATTTGCAAGAGCTAAAACAACTCCCATTTGAGGTTGTAAATCTGTAGGAAATCCAGGGTAAGGTAATGTCTTAATATTAGCGCTATTTGGTCTTTTATTGCACCAAACACGAATACTATCACCATTATCTTCTACATTTCCACCAACTTCAATAATTTTTGCTGTAATTGATTCTAAGTGTTTTGTGATACAATTTTTTAAAGTTAAATCACCTCTTGTTGCAACTGCTGCAAGCATAAAAGTACCAGCTTCTATTTGATCTGGAACAACACTATATGTACAACCACCATGTAATTTTTCTACACCATTAATTTTGATTACATCTGTACCAGCACCTCTAATGTCAGCGCCCATTGTATTTAAGAAGTTTGCAACATCTACTATATGAGGTTCTTTTGCAGCATTATCAATTGTAGTTGTTCCTTTTGCTAATACACTTGCAAGCATTACATTAATTGTAGCTCCAACAGATACAATATCCATGTAAATTGAAGCTGCTGTTAATTTTTTTGCTTTAGCATAAATTGTTCCTTTTTCTAAATTAACTGTAGCTCCTAGCATTTCAAAACCTTTTATATGTTGATCAATTGGTCTTGCACCTAGTTTACAACCACCAGGCATACCTACTTCAATTTCTCCTTTTCTGCCAAGCATAGCTCCAATGATATAATAAGAAGCCCTAAATTTACTTGTTAAATCTAAAGGAGCTTTTGTAGTTGTAATATTTGTTGTGTCAATAGTTATGCTATGTTCATTGTTCCAAGTTATTTTTGCTCCTAATTGTTTTAATATCTCACATGAAATTTTTATATCACTAATATTTGGTAAATTTTCAATTGTACAAACTCCATCAATTAATAAGGTGGCAGGTAAAATTGCAACTGCTGCATTTTTTGCTCCGCTTATTGTTACTTCACCTTTTAAAGGAGTTGGACCTTTTACTACTAATTTTTCCAATTAAATTACCCCCGTCAATTCAAAATTATTTCTTAATTCTAAATATATATTTTTATATAAGTATTTGTAAATATTATAATAAATGTTTTAAGCTTAAAAATAGAGTGTATTTTTTATAACACTCTATTACCTATAAAATATAACATAAACTTTAGATTATTGCAACTATTTTTTAACTATCTTTATTTATTATTTTTTTGCAGTAAGAATTCCAAATTCTTGGAATAATTCAATTAATTTAAATTTGAATTGTAATTCATTATTAGAGTCATCTGATATAAGAGCATATTCCTCTTCATCTAAATTTTCTTCCATAACTTCTTTAGATTCATCTGGAACTACTCCAGAAGTAACATCAACAAAACATAAAGGAGGAAACATTACACACCACCAGTTTTGACCTTTTGCTTCACCTATTTCAACACGTAAAGCATCATAATATCCTGCTGGCAAAGATATATCTCCGTAAGTCTTTGTAGGAAATTCAAAATTTCCAATATTTATTTTTACAGCATATGAGTAGCCTTGTTCATTAATTGTATTTTTAGCAATTTGTTCAAAATCTTCTGAATGTTCTTGAACTATTTTTATAGCTTCTTCTTTATTTGTACAATCAGAGCAAATTTCTTTCATATAAGAAAGTAAATTATCTCTTACTATATATTTTAAATTTTGATCTTCTGCACTATCACTATTTGCGATGACATGTAAACGAAAAACACTATCCGCAATATCAGTTGATACGTTTTGTGCATATGAAATTGCACAGATTGATGTATAGGCAAATAATAGAAAACTTAAAATTGTTACCATTTTTACCTTGGGATTTTTAATAAAATTTAATATCTTTTTCATAAGTTACCTCCTAAAAACTTTTTTTGAAAAATCTTCTATATAATTCATTATTGACAATTTAGGATTTTTTATACATTTTGCGAAAAAAGTCGATGAAATTTATTTGAAATATTCTTGACATATTTGTAAAGAAATGGTAAAATTTACCAGAAGAAAGAAATAAGAAAATTTAAATTTCCGTATGTTTTAGGTCATTTTACTTTATGAAAAAGTACATTTTATAAGTTTTGTTTTTGCAAAAAGGGGGAATAAAATTTTCAATCTGCAGTATGAATTTTCACAAAAGATTGAAAGGATGATGTTTTTTTATGAGTAACAAGTTAGAAACAAAAGAAAAGATTTGTTCATTTTATGCAAGTGATTATCATTTTGAAATGATAGCTTTACCTTATATGTGTAAAAGTTTAGAAGAAAATAAGGATGTAGTAATTTTGACTGAAAATGATTTAAACGAGACAATGAAAACTTTATTATCAAAAATGAATTTGAAAGATGATAAGAAAGAAGCTATATCAAATTTGGACTGGGAAAATAATGATTTGAATAAATTTAAAAGAATAAAAAGAAATATTGAAAATAATAAAAATATGGTGATATTTATAAAAGGTAAAGAAAACTATATTAAGAATGCAAATCAAAATTTAGAAAAATGGATTTCAAAAACGGAAAATTTAAAAATCATAGATTGTTATGATATAGAAGAAGTGACAGATAAAGCAAATGATATCATTAATAGTTATGATAAAATATTGAGAACAGCAGGGGAAATGAAGATACAATAAGATTTTTGATGAGCCTTTTTATTTAAAGAATGTATGAAAATTTTGTGAAAATGTTGATAAATTTTTTAAAATAGTGTATAAATATTAGATGAAAATATTTTTACTTTGAAAGGATCGATAATGATGGATAAAAAACTAGGGGAAATAAAAGCTATTTTAAAAAAATATGGACAAGAACATTTACTAAATCATTATGATAAATTAGATGAAAATCATAAAAAGAAATTATTAGAGCAAATCGAAAAAATAGATTTTGAATTAGTAAATAGTTTATATCAAAATGCAAACAAAGAAAATAAAAAGCAGCAAGATGAAATTACACCAATTGACTATTTAGATAAGTATAAATTGAATGATAAATATAAATATTATGAAAATATAGGGAAAAAAGCTATTAAAGAAGGAAAACTTGCAGCGGTAACAATGGCAGGTGGTCAAGGAACTAGATTAGGTCATAATGGACCTAAAGGTACTTTTGATATAGGATTAGATTCTCATAAGTCATTGTTTGAGTTATTAGCTGATAGTTTAAAAGAAGAAGGGAAAAAATACGGAGTTATTATCCCTTGGTTCATCATGACAAGTAGAGAAAATAATAAGGCAACAGTTGAATTTTTTGAAAAACATAAATTCTTTGGATATCAAAAAGATAAAAACATTTTCTTCTTTATACAAGGAGAACTTCCAATGGTTGATACAGAAGGCAAAATTTTAATTGGAGAAGATGGATTAATAAAAGAAGCAGCAGATGGACATGGTGGAATATATGAATCTTTAGTTAAAAATGGTATGACTGAAAAAATGAAACAAATGGGAGTAGAATGGGTATTTATCGGTGGAGTAGATAATTGCCTTGTAAAAATGGTAGACCCTGTATTAATGGGAATTGCCATAGATAAAGGTGTAACTGTAGCTTGTAAATCAGTTGTAAAGGCTAATCCACATGAAAAAGTTGGAGTATTCTGTAAAAGAAATGGAAAACCAAATGTTATAGAATATTCAGAAATAACTGAGGAAATGGCAGAAGCCACAGATGAAAATGGTGAATTATTATATGGAGAATCTCATATTCTTTGTAATTTATTTAGTGTAAGTGCAATAGAAAGAATGGGAGCAAATCCTTTACCATATCATGTTGCATATAAAAAAGCTACATATATGGATAAAGATGGAAACATAGTTGTTCCAGATTCTCCAAATGCATATAAGTTTGAAGCATTTTTATTTGATGCTTTTGGTAGTGTTGATGATATGGCAGTTTTAAGAGTTAAGAGGGAAGAGGAATTTGCACCTGTTAAGAATGCTGATTCTGCTGGTGTAGATTGCCCTAGAACTGCAAGAAAATTATATAAAGCTTTTTATCATTTGGATTAATTGGGGACGTGCCAAATTGTTTCAAAATGATATCAAAAGGGACAGACCTTTAGGGTTAGCTAAATTAACTTTGAAGGTCTTTTTTTTTATTAATAAAAATTAGATTGCATATTTTTTATATAATTTTAAAATATAATATCAAAATACTTTTTTAATTAAAAAAATTGTGATAATATATAAAAGTAAATAAAAAATCCTGATTTAAAACAGGGGAATGGAGGAAATATGAGTTATTTAGAAGAGTATAAAAGATGGTGTGAAAGCCCAGAATTTGATGAAGAAACAAAAAAAGAATTATTGGAAATAAAGGGTAATGAGGAAGAAATAGAAGATAGATTTTATAAAGAACTTGAATTTGGAACAGCAGGATTAAGAGGAATAATAGGTGCTGGAACAAATAGAATGAATAAATACACAGTAGGAAAAGCAACACAAGGATTAGCAAACTATATTTTAGAACAAGGAACTCAGGACAAAGGAGTAGCCATTAGTTATGATTCTAGAAGAATGTCAAAAGAGTTTTCACTACAAACTGCATTAATTCTTTGTGCAAATGGAATAAAAGCATATTTATTTGAAAACCTAAGACCAGTACCAGAATTATCTTTTGCAGTCAGAGAATTAAAATGCACAGCAGGTGTGATGATTACTGCAAGTCATAATCCACCTAAATATAATGGATACAAAGTATATTGGGATGATGGTTCACAAATAGTTAGTCCAAGAGATACAGAAATTATAGAAAAAGTAAGAAATGTAAAAGATTTTAGTGAAATAAAATCAATTTCTAAGGAAGAAGCAATTGAAAAAGGATTATTAAATATTGTCGGACCAGAAATGGATGAAAAATATATAAAAGTATTAAAAGACCATATATTAAATCCTGAAATTATGAAAGAGCAAGGTAAAAAGTTAAAGGTAGTATATACTCCTTTGCATGGAACAGGAAATACGATAGCTGAAAAATTGTTAAAAGAATTAGGAATGGAAAATGTGTATGTAGTACCTGAACAAAAAGATCCTGATGGCGAATTTCCAACAGTTGATTATCCTAATCCAGAAGATCCAAACGCATTTAAATTGGCTTTAGAATTAGCTAAAAAAGTTGATGCAGATGTCGTTTTGGCAACAGATCCAGATGCTGATAGATTAGGTATTTATGCAAAAGATTCTAAAACAGGTGAATATATGAATTATACTGGAAATATGTCAGCTTTATTAATTGCAGAGTATAGAATTTCACAAATGAAAGAAAAGGGAATATTGCCTACTAATGGAATATTTGTAACAACAATAGTATCTTCAGAACTTGCTAAAGCAATAGCTAAAAATTATGGTTTAGAGTGTATAGAAGTTTTGACTGGATTTAAAAATATTGGTGCAGTAATGAGAAAAGCGGATGAAAACCATGATAAGAAATATGTCTTTGGATTTGAGGAAAGTTATGGATGTTTAATTGGTGATTATGCAAGAGATAAAGATGGAATTGCAGCAGTAATGGCTTTATGTGAGGCAGCTTGTTTCTATGCTTCAAAAGGTAAAACTTTATGGGACGCAATGATTGATATTTATGAAAAATATGGATATTATAAAGAAGCACAAGTTTCAATTGTTAGAGAAGGTGTGCAGGGTGCTCAAGAAATAAAAGATATGATGACTAAAATGAGAGAAACAGATATAGAAAGTATTGGAAAATATAAGGTTTTGCTATTTAAAGATGTTGAAAAAGATGTTGTTAAAGATATGAAAACAGGAGAGATATCAAAAACAGGATTGCCAAAATCAAATGTTTTGTATTATGAATTAGAAGATAATAGTTGGTGTTGTATTAGACCTTCTGGAACTGAACCTAAAATTAAGTTATATATGGGAATTAAGGGAAATACTGAAAAAGAAGCGGAAGAAAAATTAGCGGAATTAAAAGAAGCAATGTTAGAGATAGTAGAAAAATAATAAAAAATTCTACAAGGTAGAATATAATAAAGAGATAAAACGCAAGAAAGCCAATTATAACTTTCTTGCGTTTTGTCTATCAATTATTTATTAACTTTCCAATCAGGTAAATTTCTTTGAATAGCACCAAATAAATTAGCACGTAGCATAGGAATACTTTTTGTCAAGGAGAAGATTAATTGTTTCATATCTTCTCTTTTTGATGTGCCATCCATTGGGCATACTTTTTTCATTACTTCTATATTGTTTTTACGTACAAAACTTCGTATAGTTTTTTCTGGAGTATACACCAAAGGCCTAATCAAGGTTATTTTAGTACGGTCCATATAACTAACAGGGGAGAATGTGCCAATATTTCCAGTGTATAATAAATTTAATAAAAAAGTTTCTAGAACATCATCTTGATTATGACCTAATGCAATTTTATTACAACCTTCTCTTATTGCAATTGAATTTATTACACCTCTACGTAAATTTGCACATAATGAACATGGATTTTTTTCTTTTCTGATATCAAAAACTATTGCTTTGGCATTACTTTCTCCAATAAATAGTGGTACATCTAAATTATTGCATATGTTTTCTAGTAGTTTTGTATCAAAAAATTCAAATCCTGGATTTATACTAATTGCTATTATTTCAAATTTTTTTGGATAAAATCTTTGTAACGCTTTAAAGGCTGAAAGCATTGTTATTGAGTCTTTTCCACCTGATAGGCATACTGCGATTTTATCTCCTTCTTCTATCATTTTATATTCTTCTATTGCTTTTCTCATATAACTTAGTATTCGTTGCATTTTTATCACCGTTCTATAATTGTTTTGTTTGGTATTTAGTGTAGAATTGAAAAGGACTTAATATTTCAATGTTATGCTCTGATTGAAGTTGTTCACTAACTGAATTAATGTGAGTGTCCTGAGTTATTAAATATTTTACATTGCCATCTATGCAACAATCAATAAATTTATTATCAGATTTATCATCTTTACAATAATTAGTATTAATAATATGGTCTATTTCTTCAACTTGCCATAAACATTTTGAAAGAGTAGCCATTAAAGGAAAGATATTGAATTCCTTTTTTTAGGTATCCTTTTTATAGCTTCCATAAGAATATTACCAAAGGTAACTAATAATTCGTTTTGCATATCTTTATTCATAACAAAAGTAACCTTATTTAGGCTCTTTAATGTAAAAATAGCTTTACAAAAGCTATCTCCTTTAAATATTCCATTAATAAAAACATTTGTATCTACTACAATTCTCATTTTATATAGTACCATTTTTAACTTTCTTTATAATTTCATCAATATCTTCATCAGACATATTAGCTTCTTTAATAAGAGAAGAACATGCATTGCATAATTCATCCCAGTCGTTTGTACTAGAATTTTCAATTTCATCTATTAACATATCTTCAATAGATATACTTTTATTTAATTTAGCCATTACATATCTCCTCCTTTTTGAAAAACTATGAAAATTTTTTATTACCATACTATCACCTTATAAAATAGTATGAACAAAATTTAATAATATGATACAATATTATTATAATACAAAATTAACATAAAATCAAATCTTGTATAAATTATATATATCATTAATTGCTACATATTGTCAATACTTTTGTAAAAAATTTACAAAATTGTGGATGAAATGTGGATAAGTCTGGAATTAAATGTAAACTTTTTAATAAAATTTCTTCTGTTTAAGTAAGATAAAAATATTGATTTTTATGATTAAATATAATATAATGTTTTTGATAACTTAATATCTACCTATAGCTCAGCAGGATAGAGCAGTCGCCTCCTAAGCGACCGATGGGGGTTCGAGTCCCTCTGGGTAGACCAAAAAAGATTAATGACATAATAAACATAAAAAATGGATAGATTGAAAGCTCAATCTATTCATTTTTTAATTATAGGAAAGTATATTCCCTATGCAGTTAATAAAGCTTCAATGTATCTTCTAAAATATCAACAATTGGTAGTAATGATTCATCATCAGGTCTTATATAAAAGAAAGGATAACCATCTTCTGTTTTATAAACTGTTATTTCTATATTGCCAACTTCTTTGCCTTTAATTTGCATTTTAAACCCCCTCTTCTTTAGTATTTGTGTGACATATTTTTACACGCAATTTTTATGGTAGCACAATAAAAATGAATGAGTTACTCGATTTTACAAAAGCACAAAAAATACTTATGAAAAAATCAAATTTTTTATAAAATAAAATGCCATACAACATAATTTATGTGGAATAAATATTGAGTTTAAAATTATTTAGATTATTAGTATTAAACATTATTAAGGATAAAAACAGACTTTACAAAATTAGTGATTAAAGTGTATAATATGATATATTAAAAGCAAAAAGAAAGGAAAAGATATAGTTATATATTTTATAGAAAGTCATGCAAGAAAAAGAAAAATTTATGAAAGAAGCTTTGAAAGAAGCTCAAAAAGCATATGACAAATTGGAAGTACCAGTTGGATGTGTTATAGTTAAAGATGGGAAGATTATATCAAGAGCGCATAATCTAAAAGAAACTAAAAAAGATACAACAAAACATGCTGAAATATTAGCAATTCAAAAAGCAAGTAAAAAATTAGAGGCATGGAGACTTTTAGATTGTGATATGTATGTAACATTAGAGCCATGTTCTATGTGTGCAGGAGCTATCATAAATTCAAGAATTAGAAACTTATATATAGGAACAATGGATAAAAAAACAGGTGCTGCTGGTTCAGTTTTAAACCTGTTTGAAGATTTTACATTTAATCACAAGGTGATTGTGGAAACGGGAATTTTACAAACACAATGTGAGAAAATTTTGAAAGATTTTTTCAAGGAATTGAGAAAAAGGGATTTTTAGGACCGTCCCCTAAATCCCTATTGGAGGTTAAAGATGATAGAAAAGTTTAAGTATTTAACGCATAGAAAGTCATTCCATATAGTTATGATTATAACAATAATTGCAATTATATTTTTTGTAGTTGGAATTTTAATTTTACGTTATAATGTAGAAGGTGAGACTAATATGCCTTTTGAATTGACAAAAATTTCAGTTATTAGTTCATCAGATGGAATAAGTAAAGAGGCTGTGGGGACTAGGTGGAATTTTGATTTGTATCAATATAATGATATTTATTTGTATATTGATAAAAATAGTGATTATGATGGTACTGATACCATAACTTCTGTATTAATTAATAATATTGTAGTCGAAGGTCAAAATAGTGATAAAGTAAAAATATATAAACCAGATAGTGAAGAAGAACAACAAATATTTAAAAACAAAGAGGATAATGTTGTACAAGAGATTGTGTATACAGGAGGGATGGAGTCAAATTTAAAAAATTTAGAGATTTCAAATCAAGGTGGATTAGTTAGTTTTCGTTGTTCATATGATAATTTGATGGAATATGCAACAGATGATTTAGAAATTAATAATCAGCAGTTACTATCAAAAGCAGGGATAACAAATGAACAGTTACAAGCAAAATTGACATTTGATTTTAAAATAAGTACACAAAGTGGAAAAGAATATCAAACTAATATTTCTTTGGATATTCCAGTAGGTGATGTAGTGGGACAAGGTACAACTTCTCAAGAAATTACAGATATGAGTGATTTTATATTTAAAAGAATTCAAAATTGATTCTTAAAAAATTTTGAATTTGACTTGTAAAATACTAAATTTCATTATATAATACAAATGGTTTGAACTTAATCTTTGTATGGAGAGAATCCGATAAAGACCTATGAATCTTGTCAGGCCCGGAAGGGAGCAGCAATAAGTAGTAATCTTTATGTGGAATCTTTCCATAGAGAGATTGAGTATCAGCCATTTTTTAAAGGATTGATTTATAGGATGTGGTAATATGGGGTACACAGCACTTTATAGGAAATTTAGACCATTAACATTTGGAGAAATGGTTGGGCAAGAGGCAATTACAAGAACATTAAAAAATCAAATAATAGCAAATAGAGTAGGACATGCATATCTTTTTAATGGTGGGAGAGGAACAGGAAAAACATCAGCTGCTAAAATTTTAGCTAGAGCAGTAAATTGTTTGAATCCAAAAGATGGAGAGCCTTGCAATGAATGTGAGATATGTAAAGAAGCTTTGTCAGGTGCATTAACTGATATAGTTGAAATGGATGCTGCATCAAATAATAGTGTAGAAGATATTAGAAGTATAAGAGAAGAGGTTAATTTTTTACCAACAAAGGCAAAATACAGAGTATATATTATAGATGAGGTGCATATGCTTTCAACAGGAGCTTTTAATGCTTTGTTAAAGACATTGGAAGAACCACCAGAGCATGTTAAATTTATATTGGCAACAACAGAACCACAAAAATTACCAGCAACAATTCTTTCAAGATGTCAAAGGTTTGATTTTAAAAGAATATCAAATGAGGATATAATAAAGCGTTTAAAAATAGTATGTGAAGAAAGTAAAATAGAGATAACAGAAGAAGCATTAAATATAATTGCTATTCTTTCAGAAGGAGCAATGAGAGATGCACTTTCTATTTTGGAGAGATGTGTTCAAGATGGAGATAATAAAATTGATGAAAATAAGATAAGAGATTTAGTTGGTATACCTAGTACAGCTTTAGTACATGATGTTATTGATTCAGTTTTTTCATATGATATTGATAAAACATTAGAAGCGGTAGATGTTATTTTAAATGAAGGAAAAGATATAGTAAATTTATTGTGGGAAATGATTAAATATTGTAAGGATGTTCTTGTTTATAAGACGGCTGGAAAATTAGAAATGTATAATGACGAGGAAAAAGCTAAGATAAAAAATATTGCGGACAAAACAACTAAGGAACAACTTATTAATATAATATATGAATTGTCAGAAATGGAAAATGATATAAAGAGAACCACTCAAAAAACTATAATGTTTCAAGCTGGTATGATAAAATTGTGCCAACCTAGAACTATGAATGAAAATAATGTTCAAAGTAACGGAATACAAAATGGTCAAAATTCTAGTTCAAATCTTGAGGCAAGAGTTGCTAAAATCGAAAACTATTTGAGAAATAATAGGAATGTGTTTCAAAATGGTATTACAAATATGAATACAACCACAAATATAGCAGAAAAAAGCGTTTCAAATAATTTGAATAATTCAGGTAATTCAAGTAATTTAAATAGTGCAGTAAAACAAACAAAAACAAGATCAAATTCTAATAATACTACTGCAACCGCAACGAAATTTTCTAGAAATTCAGAGGAATATTGGCCACAAATATTAAATGATTTAAAGCAAAGAGGAAAAAGAGTTTTATACACTAATTTAATGGGAACAAATGCAAAAGAAATAAATGATATGACAGTTGGAATAGAATTTCCAAATGGTATGACATCATTTGGAAAGTTAGTTTTAGATAAGCAAGAAAATATGAGAGAAATCTCAAATCTGGTTTCAATGGCATGTGGTAAAGAAATGCAAATAAAGTATATTGTACCAGAACAAAATGCACATAAAGTAACTAGAGAAGAAAATTTACAAAATCTTGCAAATGAGTCAGATATACCTTTTAATATAATAGATTAATAACTGTTTTGAGATGTGACAAAAAAATTAAAGGTAAAAATTATATATAAATAATGAAGAAAAAAATATATAAATAATGAATGAAGAAAGGAGAATTTAGAATGGGTAAAAGAGGAGGTTTCCCAGGTGGAATGGGAGGATTCGGAGGAATGAATCTAAATAACTTAATGAAAGAAGCTAAAAAAATGCAAGCAGATATGGAAAAATCACAAGCAGAATTAGCTACAAAAGAATTTGATGCAACAGCAGGTGGAGGAGCAATAAGTGTAAAAGTATCAGGAGAAAAAATTATAAAAGAAATAAAAATAAAACCAGAAGTAGTTGATCCAGATGACGTAGAAATGCTAGAAGATTTAATTTTAACATGTGTAAATGAAGCATTAAGAAAAGTGGACTCAGCACAAGCAGATCAACTTGGAAAATTTAACATACCTGGATTAGGGGGATTTTAGGGACGGTCCTAAAAATCCCTGTTTTTAGGGATTTAGGGACGGACCTTTGTTAAAAAATGGCTTTTAGGAGGAAACGATGTCACTTTATTCACCATCTATTGAAAAATTAATAGAAAGTTTTGAGCGATTGCCAAGCATTGGTCATAAGACAGCTGCAAGACTTGCTTTTTATATATTAAATTGTTCAGAAGAAGAAACAAACGAATTTGTTTCTTCTATTATCAATGCAAAGAAAAATTTGAAATATTGTAGTAAATGTTTTAACATTTCTGATACAGATCCATGTGAGATATGTGCAAATCCAAAAAGAGATACAAGTGTAATATGTGTAGTAGAAGATGTTAGAGATATTATTGCAATGGAAAAAACGCACGAATTTAAAGGCGTTTATCATGTTTTACATGGTTCAATTTCTCCTATGAACGGGGTTGGACCAGATGATATAAAAATAAAGGAATTGTTATCAAGGCTTATGGATGGACAAGTAAAAGAGGTAATTTTAGCAACAAATCCAAGAGTTGAAGGTGAAGCAACTGCTATGTATTTATCTAAGTTGATTAAGCCTTTAGGAATTAAAGTTACAAGGATAGCACATGGTATTCCTGTTGGTGGAGATTTAGAGTATACTGACGAGATTACTTTAACTAAGGCTTTAGAGGGAAGAAGAGAATTATAATATTTGCATAATATATTTTTTTATGATATAATAATCGACATAACATGTAAACCCAAAACTTAGGAGGGAAAGCATATGATTAATAAGGTGATACGGACATTAGACAAACAAGGGAGATTGCAATTACCTTTTGAATTAGTTAATTTTTCGAATATCAAAAATAGTAAAGAGATAGCTCTTTGTTCAATGGGAAATTCGATGATTAGACTAAAACCAAAAGTTAAGGCTAACTTAAAAAATGATAAAGTTATTTCTTTTGTTAAAGTTGACGATAAAAGGAGAATTATAATTCCTCTTGAGATTCGTCAGAAGACACAAGATTTCGAAATCTTTTTGTTTAACGGATACCTTATACTAAAAGAAGCACCAAAATAGGTGCTCTTTTAGTTTAGAAGAATTTCACAAATATCTTTAGTAGAATTAGTTTTAGCAAGAAGTTTCGTATTCTCTTTCATTATTTCTAACTTATTAGAATTTGAAAACAAATCATTTAATAAAGAAGAAACATCAGTATCTTTTTTAATCCAAATACCAATACCTTTACTTTCAAGAAATTCAGCATTTTCTTCCTCTTGCCCAGGAATTGGATTTATTATAATCATAGGCAAATGAGAAGCCAAACTCTCAGTCGTAGTCATTCCACCTGGTTTTGTAACAACTAAAGTTGATATAGACATAAGTTCAGGAATTTTGTTTGTAAAATGTAGAACTTTAACTCTATCTTTTGCTTTATATTTTTCTACTATATTTTCAAAAGCCAGTTTCATTTTTTCATTTTTTCCAGCGATACCAATTATTTGTAAATCATGATTAAAAGAAACAAAACTTTCGAAAATTTCAACAGTTTTACTTTTTCCAAGTCCAAATTCTCCGCCACCAAAAAATAGTATGGTTTTCTTATTTTCAGACAAAGAAAAGTCTTTTAATATTTTATTTTTATCATGTTTTTCTAAAAATCTTTTTGATAAAGGAATTCCAGTTGCAAATATATGTTGTTCAGGAATATTTTTACTAATTAAATATTGTTTCATTTTATCATGAGCGACAAAATAATAATCAGTAAAATCACTTCCAATTAACCATTGGTCATGAGGAGCAAAATCAGTCATAATTGTTGCGATTTTTGCATGGATTTTTCCTTTTCGTTTTAAATAGCTACACATTTGACTTCCAAAAGGATGTGTAGAAATAATCAAATCAGGTTGTTTCTCACGTAATAATTTTAATAATTTGATTGCCATTATTTTATTCGACCTTGAAGATAGATGTGCCAAAGGACCTTTTTGAGAATCATTATAAATTCGTCCCCAAACCCAAGGCATTTTTTTTGCAGCTTCTCTATATGCGGCTGTTGTAATCTTTTCGATAGTTTTATTGACATATTTCATACAATCTATCATTTCTATATCATAATTGTTGTAATTATTAGTAATATATTCATAAATTGATTTTGCAGCATTTAGATGTCCTCCTCCATATGATGCATAAAAAATTAGAATTTTTTTCATATCAATATTCCCCTCAAATTTATAATAAATATTTTTCAATATTCTAACATAAAACAGATAAAAATTCAAAAAATGGAATATTTTTTTTCAAAGTGTACAAAATAATAAAGAAATGTTTGGAAAGAAAGGAATTTTAAAGTGAAAAGTTTTTTAAAAGTAATCATGGTTTTTGTATTTTTAATGATGTTATTATTTTTCATTTTTTTTATAGATGAAGGAATTGTCAAAGAAGATGTTAGTTATGCGACAAGTAGTAGCAGTGCATCTGATTTACAACTAATGGCAAGAGCAATAAATGGAGAAGCAAGAGGAGAGCCATATGAAGGACAAGTTGCAGTTGGAGCTGTTATATTAAATCGTGTTAAAAGCTCACAATTCCCAAATACAATAGCAGGAGTTATATATCAAAGTGGAGCTTTTACAGCAGTTGCAGATGGTCAAATAAATACACCTATTGACGAAAATTCTACAGTATATAAAGCAGCACAAGATGCAATGAATGGATGGGACCCAACAGGTGGATGCATTTATTATTTCAATCCAGCTACTGCAACTAATAAATGGATATGGTCAAGGCCAGTAGTAAAAACAATAGGAAAACATAGATTTTGTAAATAAAGGGATTTTTAGGTCTGTCCCCTAATCCCTGAAGGAGGTTTATAGATGAATAAATTAGTAGAATGGAAAAATCGATTAAAAAAAGGGCATATGTTTAGTGTTATTATGGTATTGTTAGTTATTGTTGCAATATTAGGATTTTTGCTTTACCGTAAGCAAAGAGAATATAGACAGGCATCTGAAAATTCATATAATATGGCATTTTATGAATTGGTAGATTATGTGCAAAATGTTGAAACATATCTTGCTAAATCTTTGATATCTTCAACACCTGAACATGGAGCTGAAACTTTAACAAATCTTTGGAGAGAGGCAAATCTTGCGCAAAGTTATTTGGCAAGACTTCCAATAGAAAGCCAAGAACTACAAAATACAGAAAAGTTTTTAAATCAGGTTAGTGATTATAGTTATTCTTTATCAAGAAAAAATATATATGATGAGGCTTTAACACAAGAGGATTTAGATAATTTGCAAGAATTACATGGATATAGTGTAGAATTGGAAAATACACTAAATCAATTATCAGAAGATTTAAATCAGGGTAGATTTAAATGGGATGAGTTGACTGAAAAAGGAAGAGTAGCTTTTGCACAACAAGTTGATAATATTTCTCAAGAAAGTTTTAGTAATTTAGAGGAAAATTTTCACGAATATTCTGGATTAATATATGATGGTGCTTTTTCTGAACATTTAACTAGTTCAGAGCCTAAAGGACTTACAGGAGAAGATATATCAGAAGAAGATGCAAAGCAAAAAGCCATCGATTTTGTTGGACAAGATAAATGTAAGGAAGTAACGAATTTAGGATTATCTGAAAATGCTACGATTCCAGTTTATGATTTTTCAATAACAAATCAAGAAGATAATACTATTAATATATCTGTGTCTAAAAAAGGCGGACATATAGTGAATATGAATACTAATAGAGATGTTTCAGCAGAAATTATTTCACAAGATGAAGCAAATAATATAGGCAAAGAGTTTTTAATATCAAGAGGTTTTGAAAATATGAAAGAAACATATTATTTGAAACAAGAAGGGATAGTTACTATTAATTATGCTGCAACTCAAGATGATGTTATTTTGTACCCGGATTTAATTAAAGTAAAAGTTGCTTTGGATAATGGGGAAGTATTAGGAGTGGAAACAACAGGATATTTGAATAATCATACTATTAGGACTTTAACTGAACCTAAGATTACAGTTGATGAGGCAAAGTCTAGTTTAAATAAGAATTTGCAAATTGAAAGTGAAGGTCTTGCGATGATTCCTACTGAATGGAAAACAGAGATTCTTTGCTATGAGTTTAAAGGGAAAGTTGATGATAAGGAATTTTTAGTTTATATTAATGTTGAAAATGCTAGAGAAGAGGATATACTAATTATTACTGATACACCTAATGGGACTTTAGCCATGTAACAAAAAAAGACGAAACTAATATTTGCAATTTTCTATGAATAACTCGGTTAACATTGCAGAATAAATAAATTCTAAAATTAACAAGTAGGCACCTCTCAAAGCGAGTTTGAGATTCTCCTACTTGTTAGTTAAAGAATTTATAATATTCTTCCATTCACATTCGTTATTTATAGAAAATTGCAAATATTAGTTTCGTTTATAAGAAAAAACAATTTTAATGTCTTTTGTAAGTGTCTTTTGATAGTAGTACTTTGCTTACTACTTTTCCATTTTTCTTTAAAATCTTATATGCTTCTGAATAAGTTGCTGTTGAAGTTTGACCTGTTATGTAAGAAGAAATTTCTACATCATAGTCATCATCTTGTTTTAAACCAAAGATTCTAACTGAAGCAACTCCTCCAGATACTGAACACATGATTTTTATTGGATATTTTCTGTTATTTTTAAATTGAAAATCAGTTGAGCCATATACAACTGTTGCGTCTCTACTTGCAGTAACATATGAAGGTACAAATTGATGATTGCTTCTAGTAACTATATCTAAATTAGCATAAATTACAGCATTGTATAAAGTAGAACTAATTTGACAAATTCCACCACCAAGACCATCTACAACTTGACCATTAACATATATAGGTGCTTCCTTATATCCAGCTGCTATTGTTCGTTGCCCTACGACTTTGTTATATGAAAAAGTTTCACCAGGCATTAAAACAGTTCCATTGACTTTATTTGATGCTAATCTTAAATTTGTAGTCCTATCAGTAGCTCTAGTATTATAATTTGTTGAAAAACTAGCTAATTGGTCTGGAAATGCTTCTGTTCCAATCATACTTGTAGTTACACTAGGATACAAAGTTTTTAAAGGAATAGAGTATTCCTCTTTAGCCTCAGCAGTAATTAATTGTTTAGCTTCTTCAACAGAAATCTTAAAATCCAATCCATTTTCAGAAGGATAAACCGTAAAAGGATTTGTTGTATAATATGCATTTACAGGCTCTTTATAAATTTCATTATGTATTTTTTCAACATCAATTGCTGCTGGTTGTTCTTCCTTTACAACTAATTCAACAGGTGTGTCAATGCAAGAAAAATTTGATATAGAATTTTTAATAGCTTCAATTGTTGGTTCAATATCAATTACATATCCTGCTTTACCAGATGTTACTATTAAATTGTTATCATCTTGATAGTAACTACTTTGTATTACTGCATCTGGAAGTTGTGTAGATATCTCTTGTAAGTTTTGTGTTAATTGTTCAGTATTCACACTAGTTGATAGTGGTATATTTACATTATTAAATAAAGTTTTTAACACTTGATAATTATTTTGAAATGGATTTCCTTCTCGCCCTATTTTGAATGCGTTTTCAGAAGCGGTTTTTGTATCAATGTTTGCTTCAATTTGAGATAAAGAAATTGTTGCTTCAAAATCATCATGTTTTACTTTAATTTCTTCTGGTAGCTTTTCTGTAATGTAATTATCTAATTGATATTTTGCATCTGATTTGCTCATTCCAGAAACATCTAAACCTTGAATTTGTATTCCTGATACAATATTTGTGTTAAACATATTAAAAATTGTAAAAATTACAAAAGCAAGTAAAATAATAGCAATAATTGAAAGTAATACTATTTTTAATATGCGTAAAGCTTTGTTATTTTTTTCACTTTTTTCTTTTTTTGGCTTTTTAACTTTTTTAAATTTTGTATCAGAATTATCTGAAGAAACTTCATTAGAAGAATTAGTATCCGAATTGTCGGCGCTTTCATGATTTTCAACATTTTCAACTATTTCTTCTATTTGATTATTTTCTTCAATTATTTTATCAGTTGTATTTTTTCCTTCTGAATTTTGTAAAGTATTTTCAGTTGTTAAATTTTTTTCATTTTCAATAAATTCTTTGTTTTCAGATGTTTCAGAAGGCAATTCTTTTTCTAATAATTGATTTTTTTTGCTCATATGTTTTCTCCTTGAATAATTTCTATTTAATTATATCATATATTTGCAAAAAATGTGCAAAAAGTAATAAAAATGTCAAAATAAAATGAAAAAAATTGTTTATACTAATATTAGAAAAACTTTAAAAGTTTTATCTAATAAAACTCTAATACAAAATTGGTTTGTAATAGAGAATTTATAATTTAGTAGGAGGATGTTATTATGTCTAGAAATAGAAAATTAATATCTGAAAATTTAAGAGAAGAAATAGCAAAAGAACTTGGTGTTTATGATCAAGTAAAACAAGACGGAGGTAGCTGGGCTTCAGTTTCTTCAAAAGATTGTGGTAATATTGTTAGTAAGGCAATTGAAATAGCAAACAGAAGTGTACAAGAGTAGCATATTAATAATTAAAAGTGTGTTTTTTATTACACATTAAAATATTATCATAGTATTAATGGTATATAGTCTATAATAGATTATATGCCATTTTATTTTAGATTTTTTTAGAATATAGTTGCTAAATTTTAGAAAAAGGCATATAATCTAGCAAGTTTATTTAAAAGAAAAGAGATGAAAGGTTATGGAAAAGAAAAAATTAGGAGTAATTTTTGGAGGCATGTCAACAGAAAATGAAGTCTCTGTCGTATCTGCAAATTCTATATTAAATAATTTAGATAAGGAAAAATACGAAATCTATCCAATCTATATTGGAAAAGATGGAACTTGGTACGAGTATACTAAGAAATCTGATGTTATTCAATTAGGGCAACTTGTAGAGCATGGCAAAGAAATTGAAAATGTAATGAAATATTTAAAAAATTTTGATATTATTTTTCCAGTATTACATGGATTATATGGAGAAGACGGTACAATTCAAGGGCTATTTGAACTTTTAAAAATACCATATGTGCGGTTGCAAAGTTTTAGCATCTAGTGTAGGAATGGATAAAGTATACACAAAAATTATTTTTGAAAAAGCAGGGTTAAAACAAGCTAAATATGAGTATATTAGGAAATATCAAGATAAATACATAAATATAGATTCTGAATTTAATGAAAAAATAATGACATTAGACGAAACAGCAAACAATATCGAAAAAAATTTAAAATATCCAGTCTTTGTAAAACCATCAAATTCAGGTTCTAGTGTAGGAATAAATAAAGCTACAAATGTTGAAGAACTAAAAAAATATATTGAATATGCATCAAGATTTGATAATAAAATCTTAATAGAGCAAGGAATTGTAGGAAAAGAAGTTGAATGTGCAGTTTTAGGAAATGAAGACGTAATAGCATCATGTGTTGGAGAAATAAAAGCAGCTGATGAATTTTATAGCTATGATGCTAAATATAAGAATGAAGAATCAAAAACATGCATTCCTGCGGATATTCCAGAAGATGTTTCAGAAGAAATAAAAAAGCAAGCAGTAAAAGCATTTAAAGCAATTGATGGAAAGGGGCTATCTAGGGTAGATTTCTTTGTAGAGAAAGAAACAAATGAAATTTATATAAATGAAATAAATACATTACCTGGTTTTACAAATATCAGTATGTATCCAAAATTGTTTGAAGCAAGTGGGATATCATATAGCGAGCTTTTAGATAAGTTGATTATGTTAGGGACGTGTTAAATCGTTTTAAAATGAAATGAAAAAAATCCATACAAAACTATGGATTTTTTTTTGATTTATGATATAATGTAAATACCTAATTTTTGGGAGGATGTTAAAAATGGTATATAAAAACTATTACAAGATATTAGACTTAGAAACAAACCATGTTTCTATTGAAGAAATAAAAAATGCATATAGACAAGCTGCAAAAAAATACCATCCTGATTTAAACGTAGGAGATAAATTGGCAGAAGAAAGAATAAAAGATATAAATGAAGCATATAAAACATTGTCAGTGCCAGCATCTAAAAGAAAATATGACCGTATATGGAATTCAAAATTTGCAAAAGGACAAAAAGCCTTTTCAGGAAAAGGAAAAAAGGGTGCGATTTTGAATATGTTTATAGGAGACTTAAAAGGTAATGATACTGATGTAGATAAAAAAGCAAAAGGACAACCTATAAAAGGAGAAAATATTGAAACTGAGATAAGTACAACAATTGAAGAAGCATTTTATGGAACTGATAAAAAAATATCATTGAGAACAAATGAAGGAAAAATAAAAACCATATCTGTAAAAATCCCAGAAGGAATATTAAATGGAGAAAAAGTTCGTTTAATAGGACAAGGAAAACAAGGTGAGAATGGTGGAAAGAATGGAGATTTATATCTTAAAATAAACATTGAAAATGATTCTAAATTTAAATTACAAGGTTATGATTTGTATACAGACCTTTATTTAACACCTTGGGAAGCAGCACTAGGAACGCGTGCAAATGTAAAAACAATTGATGATGAGACAAAAGTGTACATACCTCAAGGTACTGAAAGTGGTGAAAAAGTTAGAATACCTGGAAAAGGTTATAAAAAAGCTAGCGGAGCTAGAGGAGATTTAGTAGCTGAAATTAAGATTATGATACCAAAAAAATTAACAGAAGAGGAAAAAAACATGTTCGAAAAATTAAATGAAATATCAAATTTTAATCCAAGAAACATGAGCAACTAAAATTTACATAAACTATATATTGACAAAACGTTGAAATTTCGCTATAATTATATATAGTGTTGTAACAAATGACAAGCTATGGATTAAAACATAGGAATGGGGTGTAGAATAAAGATGGAGACATGGGAAGGAAAAAACTTTAGTGTCACAGATCCAAAGGGAGTAAAAACAGTAATTTATCAAGTAAATAGAACAGAAAAAGAATTTTTAGAAGATTCTCCTAAATATACAATTCAAAGATTAGATTATTCAGAAGAATTAAGAGGAGATATGACTAGAAAAACTTTTTATGTGGATTTTCCATCAAAAGATAAAGACCAACTAGTTATTTTGTCATTTGGACAAGATAGAGTTGTAGTAAATACAGCTATTTTAGAAGGAGATAAGGTTTCAATAAGCAAAAAACCAATGCCTTTAAAATTTAATAGCATTTACTCAGAGCAAGCTACGGAAGTTAAGGATTTTAAATATACACCAAACCTTAAAAGACCAATTTGTATAATTGATCCAGAAACTACAGAAGAAGTAAAACCAACACTTTATTTTGATGAGAAAACAAATGAAGTTAGAGGAAAATGTAAGTTGAAACCATATAAATCTTATTTTGCCTTTGAAATCAGAGACAAAAAAGAGAATTAAGGAGGAAAGTTTAAATGAGTAAAGCTAATTTAAATCCGCAAGATAATGAATTACCCATTAGAATGCAAATAGTTTGTTCAATTTTACAAGAATATAGTAATAAATTAGAAAAAGGACAAAAGCCTGGAGATGCTACTAGAATTGAAAACAGTGGTAAATTAGAATCTTTAGAACAAGGAATGCCAATAATAGATACAAAATCTAATTCGCATCAATCAGCAATTGACGAAAACAAAAAAGAAGCATATAGAGTAATAGTTGATAATAATGGAAATAAAGTAAAAAAGAACATGATTAAAGTAGAAATCAGTAGAGATGATTTTGATAGTGAAGAAGAATATAAAAAAGCTTATTTAAATGCATACAACAAAGCCTTTTTAGAAATAATGAATAATCTTAAAGAATGGAAAGAACGAGAAAAATCAAGAGAAGATAGAGATGAAGGTATAACTCATTAATACAAAAGAGTAGGTGATTTAAATGCATTATAAAATACAAGGTGCAATAAGGAGAAATAGAACGAGTTTTATAATTTGTGCAATACTATGGGTTGTTTTGACCATAGTATTTGTTTCGCCTTTTGCATATAGTTCACATGTTGCAGGATTGAGCGGAAAATTAGAAATTGAAACATTTTTTACAACATTTGGTTCGTCAATAACAAGTCCGTTTAGTACATTAGGAAAAGTATTTTCTGAAGGAGCAAGTGGGGCATTTTTCTCAGATTTAATGATATTTACAATATTTTTTGCTCTATTCTTTTTTGTAGGAGTATTTAAATCAGCTCCTAAAAATGAATTTACAGATATAGAGCATGGTTCAAGTGATTGGAGTCAAAGAGGAGAACAATACCAAATATTAAGTAAAAACAAAGGAATAATACTTGCAGAGGATAATTACTTACCAGTAGATAAAAGAGGAAACGTTAATGTGCTAGTAGTTGGACGGATCAGGTTCTGGTAAATCTGCATCATATTCAATTCCAAATGCATATCAATGTTTAGGTTCATATATATTTACAGATCCAAAGGGAGAATTATATGATAGAACAGCAGGATATCTAAAGGAACATGGATATGATATAAAAGTATTAAACTTAGTACATCCACAATATAGTGATGGATATAATCCACTAATGCATATATCATCAGAATTAGATGTAGACGTTATTGCAAATACAATAGTAAAAGGCCAACAATCAGAAAGTGGAAAATCAGATCCATACTGGGATGATATGGCTGAAATGTTATTAAAGGCTTTAATATATTACTTAATAGCAACAAGACCGGAGGAAGAACAGAACTTAGCAAGTTGTGCAGAATTAGTAAGAGCAGCAAATAATAATGGAGGAAGTAACTTATTGACAGAACTAATTAGTCAATTGCCATATGATCACCCAGCGAGAATGTACTATAAATCAATAGAAATAGCACCAGAAAAAACATATGGTTCAATTTTGAGTTCATTGCAATCAAAACTTGGTAAATTTGACTCAAAAGAAATTGCAGAACTAACATCAACAGATACAATTGATTTTGAAGAAATAGGAAATAAGAAAACAGCAGTATATGTTATTTCATCAGATACACATACAGCATATGACTTCTTGTTAACAATATTTTTCTCACAAATGATACAACAATTATATGATTATGCAGATTTAAATGGCGGAAAATTAAAAGAGCAAACATTTTTCATATTAGATGAGTTTGCAAATATAGGAAAAATTCCAGACTTTGATAAAAAGATATCCACATCAAGAAGTAGAAAAATATCTTTTAGTGTTATATTACAAACAGTAGACCAATTAGAAGCAGTATATGAAAAGTCATATGAAACAATAATGGGTAACTGTGATACACATCTATTTTTAGGAAGTAACTCATATAAAACACTAGAATATTTCTCAAAGCAGTTAGGCGAAAAGACAATAGAAAGAGACAGTATATCAATAAATAGAGATAGACAAAACTGGAAAACTGGAAAAAGCGTTTCTGACCAAGTAATGGCAAGAGCATTAATGACACCTGATGAGCTTAGAAGAATGGATAATGACCAATGTATTATATTTGAAAAAGGTGTAAAGCCTGTAAAAGCAAGAAAATTCTATTATTTCAAACATCCAATGGCTAAAAAGATGGCAGCGGTTGAGATAAGTCATAATGATATAGGAGAAATAGATAGAGGAACATGGAGAAAATACAATCCATATAACCCTTATGTACCAGAAGATGACAATAAGCAAAAAGTAGATAACTTAAAAGTAGAATCTTTAGATGATTTATTTGATGATGAGCCATCAACAAATAAATCTGAAGAAAAGCCTAAAGAAAAAGCAAGTGTTGCAACAAGTACAGGAAAGGACTTAAAAGTAGATTTAGGAAAGATAGAAAGTGAAATAAATCAAGGTCCAAAAATCGATTCACAAGTAAATACTGAAAAACCACAAAATCAAACTTTAGACTTAAATGACTTTGAAGATTCAGCTCCAGTACTACCACAAGGTGGAGATGATGATGAAGAATTATATGATTTACAAAAGGAATTAGAAGCAAAATTTGATGAATTGTTTGGTCCATTGGACGATTAGGGACGTGTCAAATCGGTTCAAAATATAATCAAAAGGGACAGACTAGAATAGAAAAATAATAAAAAATGTCGAAAAATGCAATGAGTTTTTATAGAAAAATATAAAATTTATTGCTTTTTTTGTTTTTTAAGGAAAACACAATAAACCAAAAATATTTTCGCCTAAACACTTGAAAAAAGTTAGCAAATATTATAAAATCAAAAACATAAATAAAAATTAAGAAGGGACGAATAAATATGAAGTTTGTACATATAGCTGATATGCATTTTGATAGTCCATTTGTAAATCTTTCAGATAGAGATTCTATGGGAGAATTAAGAAGATTAGAACAAAGAAAAGTATTTAAGAAAATAATAGAATATATAAAGGACAATAATATTGAATATTTTTTCATATCTGGAGATTTATATGAGCATAAATATATAAAACAATCAACAATTGAATATATAAATAAATTATTTAAAGAAATTCCAAATACAAAAATATATATAGCACCAGGAAATCATGATCCATATTTAAAAAATTCATATTATGCAAAATTTAGTTGGAATGAAAATGTAAAAATATTTTCAGATGCAGTAGAAAAAATAGAGAATGAAGATGCAAATATATATGGGTACGGATTTACTGATTTTTATTGTGAAAATAGTGGTATTGAAAATATAGAAATAGAATATAAGGATAAGCTAAATATATTAGTAATTCACGGGGCTTTGGATAGTAGTGATGTAGAAGATAGAAAGTATAATCCAATTAAGAAAAATATTTTAAAATCTAAAGGATTTGACTATATTGCATTAGGACATATACACAAATTAGACTATAACTCAGAAGAAAATCAAAATATAGTTTATCCAGGTTCTACTGTCTCACTTGGATTTGATGAATTAGGACAACATGGTATGATAGTAGGAGATTTTGAAGGGGAAAATTTAAGTCTTGAATTTGTACCTTTAGATGAAAAAGAATATAAAATAATTAATTTAGATATAACAGATATAAATTCAAAAGAAGAATTAATTGAAAAAATAATGGAACTTGATATTAAAGAAAATGAATATATCGAAATTAAATTAAAAGGTAATAGGAATTTTGAAATAAATACTTATGAATTATTAAAATTGATTTTAAATAATAAAATTATTAAAATAAAAGATGAAACAAAAATAGCATATGATTTAGATAAATTATCAAATGAAACAACATTACGAGGATTATTTATAAAAGAAATGAAAGAAAAATTAAATAATCCAGATATTACTCAAGAAGAAAAAGAGATAATTGAAAAAGGAATAGAAATAGGTTTAGATGTATTAGAATAAAAATATTTAAAATAGAAAAAAGAAATAAAGAGATAAAAAAAGATATAAAAATATTTCGAGAGAAAAACAGAGCTTTTGTATTAAAAATCGTTGGTAAAAAATCTAGAAAAATTATAATAATTTTAAATGGCTTAATATACAGAATTGTTACGTAATATCTTTTGAAATTAAATTATTATAAAAAATCAAAATAAATTAAATAAAAAATATTAAATAAAAATAAAAAAATAATTATTATAAAATAATAAAAAATAAAAGTTAAATAATAAAAGGTGATAAAAAAATGCAAATAAAAAATGTAAAAATAAATAATTATGGAAAAATAAAAAATAAAGAAATATTATTTTCTGATAAAATAAATGTAATTTATGGAGAAAATGAAACAGGAAAATCAACATTATTACATTTTATAATCAATTCTCTATATGGTATTTCTAAAAATAAAAAGGGAAAAGAATATTCTGATTTTGAAAGATATAAACCATGGTCAGGAGATGATTTTTCAGGAAAAATAACTTATGAATTAGATAATAATAAAAAATATGAAATATTTAGAGATTTTAAAAAGAAAAATCCAAAAATATTTAATGAAAATATGGAAGATATATCAAAAGAATTTTCAATAGATAAAACAAAAGGAAATGAATTTTTTTATGAACAAACAAAAGTAGATGAAGATTTATTTTTATCAACTTTAGTTGTAAATCAGCAAGAAGTTAAGTTACATAAACAAGAACAAAATGTTCTAATACAAAAAATAGCAAATTTGGTTGGAACAGGTGAAGATAATGTGTCATATAAACGTGCTATTGACAGATTAAATAGGAGACAATTAGATGAAGTTGGAACACAAAAGTCTAGGGAGAAGCCAATTAACGTTGTTCAAAGAGAAATTGAAAATTTGGAAAACGAAAAATCTGAAATTGAAAAATACGTAGACATAAAATATGAGATTGAAGAAAAAAAGAACGAATTACAGAAAGACATAAATAGTTTGCAAAATGAAAATGACTTTTTACAAGAAATTAAATTATTAGATGAAAATGAAAAAATCGAAAAAGAAAAAATTAAAATAAAAGAAAATTTAAAAAATGAAAATACAGAGAAAATTAATTTAATAAAAAATAAAATTAGCGAAATAGAAAATGATAATAAAAATAATTTTGAAGAAAAAGATTTTGAAAAAAAAAAAAAAAAATTAGAAGAAAAAAATAACAAAAAAATAAATTCGGAAAAAAATATAGAAAATAAAAATAAAATAAAAAATATTCAAAAAATAAAAAATGAAAAAAATAAATTAAATAAAAAATTAATTTTAATATTTTTTATTTTAATAATAATAAATATTTTACAATTTATTTTTATTAAAAATAATATTTTTAAATATATTTTTCTTCTTACAGTCCCAACGTTTTTAATTTTTTGGATTATTTTTATAAAAAATAAAAATAAAATAATAAAAAAAACAGAAAAAAATAATAAAATAATAGAAGAAAAAATAAATTTAGAAATAAATAATTTAAATAATGAAATTAATTTAATCGAAAAAAATAATTTGGAATTAGAAAATGAAATAAATAAATTAAAAAATAATTTTAATTTAAAAATAAATTTAGAAAAAGAAAAAATAAAAAATAAATATTTAAATAAATTAGAAAAAAATGAAATAAATTATTTTTTAAATTTAGAAAATATAAATTATGAAAAAGAAAAAATACAAAATGAATTAAATAACAAAAAAATAGAATTACATTCTTTGGAATTAGACAAAAAAAATATAGAACCAAAATTAGAAAATTTGTCGAATTTAGAAGAAAAAATAGTTGACAATAAAAACAAAATGTTAACTTTAAAAAAATTAAATTCTAGCATGGAATTGGTAAAAGAAGTTTTGACAAATTCTTATGAAAAAATGAAAAAATCAGTTACCCCTAAGTTTACACAAAAATTGTCTAATACAATTTCGAAGATTACAAATGGTAAATATGCTAATATTATACCAAATGATGAACAAGGATTATTAGTTGAACTTGATAATGGAAATTATGAGCCAGCTTCGAAATTAAGCGTGGGAACAATTGACCAATTATATTTGTCATTAAGACTTTCTATGGTAGAAGAATTATCTGAAGAAAATATGCCAATTATTTTAGATGAAGTTTTTGCATACTATGATGATGAGAGATTAAAAAATGCACTAACATTTTTAAATGAAAAATGTAAAAATCATCAAATTTTAATTTTTAGTTGTACAAATAGAGAAAAAGAAATATTAGAGGAACTAAAATTAAAATTTAATATTATAAATTTATAAATAATTAAACGGATTTAAATAGTATAAAAAGTAAAAGGCTAGAATTAAGACTCTGGTCTTTTACTATTTAATACTTGAAGTAAGTGGAAAAATATAGTATAATATTTCAAGCATTAAAAGATTATTTTAGGGAAAGAGGAGAAAAATATGTTTGAAAAATTAGAAAACGTAGAAAAAAGATATGAAGAATTAACAAAATTGATATCAGACCCAGAGGTAATATCAAATCATGAAGAATGGCAAAAATTAATGAAAGAACATGCAAGCATAGAAGATGTCGTATTAAAATTTAGAGAATATAAAAAAGTAAAACAATCTATGGAAGAAGCAGAAGAATTATTACATGACCCAGAAATGAAAGAATTAGCAGAAGCTGAATATTATGATGCAAAAGAACAATTACCAAAACTTGAAGAGGAATTAAAATTTCTATTAATTCCAAAAGATCCAGATGACGACAAAAATATCATTTGTGAAATAAGAGCAGGAGCTGGAGGAGAAGAAGCAGCTTTATTTGCAGGTACTTTATTTAGAATGTATTCTATGTATGCAGAGAAAAAACATTGGAAATTAGAAGTGTTAAATGAAAATGAAACAGGACTTGGTGGTTATAAAGAAATTTCATTTATGATTACCGGTAAAGGTGTATATAGTAGATTAAAATTTGAAAGTGGTGTACACAGAGTACAAAGAGTACCAGACACAGAAAGTAGTGGAAGAATTCATACATCAACAGCAACTGTTGCAGTATTACCAGTTGTAGAAGATGTAGAAATTGAAATTAATCCGGCAGATATAAAAATGGAAGTATTCCGTTCATCTGGTGCTGGAGGACAACATATTAATAAAACTTCATCAGCAGTTAGACTTATACACGAACCAACAGGAATTGTAGTAGAATGTCAGACAGAACGTTCTCAATTTCAAAATCGTGACAATGCAATGAGAATGCTTAGAACTAAATTATATGAAATGGAGAAACAAAAACAAGATAGTGAAATTTCAAATGCAAGAAAATCTCAAGTAGGCTCAGGTGATAGAAGCGAAAAAATAAGAACATATAATTATCCTCAAGGAAGAATAACAGACCATAGAATTGGAATGAGTATTTATCAAATGGAGAATTTCTTAAATGGGGATTTAGATGAAATGATAGATAATTTGATTGCAGCAGATAGAGCGGAAAAATTGAAAGGTGAAGAGTAATAAGAATTGTAGGAATTGGGTTTATTTTTTGCATTAAAATATATAAAAATGAATGAAAATAATATTGATATTAATAAAATATTAAAGTAAAATATTTCTATAAACAAAACATAAATCTAAAATATTAGATAAAAAGGAAGAAATATGGAATATACAAAAGGTTTTGAAAAATTAAATTTGCCAGAATACTTTAAATTTGGAATAGAAATAGAAGCAAATAATGTAAAAACAAAAGGAGAAAATGGTTTATATACTGGTGAAAGTGCAAAATACATAAAAGATAAAAACTGGCATATGGCTACAAAAAAAGAAGAATCACTTGTTGCAGAAGGTGGTGCTGAATTAGTATCTCCAATTTTACATGATACTGAGAAAGATTGGAAAGACATATCAGATATATGTGAACATATAAAAAAATTTCCTGGTAAAAGAGGCGATGAAGTAGTAGCAGATGAAAAGTGTGGACTACATGTTCATTTTGATGCAAAATGTCTTTTAAAGGATACAAATAGAATGAAGACTTTTTTGCATCTGTATGCAGAATCAGAATAAATATTATACAAAATGTGTAATGATAAAAATAATCCTATTAGAAAAGGTGCAATAAATAAAGATTTAAAGGGAATACATTTTATCTCGGCGCTGTGGAGAAAAGGAATGGCTGCACCAAGCGGAGAGAAAATATTAAAACAAATACAAAATGGAACTTTAAATCCAGATGTAATAAAGCAAAATGTTTTTTTATATGCTTCTTTGATAAATACTGCAATAGAAATTACAAAAAATCCAGAAAAATATCAGAATCAATTAAATGATTTTTTAAATATAAATGTTGATGAGCAGGAAAAGGCAGAGAGTTTTTTAAAACTTATAATGCAAAATCCAGATGATAGAAAGATTTATATGGAAAGATGGGAAAGCGTAAAAGATGCAGAAGTGTTCCAAAAAAATAGTTCAAAAGGATTTGCAAAAAATAGATTTAAAAAAGAGCAATTTAAAGAAATAGCTACAAGAACACCATATCAAATGGTACGTTCAGCACATAATTATATTAAAGAAATACTGTCTAATACAAGAGAAAAAGGAGTAATTTCGGATGGTAGATGAAGTATATCAAAATGCGTTTAAAGAAGTAAATGATATATTAGAGAATACAGATGAAGAATTAGTAAAAAAAATACCAAGCAAATTTATAGAGTTTATTAGAAATAATATGAATAAAAATTATATTACAAATATTAATAGAGAAATCAGAATAAGTGAGCAAAAATTGCTTAGAGAAACTGAAAGTATTTTATCCTTAATATATCGAACTTATTGGGCAACGGAGGAAGAAAACAAGGAGTTTGTAGAAGAAGATTTTAAAAAAATTTTAGATGCAGAAACAAGAAAAAAGGAGAACTATATAGGAAAGAATGTTGATGAAATATTTGAAAAAAGAACGAGTGAAAATATTGAAAAAAATAGTTTGATAGTAGTAAAAGAAGAAGGATTCATTAAAAGAATATTTAAAAGAATTCTTGAATTTATAAAAAAATAAAAGTAATAAAAAAAAACTCTTTAAAATAAACTAAAATAAAGTATATTTTAAGGAGTTTTTATAATGCAAGAAATACTAAAAACAACCTTGATAGGTTTATTTTTCCGGAACATTTGGTACGACATTAGGTGGAATATTAGGAATTGTAATAAAAAAGAATTCAAACAAATTCTTAAGTTTCATATTGTCATTTGCATCAGGACTAATGATGGCAATAATATGTTTTGATTTAATACCAGAAGCAATGGATATAAGTGGAATAATAAATGTAATATTAGGAATATTATTTGGAATAATTGTAATGATATTTTGTGATGTATTAGTTCAAAAAAAATTTAGTGGATCAAATGTAAATTCGATAGGAAATACAAAAAACACATTATTAACAACAGGAATAATTGTATCAATCGGATTAGCAATACATAACTTCCCAGAAGGATTAGCAATAGGTTCAGGATTTGGAGCTTCTATGAAATTAGGATTAAGTTTAGCAATAGCTATATGCTTGCATGATATACCAGAAGGAATATCAATGGCAGTACCAATGAAAAATGGAGGAATGAAGTCATCAAAAATTATCTATTATGTTATATTATCAGGAGTAACGACAGGAGTAGGAGCTTTTTTTGGAGCAATAATAGGAACTATATCAGAGCAAATAATAGCAGTTTGTTTAAGCTTTGCAGCAGGTGCAATGCTGTATATAGTATCAGGAGAACTTATACCAGAGTCTAATAATTTATATAAAGGAAGAATGTCAGCGGTTCGGAAATATGTTCGGATTTTTGATAGGATTATTTGCGATGATGTTATAAAACACTTGACTTATATATCCATGTGATGTAAAATTAAACAAACTTATAAATTATTATTAATTTAATAGTAAATGAGTAAAGGTGGTTGAAATGAGAAAAATAAATGCATATTTTTACACACAAGGAAAATTTGGAAAAAGTTTTAGAGAGACTGTAGATACTAATAATGAATATCTTTATTCTAGAGGTCATTATCCAACTAAAATAAAGAAAGAAGATTTACCAGAAGATTATATTGAGTTTAGGAGTAGAGTAATCTGGTATATGACAGGTTATTTAAAAACTTCTGGAGTTGTGGATATGGATTATAAAGCATTAAAAATTAATCATTTATTTAATGATGATTATTTATATATATCTTATAAAGAAAAATTGAAGTCTGAAAAGAATAGTTGGGGCTATGAAAAATTTGTGAATTACGATATTTGTATTTGTGGAAATGATATTATACCTATAGTGCTAGCTATAAAAAAATATTCCAATATAAATATAGATAAAGTAAAACAAAAAATTCAAGATAAAGTTAATTGGTATAGAGAAAATTGTAAAGAAGACTATATAAGACAATTTGGTGATAGAGAAATTGATATATTTGAATTTATGATAAATATCATGAAAAAAGAAGAAAATTAATAAAAATATCGGTAGAAGTTTTATATAATGAAGAAGATTTTTGGATAACTCAAAAATCAATGGCAAAATTATTTAATGTGGCAGAAAATAATATTATATATCATTTGCAAAATATTTTTAGAGCAGAGGAATTAGAGCAAGAATCAGTTACTCAAAAAATTAGAGTAACTGTATAAATAAATCAAGTAAGAAGTTCATAAATTTTTATAATACTGAGGTGAAAATATAATGAGAAAAATGAAAACACTTTTTAAAAGACAATTTGAAAATCATAATATAGTAAAATGTTTAAATGAAGTAGAACCTGAATGTCAATGGGTATTAAACCGGAGAAGGTTGGGTAACAGAAAAAATTGATGGGACATGTTGTTTAATAAAGGATGGAAGAATTTATAGGAGATATGATTATAAAAAAGGAAGAACATTGCCACAAGGTGCAATTCCTTGTCAAGAAACACCTGATCCAGTAACAGGACATTTTCCACATTGGTTTTTATGTACTGAAAATGACCCGAATGCTAAATATTATTTAGAAGCATTTGAAAAACAAAAGAATGATAATTTAGAGGAAGGAACTTATGAATTAATTGGAAAACATATAAATGGAAATCCATATAATTTGGATACTGATATTTTAGAAAAACACGGAAAGAGAATATTAGAAAATGTACCAAGAGATTATGAGGAAATAAAGCAATATCTTGAAAATCATTATATAGAAGGAATTGTTTTCTATCGTGGCAATGGAGAAATGTGTAAAATAAAAAGAAGTGATTTTGGTTTTCCTTGGAAAAGGAATAAAAAGTATAGTAAGGAATAACATGGAAAATTTAAAGGATTTAATAATATATCAGAGTAAAAATAATAGAAATTTTTATGATTTAATATCTTTTTGCAATAAGAAATTATGATTAAAAATATATGGATTTTTTTATAAAAATATATTATAATATATATATAATAAAAAGGTTTCAAAATGCAAAATTTAGAATTGGAGAGTGATGTTTAGATGACTTATGAATTTGCTAAATATCCTGATGGTACAGTTGGTGTATTTTCAAATATTGGAAAAAAAGAAAATGGAGAAGAATATATTCGTATTACTTTTGAAAGACCAAAGGAGTATGGATTTGATACTTATGTAATTGAACTTCCAAGTTATAATGTTGTTTTGGAGGATGGAAATTATACAGATGAAGAAAAGAAAACATTTTTAGAAATTGTTAAAAATGGTGCATCTTTCTTTTTTAAATATGCACGTTTAGGAGGGTTGAAAATTGCCTAGTATTTTTGAAATAAAACGGATATAAGATTTACTTTTGGACAAACGAGAATGATGAACCGATTCATGTACACATTTCAAAAGGAAATCCAACAGCCAACGCAACTAAAGTTTGGCTAACTCAATCAGGAGGTTGTGTACTTTGTCATAATAAAAGCAAAATTCCTGAAAGAGAATTAAATATTATTTGTGAAGATATCTCTTTGCATTATTTTCAAATTGTAGAAAAATGGAAATTAATTCATTCAGGTAATATAAAATTTTATTGTTAAAAATAATATTGGTAGGAGAAATTAATGATGAAAATAATGTTTATATGTACAGGAAATATATGTAGAAGTGCAATGGCAGAATGGCTATTAAAGAAAAAAATACAAGACAGAGATATAAAAGATATAGAAGTATATTCATGTGGAATATATGCAGAAGATGGAGATACTCCAACATGGGAAGCAAAGCGAGTAATGATGGATGAATATTCAATTGATATGAGTAAACATAGAGCTACAAACATAAGAAATTCTAATATTGAAAAAATGGATTTAATATTATGCGCTACATCACGACATAAAAGAGCAGTTTTAAGTGCATATCCTGAATTAGAAGGAAAAGTTTTTACAATGAAAGAATATGTTGGATATGACAGAGAATATCATGATAAAATCGATATAAAAGATCCATGGGGATATGATATCGAAACATATAGGTCATGTGTAGCTGAGATTGATGAATGTTTAGAAATGTTACTCCAAAACTTGTAAAATAATGTCGAATATGGTAAAATATAGGTATAGTGATAACGAGAGAAAGGGTGATGCGTTATGGATAAAAAAACAACATCTATAGTAGCATATTTGACATGGATAGGACTACTTATTGCAATATTAGCTGGTGATAAGGAAGGTGCAAAATTTCATGTGAATCAAGCTCTAGTTATATGGCTATTTTCATTATTATCAATAATTCCTTGTATTGGATGGATTTGGGCAATATTTATTTTGGTTTGCTGGATAATTGGATTAATCGCAGCAATTAATCAAGAAGAAAAAGAAGTTCCATTAATAGGAAAAATCAGACTTTTAAAATAAGAATATGCTAGGAAATTTAATTATAATCCAGCTCAACGTGAGTTGGATTTATTTATATAGGAGAAAGAAATAAAAATGAAAAAAGAAAAAAATTTAAATGATTATGTATATATATCTGTTATAATAACAGTTTTAGTATTAATAATGTTTTACATTATATATGTGCTAATAGGAAAACCACCAATATTTAATTGCTGGATTTATGAAAACTTTGGAATTTATTGTCCAGGTTGTGGTTGTACAAGAGCACTTATTAATTTATTTCAAGGAAATATAATTAAGTCATTATATTATAATCCTACAGTTTTGTATGCGGTTATTGTATTAATTATATATTTAGTAGGCAATACAATAGCTAAAGTGTTAAAAAAGGATTCAAAATATATTTTAAAATACACACCAATATTAATTTATGTAGGAATATTTATATTAATTGGTACATGTATTGTAAAAAATTTGTTAAAAATTATTTAATATTTCAAAATGCTTGCTTTTTTTAAATTCATATAGTAAAATAGAAAACGCAAACAGGTATTTGAAGATAGCTTTGGGAAAGGAAGATGTGTAGTGCAAGATGTTTTAGAAGGTTTAAATGATAAACAATATGAAGCTGTAGTAAATACAGAAGGACCATGCTTAGTTATAGCAGGAGCTGGAAGCGGTAAGACAAAAGTTTTAACACATAAAATTGCTTATTTAATAGGAAATAAAGGTGTTAAGCCATGGAATATATTAGCAATTACATTTACTAATAAAGCAGCAAATGAAATGAAAGAGAGAATTGCAAATATTGTAGGTGATGATGCAAAAGATATTTGGATGGGAACATTCCATTCTATTTGTGTGCGTATTTTAAGAAAGTTTATTGATAGAATTGGTTTTGATTCATCTTTCATAATTTTTGATACTTCTGACCAAAAGACTTTAGTAAAAGGGTGTTTAAAAGATTTAGCAATAGATGATAAACTATTTAATGATAGAGCAGTATTATCAGAAATTAGTAATGCTAAAAATGAAATGCTAGATCCAGACCAATATGCCGTAAGAGCAAATGGAGATTTTAGAAAAGAAAAAATTGCAACAGTTTATGAATTGTATCAGAAGAGATTGAAAGAAAATAATGCAGTAGATTTTGATGATATTATTAATTATGCAATAAAAATATTAGAAGAAAATCCAGATATATTAGAATATTATTCAAATAAATTTCAATATGTTTTAGTAGATGAGTATCAAGATACAAACAAATCACAATTTACATTAGTTACAATGCTAGCATCTAGAAATGGAAATATTACAGTAGTTGGAGATAATGACCAAGGAATATATAGCTTTAGGGGTGCTGATATTTCAAATATTTTGAATTTTGAAAGAGATTTCCCAGGTACAAAGATTATAAAATTAGAGCAAAATTATCGTTGTACAGGAAATATATTAAAAGCTGCAAATGCAGTTATAAAAAATAATGAAGTAAAATATAAAAAAGAATTATGGACACAAAATGAAGAAGGAAATTTGCCTAAAGTATATCAAGCAGATAATGAATATGACGAAGCAACATATATTGTAGAGCAAATTGAACATTTAAAGAGAGAAGAATATTATAAATATTCAGATTTTGCTGTACTTTATAGAATGAATACTCAATCAAGAGCAATAGAGGATATTTTAAGAAGAGAAAATATACCATATAAAATTGTTGGTGGATTAAAATTCTATGAAAGAAAAGAAATTAAAGATACTATTGCGTATTTGAGATTAATACAAAATGGTAATGATAATTTGAGTTTGAAAAGAATAATAAATGAACCTAAAAGAGGAATAGGAAAAACAAGTTTAGATAAAGTAGAACAAATTGCAGAAGCAAGTGGAAATTCTATGTATGAAGTTATAAAAAAAGCTGATGAATTTGGTTTAAATAGAGTATTTTTAAATTCTAGAGAATTTGTAAATGTTATAGAAGAATTAAAAAGTAAAAAAGATGAACTTAGTGTTTCTGAATTGATAAAATTAACGCTTAAGAAAACAGGATATACAAAGGCTTTAGAAGCGGAAAATACAATCGAAGCAGAAAATAGAATTGCAAACTTAGATGAGTTATTGACAGTTGCAATTGAATTTGAAGAAGAATTTGCAGAAAATTCATTATCAGAATTTTTAGAAGGAATAACATTGTCAAGTGATTTAGATAATATGGAAGAACAAGAGGATTCTGTTACATTAATGACATTACATAGTGCGAAAGGTTTGGAATTCCCAGTAGTATTTTTAGTTGGTATGGAAGAAGGAATTTTCCCAGGATATCAATCTATGATGGATCCTCAAGAGCTAGAAGAAGAAAGAAGATTATGCTATGTTGGAATTACTAGAGCAAAAGAAAACTTATTTTTAACATGTAGTAAGCAAAGAACAGTATTCGGCTCAACAAGCTATAATCCAGTATCTAGATTTTTAAATGAAATACCAGAAGACTTGTTAGAAGGTTATCAAGAAGCATTTGGAGAACCAGATAATAACAAAAATCAAATGTTTAAAGATTCCAATTATAGTTGGACATATGGAAGTAGAGATAATAGAAATAGTAATGGTAATAATAATGGTAATAGTTCAATTAAGACATATAAAATTAATGAAAAAGAACCTGTTATGGCAGCAAGTAATAAAAATACAGGTTTTGCATTTAGAACAGCAGAAAGTTTCCTAAATAGTATAGGAAAAAAATCTGCTATAAATACAAATACTCAAGTAGATTTGTCAAAATACGAGGCAGGTGTTAGAATTTTTCATAAGAAATTTGGAGAAGGTACTATTAATATGGTAGAACCTGAAGGTGAAGATTTAAAAGTTGACATTAATTTTGATAAAGCTGGTCATAAGAGATTGATGGCTAAATATGCAAATTTAGAAGTCATAGACAGGGATTAGGGGACGGTCCTAAAAATCCCTAAAAGCAGGGATTTAGGGACGGACCTTAAAATTTCAAAAATTATTTACTGTCAAAGAGCAAATCATCAAAAATACATCTAATAATAAAAAATTAGATGTATTTTTTGTTTAATGGTATAAAAAAATTAAATATTGTAAATACTTAATAAAGAAATTAAATGAAAGGAATGATTTAAATGGCAGATTTAACACAAGCAGAATTACAACACCTAAGACATTTAATAGGTGCACATGAGACAGCATATCAAAAATTAAACACATATTCAGCACAGGCTGTAGACCCACAAATAAAGCAAATATTTGCAAAATCAGCACAAGATGCTTTAAACACAAAACAAAAATTAATGACTTTTTTGAATAATTAAGAAAGGAGAGAAATCTAATGGATGAAAAAACAATGGTAAACGATATTTTAAGTGGTGTAAAATCAGATTTAACAGCATATCAAACAGCTATATCAGAATCTGAAAATATGAATTTAAGACAAACATTTCAACAAATTAGAAATAATGATGAAAGTTTTCAATATGAGTTATTTAAAATTGCTCAAACTAAAGGATATTATAAACCAGCACAAAAAGCAACAGTAACAGAAATTAATCAAGTAAAAACAGAATTACAACAATAGAAATTAAAAAGTATATTCACATTCTTATATAGAACGAATATACTTTTTATTTGCCTAAAAAGAAAAAAAGAGATAAAACGAAGAAAAGTGAGATAAACGAAAAAAAACAAAAAAAACTTACGGAAAATCAAGATGCATTATCTTTGCAAAAAAACAAATGTTACAATATTATTACACTAATCGGCATGTAGTTTAAAGAAACTAAATTACAAAGGAGAGAATGAATAGAATGTTCAAGAAAATATTAATACACACAAGAAAGGGTATTAAATTAATAATATTATTTATGATTGCAGCTTTTTTAATAGTAGGTGCAATTGCTTTTTTATATAAGCCAACATATAGTGTATTTATAAATGGAGAACAAGTTGGATATACAGAAAACCGTTCAGAATTACAGCATAAAATAAATGATTATGTTGAAAAAGGTGATGGAACAAACGAGAATGTAGCATTTGTACAGGTAAATAATATGCCAGAATATAAATTGTGTTTGTTAAAAAAGAATATTGTAACAAATGATGATGAAATATTTAATGATATAAAGTCACAAGGAGTTACATATTATAGATATTATGCAATACTAGATAATCAAGAAGAAAAACTTTATGTATCTAATTTTGAAGATGCAGAAAACGTAGTTAATACATTAAAAGAAAAAGATAGTGCAAATGTTGAAAGAATATCTATAGTTGAAAAATATGAAACAGAATTAAAAGATTTAGTATCTAGTGAAGAAGCTGTTTCAAAATTGTATGTAGAAAAACCAAAAGTTGTTAAAGTAGCTACAACATCTTCAGGTAGGTCAAGTAGTGTATATCAAGCAACAGGAACAGTAAATACAAAAACTACTACTTCAAGTGGAAAAGTTAGTTTAGGTATATCATTGATTAAACCTGTATCTGGAACAATATCATCTAGATTTGGCTCACGAAGTAGTGTTAGAAGTTCAGCTCATACTGGACTAGATATAGCAGCACCATCAGGAACAGCAATTAAGGCTGCTGCATCAGGTACAGTAACCTTTTCAGGATATAAAGGTTCATATGGAAATATGATTGTAATTAGTCATGGAAATGGCGTGCAAACATATTATGGACATTGTAGTAAATTATATGTCTCAGCTGGCACACAAGTTTCACAAGGACAAACAATTGCAGCAGTAGGTTCTACAGGAAATTCAACAGGACCACATTTACATTTAGAAATACGTGTTAATGGAGTGGCATATAATCCACAAAATTATTTATATTAATTTGTTGAAAGATAATTATAATTTTATCTACGTTAAATCACATTTAAAACGCAGTTACATACAAATAGTATAGTATGAGCCTTTGCCTTTTAAATGTGATTTGTTTTGCTAAAATTTAATTCTTTTCCAACATTATATACAAATTATTTAAACAAAGTATTGGATACCTTTTGATATTGCATTATTTTTAATATAAATTTTTGCATGTTCAGCTAATTTGTATTCAAAATTAGCTGAAAAATTTTGGAATTTTGAAAATTCAGATAAAATATTAAAAACTTTATGTATGTACGTATCTTTAAAATTAATATCCTTAAACACTAAAAAATATTTACTTTGATAGTTATATAATACTATTTTTTTAGCCAATTTATTAATATTTAAATTTTCAATTTTTGAGATACTGTTACAAAACTCGCAAAAATAATCAAAATTTTCAAATTCATAGATAGCATTTTCAAAAGTCGGAGTGTTAGATTTTCTTTTTACTGTTAATTTTCTTTTATAATCATTATCTAAAGAAGAGATTGTAGCAGAAGATTTAGTTTCGCTTGAAGAGTATTTTGTAATTGTAAACACTACAACATCTTCTAAGGTAGAAAAGGCTTCTATCAACAATTTACAACCTTCTGTGTGAAAGTCAACTTCTTTTTCAGCTTTTTTAAGAATATCTAAAAAAAGATTTTGTGAATTCATAATATTATCAAAAAATGTATGTATATCATTTGTATTTTTTTCTATGTCTTTTATATTCATAATAATTCTGATTTTATTATCTGTTAATTTTTCTATTTTCATATGGTAGGCCTCCTAATATCTATAATTATATTATACTACTAATATCATTATATGAAAAGGAGTAAATTTTGGTAAAATTATTGTAATATACTTGAAAAATTTGCTAATTCAATATATAATAGCAAAGAGTTAGAAAAGAAATATCCGTAGCAAAAGATTGAAAAATAATTACAATTTTAGACTGTGAGTCAAGGAAGGAATGATTAATATGGCAACTAAAGAAAAAAATGTATGGATTTTATTAATATTTATTTTATCAGGACTAGTAGTTGGGGGACTATTAGGACAATTAGCATCAAATGTAAGCTGGTTATCATGGCTATCATATAGCCAAAGTTTTGGATTAGAAAATCCAGTCGTTTTAGACTTAAGTGTAGTAGAATTAACATTTGCACTTATGTTTAGAATTAATATAGCTAGCATTATAGGTATGGTGCTTGCAATATTTATATACAAAAAAATATAAAAAAGTAGGGGCAATTAGAAACGAGGAAGGAATGACTATAATTTGTCAATAACAATAAAACAATTGCCAGAAACAGAAAGACCATATGAAAAATTAGAGTTATATGGAGAATCGACATTATCAAATGCTGAATTATTAGCAATAATTATAAAAACAGGAACAAAGGAAGAAACATCAGTACAACTTGCACAAAAAATATTAAATTTAAATGATACAAAGCAAGAAGGACTTAATTTTTTAAAAAATATAACTATTGAAGAATTAACTCAAATAAAAGGAATAGGAAAAATAAAAGCAATACAATTAAAGGCAATAGGAGAACTTGCAATAAGAATGTCAAAACCAGTAAATTATAAAAGAGTTATTGTTAGAGAGCCAAAAGATATTGTAAATGTCGTAATGGAAGAATTAAGATTCCAGAAAAGGGAAGTTGCAAAAATAGTTATACTGAACGAGAAAAATGAAATACTAAAAATTAAAGATTTATCATTTGGAGGGACAAGCTATGTTAATATTTCAATAAAAGAAATACTAGTTGAGCCTATAAAAATGAAAGCATCTAAAATAATATTGATACACAATCATCCAACAGGAGATTCAACACCAAGTGATACAGACGTGAAATTCACATATAATCTTTATGATTTAGGACAAATGTTGGGAATACAACTATTAGATCATATAGTAATAGGAGTAGATACTTACACAAGTATTTTTTCACAAATAGTGGAAAGTATGCCTGATACAAATGAAAAGGAAAATAGGACAGAAGTTAAAAAGAAAGGATAAGCGATAATTATGAAACTTTTTACATTTGGATCAAAAGATATAGGAATTGATTTAGGAACAGCAAACATTTTAGTTACAGTTAAAGGAAAAGGAATAGTATTAAAAGAACCTTCAGTTGTAGCAATAGATAGAAAAACTGGAAATATACTTGCAACAGGAAATGAAGCAAAAGAAATGCTAGGAAGAACACCAGAACAAATAAAAGCAGTAAGACCATTAAAAGATGGAGTTATTGCAGACTTTACTGCTACACAATTAATGCTTAAAAATTTAATAGAAAAAGTAGGAAAAAGATATAATGTAGGAAAACCAAGAGTTGTAGTAGGTGTGCCATCAGGAATTACTGAAGTTGAAGAAAGAGCTGTCGAAGAATCAGTAATTCAAGCTGGAGCAAAGGAAGTATATTTAATTGAAGAACCAATGGCAGCAGCAATTGGTGCGTCACTAGATGTTGGAGAGCCAAGTGGAAGTATTATTGTTGATATTGGTGGTGGAACAACAGAAGTTGCAGTAATTTCTTTAGGAGGAATAGTAGTAAGCCATTCTTTACGTGTTGCTGGGGATGAATTAGATGAAGATATAGTGAACTTTGTTAAAAAGGAAGAAAATTTAGCAATTGGAGAAACAACTGCTGAACAAATAAAAATGCAAATAGGTTGTGCAATGCCACTTATGACAGAAATGTCAATGGAAGTTAGAGGAAGAGATTTAGCAGATGGATTACCTAGAACAGTTACAGTTACATCTACACAAATAGAAGAAGCAATGAAAGAATCAATCAGTAAAATTGTAGAAATAGTTAAATTAACTTTAGAAAAAACACCACCTGAACTTGCATCAGATATTATGGAAAAAGGTATAGTATTAGCAGGTGGAGGAGCATTAATTAAAAATCTAGATAAATTATTAAGTTTAGAAACAGGAATGCCTGTGTATGTTGCAGAAGAGCCATTAGATTGTGTGGTTAGAGGAACTGGAAAAACTTTAGAGGATTTGGAAAGATTAAAAACTGTTTTAATTAATGCAAGAAAGAGAAAATAAAAATGAATTCAATAAAAGGAATAAAAGATTGAGAGGTAAAAAATGTATAGGAATAAAAAAGCAGGAACTGTTGGAATTATAATTACCATTATTATTTTAATATTAATTGTTATTTTCTCAAATGGAGAAAGTAATACTGCATTTTTTGAGAATGCAGCAAGTAATTTAGTTATGCCTATTCAAAATGGTTTAACATATTTGAAAAACAAAATAAGTGGTAATAATACATTTTTTACAGATATAAATAATTTGCAAGCGGAAAACGAAGAATTAAAACAAAAGAATAGTGAATTAGAGCAATCTTTAAGAGAATTAGAAAATATAAAAACAGAAAATGAAACATTAAAAGAATATTTGAATTTAACTGAAAAATATGGAGAATATAATACAGTACCAGGATATGTTATAAATAAAGATATAAGTAACTATTCTAAGACAATAGTAATTAATTTAGGCACAGATGATGGAGTAGCAGAGAATATGACTGTTATAGCAGACCAAGGATTAGTTGGATATGTAGTATCTGTAACAGATACTACTGCAAAAGTACAAACTATAATTGATACAGCAAGTTCGGTTAGTTGTATAATGAGCTCAAATGATGAAAGTATAGTATGCAAAGGAACAATGGATGATGATTCTTCATTAAGAGCAATGTATATTCCAACTGATAGTAATATTGCACAGGGGGAAAGTATTGAGACATCAGGTTTGGGTGGAATTTATCCAAAAGGAATACATGTTGGAACAGTAGAAAAAGTAACAAATACTCAAAATTTGACAGATAGATATGCGATAGTAAAGACAGCAGTGGATTTTGATAAGTTGAATACTGTTCTAGTTATAACTAATCAATAGACTGATTGAAAAATTTAATTCTTTTCTAATCAGAGAAAATTAAAAAGTAAGAGAAAAATTAGTAAAGTGAAAGAGGTGAACTAAGTGAAAAAATTAGTGATTAATATATTTTTAATTTTAACAATTTTTATTATTTATTTTTTACAATCTAATTTTTTCACTTGGTTTAATATTGCAGGAATAATGCCAAATTTATTTGTTGTTATAGTTTTGTTTATAGGGCTATTTGCAAGCAAAACTATGGGAACAATTTATGGGATTGTAATAGGACTTATATTAGATTTGTTATTTGGTAGGAGTGTTGGCATTCAGGCAGTTTCTTTTGGGCTAATTGGATTTTTAGCAGCAATATTTGACAAGAATTTTTCTAAAGATAGCAGAATGACAATTATGCTTATGGTTTTAAGTTCTACAGTAATTGTTGAGGTACTTAATTATTTGTTTAAATATATGTTTGAAGGAAACAGTGTGGAGATATTTAATTTTATTAAAATTTTAGTTTTAGAAGTGATATTTAATTTATTATTAACAATTATTTTATATCCTTTAATTCGAAAATTTGGATATGAAATAGAAAATGAATATAAGGGTAACAAAATATTGACTAGGTATTTTTAAAAGGCAGGTGATAATTTGGTAAGTATTAAAAGAGGAAATAGTAGAAAAGTAGTAAAAAAGGCAAATACAAATTTAAGATTTAATATAATAACAGTATTAATATATGTTGTAGGAATTATTTTAATTGCTAGATTATTCGACTTACAAATTGTTCACGGTGCAGAATATAGAGAACAATCAAATACGAGACTAACAAGAGAAAGTACAATTGAGGCAGCAAGAGGTTCGATTTTAGATAGAAGTGGACAGGAGTTAGTTACATCAGATGCACAATTTTCTTTGGAGATGTATAAGACAAAAGTAGATGATCAAACCTTGAATCAAGATATATTAAATATGGTTCAAGTATTAGAAAAATACGGTTGTTCATATTCTGATGATTTTCCGATTAATACCGATACGTTTGAATATACAATTTCAGGAGATGAGCTTACAGAATGGAAAGATGATTATGATATAGATGAAGATATGACAGCTGAACAAGCCTTTTATGAATTTAAAGACAAATATGAAATACAAAATACAGATATTCAAGAAATAAGAAAAATAATTGCGATAAGATATTTAATATCACAAAAAGGGTATAGTAGTACGAGGGCTGTTACAATATCAGAAAATATTCCAAGAGAAGCGGTGGCAGAATTTAGTGAAAGTTCTGATAAATTCGCAGGAATTAATATTGTCGTAAAACCTGTCAGAAAGTATACCTCTGGAACTTTGGCATCACATATTTTAGGATATGCAGCACAAATAAGTTCAGAAGAATATGAAACAAGAAAAGAGTATTATTCTCAAAATGATATTATTGGAAAAACTGGAATAGAATATGTATTTGAAGAATATTTAAAGGGAAAAAACGGAACAAAGCAAATCGATATGGCAGTTGATGGATCTACAACAGCTGAGTACATAGCAGAGGAGGCTGTTAAAGGTTCAGATATAGTCCTAACGATAGATGCAAATTTACAAAGAGTTACGGAAGAGGCCTTAAAAGCAAATATTGAAAAAATAAGAAATGGTGGATTTGGTCAAAGATTTGATACAAATGCAGGTGCATGTGTTGTAATGAATGTAAATACTGGGGAAGTACTTGCGATGGCAAGTTATCCGGATTATAACCCAGCGGATTTTGTAGGTGGAATTAGTACAGAAAATTGGAATAACTATACAAGTAATGAAGCGAAACCACTTGTAAATAAAGCAGTTCAAAATTCATATTCACCTGGATCTACTTTTAAAATGATTACGGCAATAGCAGGTTTAGAGTCTGGAACAATAACTACTACAACAAAGATAAATGATGTTGGAGTATATAGAAAATATAGAGATTATCAACCAAAATGTTGGTATTATAGTGATTATGGTAGAGGACATGGTTGGCTAGATGTTGCAGGAGCAATTGAAAAATCTTGTAACTATTTCTTCTATCAAACTGCTGATAATATGGGAATTGACACTTTAGTAAAATATGCTAAATATTTTGGTTTAGGAACAAAAACTGGTATAGAATTACAAAGTGAAACAGCAGGACAATTGGCAAGTAGAGAAACAAAACAAAAATTACATCCAAATGACCCTACATGGTATCCTGCAGATTCATTACAAGCAGCAATTGGACAAAATGATAATGAATTTAGTCCATTACAAATGGCAAAATATATAAGTATGCTTGCAAATGGTGGTAAACAAATAGATGTAAGTATAGTAAAAACTATCAGAAATTCAGATGGTTCAGAAGAATCAAAAGAAGAAATTAATAATTTCGTAAATCAAAAATTAGGAATTGAAGAAACAGAAACTGAAGATATAACAATTAACCAAAATAACTTAAATGCCGTATTATCAGGAATGCAATCAGTAACTGGAGATTCTGGAGGAACTGCATATGTAAGATTTAGAGATTTTAATATAAGTGTTGGAGGAAAAACTGGTTCTGCTGAAGCACCAAATGATAAAGTTCATGCATGGTTTGTTGGATTTGCACCATTCGAAAATCCAGAAATAGCAATAGTAGTTATGGTTGAAAATGGAGGACATGGAAATTATACAGCAGAAGTTGTAAGAGATATTATGGAGGAATATTTTGGAATGAATACACAAGATATTCAAGAAGATATGACAGCTGAGCCATACACGCAACAACTTAATTAGTTACAATTTATTTGTATATTGCTAGAATATTATATTTAATAATTTTTTGTACCTTGTTGTCGCAACCTTTGATTATAAAAGAAAAATAAATTTTTCTTTTGGTAGTAAGAAGGTTGCTCCAATCGCACTCGCTTTTGCTCGTTTGGTCGCTACGCGGTACTGCAAAATTATTTAATATAATATTCTAGCTAATAATAAATATAACTAATATTAAAAAATGTTAAGTAAAAAAGAAAAGAGGAAGTTTGAAATGAAGAATTGCGTTAGTATTAATTTAAAGAAAAATGAAATTGTTATTAAATTAAATGATAATGCGACACAAATGGAAATTATAGAATGTTTAAAAAGAAAATTACCAGAATTAAAAAAATTATACAAAGATGAAAAAACACCAATAACAGTTACAGGCAAAGTATTGAAAAATAGAGAAATAGACGAAATTCAAGAAATAATAAAAAGTAAGATTGATGTAGAAATAGATTTTGATATGCCTAAAAGTTTAGGACTTTCAAGTATTAAAAAAACTTTTGAAAAAGAAATAGCAATTTCAGAGACAAAATTTCATAGAGGTTCATTACGTTCTGGTCAAAAATTAGAATCAGAAGGAAGCTTAGTGATATTAGGAGATGTAAATTCTGGAGCAGAAGTAATGGCATCTGATAATATTGTTGTATTAGGAGCTTTAAGAGGACTAGCACATGCAGGGGCTAAAGGAAATAAACAAGCTATAATTGCTGCAGGATTAATAGATACTGTTCAAATAAGAATTGCAAACATAGTAAGAGAGATTGACAGGGATGAAGAACCTTTGCATAAACAAGCATATGTCAGTGTTATAGATAATCATATAGTAATCGAGTAAAAAGAGCTAAATAATACTTATGTTAATTCTATCTTGAACACAATTATATAGAAAATGTTTAACTTAAAAGCAACATAATTAATGCTAAGAATAGCATATAATCTTTTACACCTTCTTGATAAAGGAAAAATAATAAACCGAGAATGATAATATCATCTAGATAAAGTGAAATACCTAATATTTCAATAATTGGTTCTTCACTATTCATGGAAAATGGGTTTTGAAAATGAATAGGACCAAAACCAGAATATCTAGATGATTTATTTTGTCTCGAAGAAGATTTGTCATTATTATCGTAATTGCTATTTTCTGTTTTATCAATTTGAATTTCATCGTTCAAGGTGTTATTTTTATTAAAATCATTCGTTTTGTTATAATTATTGTTTTGTGAATAAATATTATTTCTTAGATAATATCTATTCATGTGATAAGGATACTGAAAAAATGGAAAGATTGGCATTATTTAGGACTCTCCTTATTATTCAAATTGTCAGAATTATTTATATTGTTATCAAAATTATTTTCTGAATTTCTGTTATTTTGATTATTATTATCATTATTGAATAGTTCAGCAATTTTAGCAATATTTAGTAAATTTGCATACTGGTCAACTTTTTCTCTTCTACTTTCTCTAAGATAAGGTTTAAGTGAATGAAGAAGATTGCTACTTGCATTATTAGAGTTATTCATTTTGTCCATAACTGATTTCATTTTCATAATAGTGTTCATATCAATATTGCTAAAATCAAACGAATTATTAGAATTATTATTTCCGTAATTATTAGCTTCATTTTGAGTATTATTATTCATCATTGAAGAAAAGTTTTGTATCATTTCGGGAGGAATTTGTGAAATTACATCATTTAATTCACCTTTATTCATCATATCTTTTAATTTATTTATAGTGTTTTCATCAAAATTCATATTATTCAAAAAAATCACCTACCTATTATATAAATATATTCTAAAGTAATTAATCTATGTTTATTATATGTTCTAAATTAAAAAAAGTTAATTTTTTTTCCGTCATGTGATGTTAAAATGTGGAAATAAACCACATTAATGCGGTTTTAAATTCATTTCAAAACATTAAAAGTTATAGTAAAATATGTATGCAAAGAATACATAAAAGAAAAAACGCGAATAATACTAAACATAGGAGGAAATGAGAAATGGAAAAAACTAAAAGAGAAGAAAAAGAAAAATTAGAATATTTAAAAAGTACAAATGGAATTACTTTGATAGCCCTTGTAATTACAATTTTATTCTCTTATGACGAAAAGTTAAAATTCAGTAATAGCAAAGGTTTCCTCCTACAAACAATTTAGTAAATTATAAAATTTTCACATATTTAAAAGATGAATTGTAAAAAATAATAATACAAGTTCATCTTTTTTGATTTTATAATAATATTTAAAATTATAATGTAGAAATTGGAGGATTTGAAAATGGAAAATAAAGAATTAAGTAAAAATAAATATGGAATTGAATATACAAAGGTAGGAGATTTTTATCTACCCAATATTGCATTACCAAAACCAAGAAGAACAGGTAATATCGGAAAATATGGCAGATTAAGACTACAATATTTAGAAGAACACCACAAAGCAGAATGTATGTTAATGAGAATAAATAACGAATTAACAAGTCATTTATTAGATATTGAAGATGAATGTAGAACAAGAGTTAAGAGTTTAGTAGAGCAAATGGCAAAAAAAGAAAATGTTACAGAAGAATTAAAAGCAAATAATCAATTAGAATGGGTACAAAAAATGAATAGTATAAAAAGCAGAGCAGAAGAAATTGCATATAATGAAATAATTTATATATAAAAATTAAAGGTATCGAATTCGTGACCTTTAAAAATGTAAATATTTTTAAAATATAATGAAAAAAATGTAATTTGATGTTATAATAGAAACAAATTATTAATTGTGCAAGAGTCTATTGAACAATTTGAAAGAAGGTAAAAAATGGGAAATAATATAGATATAAGTGAATACAAACAAATTTTAGAAAGTGTAAAAAATGAAATTTTAAAATCACAATATAAAGCAATGCAAGTAGTAAATAAAGAATTAATATTTATGTATTGGCA